>NZ_WVUG01000069.1 GCF_017614965.1 Streptomyces griseorubiginosus | reverse complement strand
CCCATAGTCCTGTCCCCCGTACGTCGTCCCTCGACCACTGCCCCACGATAGGGGCCCGGACCGACAGCGCCGGAGTTATCCACAGGCTGTGCCCGGCGAGCCCGGCGTCAGCCCAATGGCTCTGGTCGCATGGCGCGCTCCCGGCGGCCGGGACATGCTGCTCGGGCGGGACGGGGGTGGCCCGCCCATCCCCGAGCACAAGGAGCACCGCGATGTCCCCTCGGCCCCTCAAGGCCGCCATCACCGTGGCGATGGCCGCTGCCTTCTCGCTGGCCGCCGTGCCCGCCCAGGCCGACACCGACCCCTCCGTCTGGACCGATCTCATCGACACGTACAACGCGACGGCCCAGTACGCCTACGAGGGCCTCGCCAAGGACGGTGACTTCGTCCCGCTGGGCGGGTGCTACGCCACCACCGCGGGGGGCGTGGGCTACCACTACGTCAACAAGGCGAACATCGGCTCACTCGATCCGGCGAAACCCGCGGCGCTGGTCTACGCGGACAAGGTCGCCGACGACTTCGACTTCGTGGACACGGACGAGGTCGGCGCCGACCGCAAGCTGGTCGCGGTGGAGTGGATCGTCAAGGACACGGGGCAGGCCACGCCGACGCTGTTCGGCCAGACCTTCCAGAAGAACCCGGTCTCCGGTTACTACACCCTCCACGCGTGGATCTACCAGCCCAACGACAACGGGCTCTTCTCGGCGTACAACCCCGACGTCACGTGCGCGACCACCTGACCAGGCATGCGCGAAGGCCCCGGCCACCCCGCATGGGGGGAACCGGGGCCTTGTGCGTGCCCCTCGCGGGTCAGCGCACGAACACGCCCGCCTGGCTCGCCAGGTCCAGGAAGTACTGCGGTGCGATACCGAGGACCAGCGTGACCACCACACCGAGCCCGATGGCGGTCATCGTCAGCGGGGACGGCACGGCGACCGTGGGGCCCTCGGGCCTGGGCTCGCTGAAGAACATCAGCACGATCACGCGGATGTAGAAGAAGGCAGCGATGGCGGACGAGATCACACCGATCACGACCAGCAGCGCCGCGCCGCCCTCCGCCGCCGCCTTGAACACGGCGAACTTCCCCGCGAAGCCGGAGGTCAGCGGGATACCGGCGAAGGCCAGCAGGAACACCGCGAACACGGCCGCCACCAGCGGTGAACGGCGGCCGAGTCCGGCCCACTTGGACAGGTGGGTGGCCTCGCCGCCCGCGTCGCGCACCAGGGTGACGACGGCGAAGGCGCCGATGGTCACGAAGGAGTACGCGGCCAGGTAGAACAGGACGGACGAGACGCCGTCCTTCGAGGTCGCGATGACACCCGCGAGGATGAATCCCGCGTGCGCGATCGAGGAGTACGCCAGCAGCCGCTTGATGTCCGTCTGGGTGATCGCGACGATCGCGCCGCCCAGCATGGTGACGATCGCTACGGCCCACATGACCGGCCGCCAGTCCCAGCGCAGGCCGGGCAGGACGACGTACAGCAGGCGCAGCAGCGCGCCGAAGGCCGCCACCTTCGTCGCCGCCGCCATGAACCCGGTCACCGGGGTCGGGGCGCCCTGATAGACGTCCGGCGTCCACATGTGGAACGGGACGGCGCCCACCTTGAACAGCAGCCCCATGACGATCATCGCGCCGCCGACCAGCAGCAGCGCGTCGTTGCCCATGGTGTCCGCCAGCGCCGGGTCGACGTTGGTGACCGTGCCGTCGACGACCCGCGCGATCGTGCCGTAGGACACCGAGCCCGCGTACCCGTACAGCAGCGCGATGCCGAACAGCGTGAACGCCGAGGCGAAGGCGCCGAGCAGGAAGTACTTGACCGCGGCCTCCTGCGACATGAGCCGCTTGCGGCGGGCCAGGGCGCACAGCAGGTAGAGCGGGAGGGAGAAGACCTCCAGGGCCACGAAGAGGGTCAGCAGGTCGTTGGCCGAGGGGAAGACCAGCATTCCGGAGACCGCGAACAGCAGCAGCGGGAACACCTCGGTGGTGGTGAACCCGGCCTTCACGGCCGCCTTCTCGCTGTCGCTGCCCGGCACGGACGCGGCCTGCGCGGCGAAGGAGTCGACCCGGTTGCCGTGTGCCGCCGGATCCAGGCGCCGCTCGGCGAAGGTGAACAGGCCGACCAGGCCGGCCAGCAGGATCGTGCCCTGCAGGAACAGGGACGGTCCGTCGACCGCGATCGCGCCCATCGCCGCGATGTGCGCCTTGGTGGTGCCGTATCCGTCGGCCGCGAGCGCCACGACCGCCGCGAAGGCGGCGACGAGCGCGACGGCGGAGACGAACACCTGGGCGTGGTAACGCGACCTGCGCGGCACGAACGCCTCGATCAGTACCCCGACGATCGCCGCGCCCACGACGATCAGGGTGGGCGACAGCTGCCCGTACTCGATCTTCGGCGCGTTGATCTTCGAGATCGGTTCGGCCGCCGTTGCCGCCGTTGTCCACAGGCTGTGGACGGCTGCTGCGCTCACTTGGCCACCGCCTCCACCTCGGGCTTGGGGTCCTTCTTGTGTACGTCGGACAGGGTCGACTTCACGGCCGGGTTGACGATGTCCGTCACCGGCTTCGGGTAGACGCCCAGGAAGATCAACAGAACGATCAGCGGAGCGACGACCACCAGCTCACGGGCTCTGAGGTCGGGCATCGCGGAGACCTCCGGTTTCACCGGGCCCGTCATCGTCCGCTGGTAGAGGACGAGGGCGTAGAGCGCGGCGAGGACGATGCCGAAGGTGCCGATGACGCCGATCGCCGGGTAGCGCGTGAAGGTGCCGACCAGGACGAGGAACTCGCTCACGAAGGGCGCGAGTCCCGGCAGGGAGAGTGTGGCCAGCGTGCCGATCAGGAACGTGCCGGCGAGCACCGGGGCGACCTTCTGCACGCCGCCGTAGTCGGCGATGAGCCGCGAGCCGCGCCGGGAGATCAGGAACCCTGCCAGCAGCATCCACGCGGCCGTGGAGATCCCGTGGTTGACCATGTAGAGCGTCGCGCCGGACTGGCCCTGGCTGGTCATCGCGAAGATGCCCATGATGATGAAGCCGAAGTGCGAGATCGACGCGTACGCCACCAGGCGCTTGATGTCCCGCTGGCCGACCGCGAGCAGTGCGCCGTAGACGATGCTGATGAGCGCCAGGACCAGGATCACGGGCGTCGCCCACTTGCTGGCCTCCGGGAAGAGCTGGAGGCAGAAGCGGAGCATCGCGAAGGTGCCCACCTTGTCGACGACCGCCGTGATGAGGACGGCGACCGGGGCGGTGGACTCCTGCATGGCGTTGGGCAGCCAGGTGTGCAGCGGCCACAGCGGCGCCTTCACCGCGAAGGCGAAGAAGAAGCCGAGGAACAGCCAGCGTTCGGTGCTGGTCGCCATGTGCAGCGAGCCGTTCGCGCGGGCCTGGGCGATCTCCTGGAGGCTGAAGTTCCCGGCGACCACGTACAGGCCGATCACCGCGGCCAGCATGATGAGGCCGCCGACCAGGTTGTAGAGGAGGAACTTCACGGCGGCGTACGACCGTTGCGTGGACGCCGCCTCCTCGCCGTGCTCGTGGGCACGGTCCCCGAAGCCGCCGATGAGGAAGTACATCGGGATGAGCATGGCTTCGAAGAAGATGTAGAAGAGGAAGACGTCGGTGGCCTCGAAGGAGATGATCACCATCGCCTCGACGCCCAGGATGAGGGCGAAGAAGCCCTGTGTGGGACGCCAGCGACGGCTTCCGGTCTCCAGCGGGTCGGCGTCGTGCCAGCCCGCGAGGATGATGAACGGGATCAGCAGGGCGGTCAGCGCGATCAGCGCCACCGCGATGCCGTCCACGCCGAGTTCGTAGCGGACTCCGAAGTCCTTGATCCAGGCGTGGGATTCGGTGAGCTGGTAGCGGCCGCCGTCCGGGTCGAAGCGGACCAGGACGGTGACGGCCAGGGCGAGGGTGGCGAGCGAGACGGTCAGCGCCAGCCACTTGGCGGCGGTGCGCCGCGCGGCCGGTACGGCGGCTGTGGCGATCGCGCCGATCGCCGGGAGCACCGCCGTCGCTGTCAGCAGAGGAAAGGACATCGGTATCAGACCGCCCTCATCAGCAGGGTCGCGGCGACGATGATCGCCGCGCCGCCGAACATCGAGACCGCGTAGGAGCGCGCGAAGCCGTTCTGCAGCCTGCGCATGCGTCCGGACAGGCCCCCGACCGAGGCCGCCGTGCCGTTGACGACGCCGTCGACCAGGGTGTGGTCGACGTACACCAGGGAGCGGGTGAGGTGCTCGCCGCCGCGGACCAGGACGACGTGGTTGAAGTCGTCCTGCAGCAGGTCGCGCCGGGCGGCCCGGGTGAGCAGCGACCCGCGCGGGGCGACGGACGGCACCGGGCGGCGGCCGTACATGGCGTACGCGATGCCGACGCCGATGACCAGGCAGACCATCGTCGCGCCGGTGACGGCCCCGGCGCTGACCGGGGAGTCGCCCTCGCTGTGGCCGGTGACGGGCTCCAGCCAGTGCAGGAAACTGTTGTTGATGCTGAAGAGCCCGCCGGCGAAGACCGAGCCGAAGGCCAGCACGATCATCGGGATCGTCATGACCTTCGGGGACTCGTGCGGGTGCGGCTCGGCGTGCTCGCCCCGGTGCTCGGCGGCGGGCTCCGCGCTCGGCGCCTCCGGGGAGCGGGTGGGCCGGTTCTTCCAGCGCTCCTCTCCGAAGAACGTCATCAGCATCACGCGTGTCATGTAGAAGGCGGTGACGGCCGCGCCCACCAGGGCGCAGGTGCCCAGGATCCAGCCCTCGGTGCCCCCCTTGGCGAAGGCGGCCTCGATGATCTTGTCCTTGGAGAAGAAGCCGGACAGGAACGGGAAGCCGATGATCGCGAGGTAGCCGAGGCCGAAGGTGATGAAGGTGATCGGCATGTACTTCCTGAGGCCGCCGTACTTGCGCATGTCGACCTCGTCGTTCATGCCGTGCATGACGGAACCGGCGCCGAGGAAGAGCCCGGCCTTGAAGAAGCCGTGCGTCACCAGGTGCATGATCGCGAAGACGTAGCCGATGGGGCCGAGGCCCGCCGCCAGCACCATGTAGCCGATCTGCGACATGGTCGAACCGGCCAGCGCCTTCTTGATGTCGTCCTTGGCGCAACCGACGATCGCACCGAACAGGAGCGTGACCGCTCCGACCACGACCACCGCCGTCTGCGCGTCCGGCGCGCCGTTGAAGATCACCGCCGAGCGGACGATGAGGTAGACGCCCGCGGTCACCATCGTCGCGGCGTGGATGAGGGCCGAGACCGGGGTCGGGCCCTCCATCGCGTCCCCGAGCCAGGACTGCAGCGGCACCTGGGCGGACTTGCCGCAGGCGGCGAGCAGGAGCATCAGGGCGATGGCGGTGAGCTTGCCCTCCGAGGCGTCCCCCGCGTGGCTGAAGACCGGTCCGAAGGCGAAGGTGCCGAACGTCGTGAACATCAGCATGATCGCGATGGACAGGCCCATGTCGCCGACGCGGTTGACCAGGAAGGCCTTCTTCGCCGCCGTCGCCGCGCTGGGCTTGTGCTGCCAGAAGCCGATCAGGAGGTACGAGGCGAGACCGACGCCCTCCCAGCCGACGTACAGCAGCAGGTAGTTGTCGGCGAGGACCAGGAGCAGCATCGCCGCGAGGAACAGGTTCAGATAGCCGAAGAAGCGGCGGCGGCGCTCGTCGTGCTCCATGTACCCGACCGAGTACAGGTGGATCAGCGAGCCGACGCCGGTGATCAGCAGGACGAATGTCATCGAGAGCTGGTCGAGGCGGAAGGTGACGTCCGCCTGGAAGCTCTCGACGGGGATCCACGTCCACAGGTGCTGGATCAGGGTGCGGTGTTCGGCGTTCTTGCCGAGCAGGTCGGCGAAGAGGATCACGGCGAACACGAAGGAGAGGGTCGACATCAGGACGCCGATCCAGTGGCCGACGGCATCGAGCCGCCGGCCGCCGCACAGCAGTACGGCCGCTCCGAGCAGTGGCGCCGCCACCAGCAGCGCAATCAGGTTCTCCACGATTCAGCGACCCCTCAGAGCTTCATCAGGCTGGCGTCGTCGACCGAGGCCGAGTGGCGGGAACGGAACAGGGACACGATGATCGCGAGCCCGACCACGACCTCCGCGGCGGCGACGACCATCGTGAAGAACGCGATGACCTGGCCGTCGAGGTTGCCGTGCATCCGGGAGAAGGTGACGAACGCGAGGTTGCAGGCGTTCAGCATCAGCTCGATGCACATGAACACCACGATGGCGTTGCGCCTGATCAGCACGCCGGTGGCACCGATCGTGAACAACAGGGCCGAGAGGTACAGGTAGTTGACCGGGTTCACTTCGACGCCTCCTCCCGCTTGAAGGTGGCCGGTTCGATCTCGGTGCGCTCCAGGCGCTCCTGCGCGCGCTGCTCCAGCGCCCGCAGGTCGTTGAGCGCCTCGGCGGACACGTCACGGATCTGACCGCGATCGCGCAGCGTCTTGCTGACCGTGAGCTCCGACGGGGTGCCGTCGGGGAGCAGGCCCGCGATGTCGACCGCGTTGTGCCGGGCGTACACACCGGGGGCCGGCAGCGGCGGCACGTACTTGCCCTCGCGCACGCGCTGTTCGGACAGCTCGCGCTGGGTCTTGGCGCGCTCGGTGCGCTCGCGGTGGGTGAGCACCATGGCGCCGACGGCGGCCGTGATCAGCAGGGCGCCGGTGATTTCGAAGGCGAAGACGTACTTGGTGAAGATCAGGGCGGCGAGGCCCTGCACATTGCCGTTCGCGTTCGCCTCGGCCAGGCCGTCGAACTGCTTGAGGGAGGCGTTGCCGATCCCGGCGAGCAGCAGGATGCCGAAGCCGAGGCCGCACAGAAGGGCCAGCCAGCGCTGGCCCTTGATGGTCTCCTTCAGCGAGTCCGCGGCCGTCACGCCGACGAGCATCACCACGAACAGGAACAGCATCATGATCGCGCCGGTGTAGACGACGATCTGCACGATCCCCAGGAAGTAGGCGCCGTTGGCGAGGTAGAAGACCGCCAGGACGATCATGGTGCCGGCGAGGGAGAGCGCGCTGTGCACGGCCTTCTTCATGAAGACGGTGGACAGGGCGCCGATCACGGCGACGGTGCCGAGGACCCAGAACTGGAAGGCCTCTCCGGTGGAGGTGGAGTAGGCGGCGAGTTGCAGCGGGCTCATCGGCCGATCACCCTCTCCGACGCGGGCTCTTCCTCGCCGAAGGTGGAGGCGGCCTCCTGCGGGACCTCGCCCTTGGAGAGCGCCACCTGCCGCACCGTGCCCGGCGCGGCCTCGGTCACCAGGCCCCGGTAGTAGTCCTGTTCGTCGGTCCCCGGGTAGATCGCGTGCGGGGAGTCGACCATGCCCTCTTCCAGGCCGGCGAGCAGCTGCTCCTTGGTGTAGATGAGGTTGGCGCGGCTGGAGTCGGCCAGTTCGAACTCGTTGGTCATCGTGAGCGCGCGCGTGGGGCACGCCTCGATGCACAGGCCGCACAGGATGCAGCGGGCGTAGTTGATCTGGTACACGCGCCCGTACCGCTCGCCGGGCGAGTAGCGCTCCTCGTCCGTGTTGTCGGCGCCCTCCACGTAGATGGCGTCGGCGGGGCAGGCCCAGGCGCACAGCTCGCAGCCGACGCACTTCTCCAGGCCGTCCGGATGGCGGTTGAGCTGGTGCCGTCCGTGGAACCGCGGAGCGGTGGTCTTCTTCTGCTCCGGGTACTGCTCGGTCAGCCGCTTCTTGAACATGGCCTTGAAGGTCACGCCGAAGCCGGCGACGGGGTTCATGAAACCGGGCTTGGTCTCCTTCGGCTCCTCAGCCATCGGACGCCTCCTTTCCATCCGTAGATCCGTCACTGGCAGTATCCGGTCCACCACTGACAATGAGCTCCCGCTCCCGGCGCGGGCTGCGCCGGGGAACCGGCGGAAGCTCCTGTCCGGGCAGTGGCGGTACGGGGAATCCGCCCGCCATGGGGTCGAATCCGGCGGGTTGCGCGGCGGGCTGCTCGCTCTCCTTGGCCTTCTCGCGGAAGATGTCGACGACGAAGGACAGGAGCAGCAGGGCGAGGACGCCGCCGCCGATGTAGAGGGTGATGTCGGCGAAGCCGTAGTTCTCGTTCCTCAGCGCCCGCACGGTCGCGACCAGCATCAGCCAGACGACCGAGACGGGGATGAGGACCTTCCAGCCGAGCTTCATCAGCTGGTCGTAGCGCACCCGTGGGAGCGTGCCGCGCAGCCAGATGAAGAAGAACAGCAGCAGCTGCACCTTGATCACGAACCAGAGCAGCGGCCACCAGCCGTGGTTGGCGCCCTCCCAGAAGGTGCTGATCGGCCAGGGGGCGCGCCAGCCGCCGAGGAAGAGCGTGGTCGACACGGCCGAGACGGTCACCATGTTGACGTACTCGGCGAGCATGAACATCGCGAACTTGATGGACGAGTACTCGGTGTTGAAGCCGCCGACCAGGTCGCCCTCGGACTCCGGCATGTCGAAGGGGGCGCGGTTGGTCTCGCCGACCATGGTGACGATGTAGAGGATGAACGAGACCGGCAGCAGCAGGATGTACCAGCGGTCGTGCTGCTGCGCGACGATCGTCGAGGTCGACATCGAGCCCGAGTAGAGGAACACCGAGGCGAAGGCGGCACCCATGGCGATCTCGTAGGAGATCATCTGCGCGCAGGAGCGCAGGCCGCCGAGCAGCGGGTAGGTGGATCCGGAACTCCAGCCCGCGAGCACGATGCCGTAGATGCCGACCGAGGCGACCGCGAGGATGTAGAGCATCGCGATCGGCAGGTCGGTGAGCTGCATCGTGGTGCGGTGGCCGAAGATCGAGATCTCGTTGCCGGCCGGGCCGAAGGGGATCACCGCGATCGCCATGAAGGCCGGGATGGCCGCGACGATCGGTGCGAGGACGTAGACCACCTTGTCCGCGCGTTTGACGATGACGTCTTCCTTGAGCATCAGCTTGATGCCGTCGGCGAGCGACTGGAGCATGCCCCAGGGGCCGTGCCGGTTGGGGCCGATGCGCAGCTGCATCCAGGCGACGACCTTGCGCTCCCACACGATGGAGAACAGCACGGTCACCATCAGGAAGGCGAAGCAGAAGACGGCCTTGATGACGACCAGCCACCAGGGGTCGCGGCCGAACATCGAGAGGTCTTCAGCGGCGAGGTACGGGCTCATGCCTCCACCTCCTTCGGGGCCTCGCCGACGGACGTCGCCGGGCCGATGCGGACGAGGGCGCCGGGCAGCGCCCCGGTGTCGGAGGCGACGCCGCTGCCGACGGAGTTCAGCGGAAGCCAGACCACCCGGTCGGGCATCTCCGTGATCCGCAGGGGCAGTTCGGTCGTTCCGGCGGGACCCGTCACGGCGAGGACGTCGCCGTCCTTGACGCCCGCCTCGGCGGCCGTCGCGGCCGACACGCGCGCGTGGGCGGCGTGCCGGGTTCCGGCGAGCGCCTCGTCGCCCTGCTGGAGGACGCCGAGGTCGAGCAGGAGACGGTGCCCGGCGAGGACGGCCTCTCCGGCCGCCGGCCGCGGCAGCACGCCCGCGCTCTCCAGGGATCCGCCGGCCCGCGGGCCGTCCCAGGAGCCGAGCCGGTCGATCTCCGCGCGGATGGTGCGCAGATCCGGCAGGCCCAGGTGGACGTCCATGGCGTCGGCCAGCATCTGCAGCACGCGCGCGTCGGTCGGCGCGAGACGCCGGGTCATCTGGTCGGGCTTGAGCGCGGCCTCGAAGAAGCGCACGCGGCCTTCCCAGTTGAGGAAGGTGCCCGGCTTCTCGGCGACCGCGGCGACCGGCAGGACGACGCTGGCGTGCTCGCTGACCTCGCTGGGCCGCAGCTCCAGCGACACCACGAACCCGGCCTCGTGAAGTGCTTCACGTGCGCGTGCCGGGTCGGGCAGGTCGGCGATCTCGACGCCCGCGACCAGCAGGGCCTGCAGCTCGCCGTTGACCGCGGCCTCGACGATCTGGCTGGTGTCGCGGCCGTAGCGGTGCGGGAGTTCGGCGAGCCCCCAGGCCGCGGCGACCTCCTCACGCGCGCGTGGGTCGGTCGCCGGGCGTCCGCCGGGCAGCAGCGACGGCAGGGCGCCCGCCTCGACGGCGCCGCGCTCTCCGGCGCGCCGCGGGATCCACACCAGCTGGGCGCCGGTGGCGGAAGCGGCCCGTACGGCGGCGGTGAGGCCGCCCGCGACGGCGGCCAGCCGCTCGCCGACGACGATGACCGCGCCCTCGACGCGCAGCGCCTCGGCGGCAGTCGCACCGTCGCCGTCCAGGCCGACCCCGCTCGCGAGCGCGTCCAGCCATTCGGTCTCGGTGCCGGGGGCCGCGGGAAGCAGGGTGCCGCCCGCCTTCTCCAGGCCGCGCGTGGTGTGCGTGGCCAGCGAGAACACCTTCTGCCCGTGCTTGCGCCAGGCCTTGCGCAGCCTCAGGAAGACGCCGGGCGCCTCCTCCTCGGCCTCGAACCCCACCAGCAGGACGGCCGGCGCCTTCTCCAGGGAGGTGTACGTGACACCCGTACCGTCCAGGTCACGGCCGTGCCCGGCGATCCGGGACGCCAGGAAGTCGGCTTCCTCGCTGCTGTGCACGCGCGCGCGGAAGTCGATGTCGTTCGTGTCGAGCGCCACGCGCGCGAACTTGCTGTACGCGTAGGCGTCCTCGACGGTGAGGCGGCCGCCGGTGAGGACGCCGGTGCGGCCGCGCGAGGCGAGCAGACCCTGGGCCGCGATCTGCAGCGCCTCCGGCCAGGAGGCCGGTTCGAGGTCGCCCTCGGCGTTGCGCACCAGCGGCGTCTGGAGCCGGTCGCGCTGCTGCGCGTACCGGAACGCGAAACGGCCCTTGTCGCAGATCCACTCCTCGTTGACCTCGGGGTCGTTGGCCGCGAGCCGCCGCATGACCTTGCCGCGCCGGTGGTCGGTGCGGGTCGCGCAGCCGCCGGAGCAGTGCTCGCACACACTCGGCGAGGAGACCAGGTCGAAGGGGCGGGAGCGGAATCGGTACGCCGCCGAGGTCAGCGCGCCCACCGGGCAGATCTGGATCGTGTTGCCGGAGAAGTAGGACTCGAAGGGGTCGCCCTCTCCGGTGCCGACCTGCTGCAGCGCGCCGCGTTCCAGCAGCTCGATCATCGGGTCGCCCGCGACCTGGTTGGAGAAGCGGGTGCAGCGGGCGCACAGCACGCACCGCTCGCGGTCGAGCAGCACCTGTGTGGAGATCGGGACGGGCTTCTCGTACGTCCGCTTCCTGCCCTCGAAGCGGGACTCGGCCTGGCCGTGCGACATGGCCTGGTTCTGCAGCGGGCACTCGCCGCCTTTGTCGCAGACCGGGCAGTCCAGCGGGTGGTTGATGAGAAGGAGTTCCATCACCCCGTGCTGGGCCTTCTCGGCGACCGGCGAGGTGAGGTGGGTCTTCACCACCATGCCGTCGGTGCAGGTGATGGTGCAGGACGCCATCGGCTTGCGCTGGCCCTCGACCTCGACGATGCACTGGCGGCAGGCGCCGGCCGGGTCGAGGAGGGGGTGGTCGCAGAAGCGGGGGATCTCGATGCCGAGTTGTTCGGCGGCCCGGATGACCAGGGTGCCCTTGGGCACGCTGATCTCGGCGCCGTCGATGGTCAGCGTCACGAGATCTTCCGGCGGGACCGCCGCCTCTCCCCCTCCCGCGGGAGCGTTGGTGGTCACGGTCATGCGTTCACCTCCGGGCGGTCGGCCCAGGCCGTCGACTTCGCCGGGTCGAAGGGGCAGCCCCGGCCGGTGATGTGCTGCTCGTACTCCTCGCGGAAGTACTTGAGCGAGGAGAAGATCGGCGAGGCGGCGCCGTCGCCGAGGGCGCAGAAGGACTTGCCGTTGATGTTGTCGGCGATGTCGTTCAGCTTGTCGAGGTCGGACATGGTGCCCTTGCCGGCCTCGATGTCGCGCAGCAACTGCACGAGCCAGTAGGTGCCTTCACGGCACGGTGTGCACTTGCCGCAGGACTCGTGGGCGTAGAACTCGGTCCAGCGGGTGACGGCGCGGACGACGCAGGTCGTCTCGTCGAAGCACTGCAGGGCCTTGGTGCCGAGCATCGAGCCGGCGGCGCCCACGCCCTCGTAGTCGAGGGGCACGTCGAGGTGCTCGTCGGTGAACATCGGCGTCGAGGAACCGCCCGGCGTCCAGAACTTCAGCCGGTGCCCCGGCCGCATCCCGCCGCTCATCTCGAGCAGCTGGCGGAGCGTGATGCCGAGCGGGGCCTCGTACTGGCCGGGGCTCGCGACATGGCCGCTGAGCGAGTAGAGCGTGAAGCCCGGGGACTTCTCGCTGCCCATCGACCGGAACCATTCTTTGCCCCGATGCAGAATCGCGGGAACCGACGCGATCGACTCGACGTTGTTCACAACAGTCGGGCACGCATAGAGGCCCGCCACCGCAGGGAAAGGGGGACGGAGCCGCGGTTGACCACGGCGGCCTTCGAGCGAGTCGAGCAGTGCGGTCTCCTCACCGCAGATGTACGCGCCGGCGCCGGCGTGCACGGTGAGGTCGAGGTTCAGCCCGCTGCCCAGGATGTTCTCGCCGAGGTAGCCCGCCGCGTAGGCCTCGCGCACGGCCTCGTGCAACCGCCGCAGAACGGGGACGACTTCACCACGCAGATAGATGAAGGCATGCGACGACCTGATGGCATAACACGCGATGACAATGCCCTCGATGAGGCTGTGCGGGTTCGCGAAGAGGAGCGGGATGTCCTTACAGGTCCCCGGCTCCGATTCGTCGGCGTTGACAACTAGATAGTGTGGCTTTCCATCACCCTGGGGAATGAACTGCCATTTCATGCCCGTCGGGAATCCCGCGCCACCGCGGCCGCGCAGACCGGAGTCCTTGACGTACGCGATCAGGTCGTCCGGCGACATGGCGAGCGCCTTGCGGAGCCCCTCGTAGCCCTCGTGCCTTCGGTAGACGTCCAGCGTCCAGGACTTGTCCTCGTCCCAGAAGGCCGACAGCACGGGTGCGAGCAGCTTCTCGGGGCTGGTGTCTTTGAGTTCGGGTGCCAAGGTCATCACTCCCCCTCCTCGGCGGCAGGCCCTGCCGGGTGGGCTGGGTCGGAGGCCGACGTGTCCTGTGGCGCGTCGTGCGAGCTGAGGTGCTCGGTCGGAGAGGGCTCGTGCACGGCCCTGTCCTGCTCGTCGTGCGGTCCGCCGTCCCGCGGATGGACCACGCGCGCGGGTGCGGTCTCCCCCTTTGCCAGGCGGAGGCCCACCAGCGACGCCGGTCCCGCACTGCCGCTCGCCTCGACGGCCCCTGGCCGCTCGTCGGGGAAGCCGGCCAGGATCCGCGCGGTCTCCTTGAAGGTGCACAGGCGCGCCCCGCGCGTGGGCTCGACCTCCCGCCCCGCGCGCAGGTCGTCGACGAGGCGCTTGGCGCTGGCCGGGGACTGGTTGTCGAAGAACTCCCAGTTGACCATCACCACCGGCGCGAAGTCGCAGGCCGCGTTGCACTCGATGTGCTCCAGGGTGACCTTGCCGTCCTCGGTGGTCTCGCCGTTGCCGACGCCGAGGTGCTCCTGGAGCTCCTCGAAGATGGCGTCGCCGCCCATCACCGCACACAGGGTGTTGGTGCAGACGCCCACCTGGTAGTCACCGCTCGGCTTGCGCCGGTACATCGTGTAGAAGGTCGCGACGGCGGTGACCTCGGCCGTGGTCAGGTCCAGCACGTCCGCGCAGAACTGCATCCCGGTGCGCGTGACATGGCCCTCCTCCGACTGCACGAGGTGCAGCAACGGCAGCAGGGCCGAGCGGGAGTCCGGGTAGCGGGCGATGATCTCGCGCGCGTCCGTCTCCAGCCGGGCTCGGACGTCGTCCGGGTAGGCGGGCGCGGGCAGTTCGGGCATGCCCAGGCTGACGCCCCGCTCGGAAGAACTGGTGGTCACCGGTCGACGCCTCCCATCACGGGGTCGATGGACGCGACGGCGACGATGACGTCGGCGACCTGGCCGCCCTCGCACATCGCCGCCATGGCCTGCAGGTTGGTGAAGGACGGGTCGCGGAAGTGGACCCGGAAGGGGCGGGTGCCGCCGTCGGAAACGGCGTGCACCCCGAGTTCGCCCTTGGGTGACTCGACGGCCGCGTACGCCTGTCCCGGCGGGACGCGGAAGCCCTCGGTGACCAGCTTGAAGTGGTGGATCAGGGCCTCCATGGAGGTGCCCATGATCTTCTTGATGTGGTCGAGGGAGTTGCCGAGCCCGTCCGGTCCCAGGGCGAGCTGGGCGGGCCAGGCGATCTTCTTGTCGGCGACCATGACCGGGCCGGGCTGCAGCCGGTCCAGGCACTGCTCGATGATCCCCAGCGACTGGCGCATCTCCTCCAGGCGGATCAGGAAGCGCCCGTAGGAGTCACAGGTGTCGGCGGTCGGGATCTCGAAGTCGTAGGTCTCGTAGCCGCAGTACGGCTGTGCCTTGCGCAGGTCGTGCGGCAGGCCGGTGGAGCGCAGGATCGGTCCCGTCGCGCCGAGGGCCATGCAGCCGGCCAGGTCGAGGTAGCCGACGTCCTGCATACGGGCCTTGAAGATGGGGTTCCCGGTGGCGAGCTTGTCGTACTCCGGGAGGTTCTTCCTCATCTTCTTCACGAACTCGCGGATGTGGTCCACCGCGCCGGGCGGCAGGTCCTGGGCGAGTCCGCCGGGCCGGATGTACGCGTGGTTCATGCGCAGGCCCGTGATGAGCTCGTAGATGTCGAGAATCATTTCACGATCACGGAATCCGTAGATCATGATCGTGGTGGCGCCGAGCTCCATACCGCCGGTGGCGATGCACACCAGGTGCGAGGAGAGCCGGTTCAGCTCCATCAGGAGCACCCGGATGATCTTGGCGCGCTCGGTGATCTGCTCCTCGATGCCGAGGAGCTTCTCGACGGCGAGACAGTAGGCGGTCTCGTTGAAGAAGGACGTCAGGTAGTCCATGCGCGTCACGAACGTGGTGCCCTGCGTCCACGTGCGGAACTCGAGGTTCTTCTCGATGCCGGTGTGGAGGTAGCCGATGCCGCAGCGGGCCTCGGTGACCGTCTCGCCCTCGATCTCCAGGATCAGGCGCAGCACCCCGTGGGTGGAGGGGTGCTGGGGGCCCATGTTGACGACGATGCGCTCGTCGTCGGCGCGGGCCGCGGACTGCACGACCTCGTCCCAGTCGCCACCGGTGACCGTGTAGACGGTGCCCTCGGTGGTCTCGCGGGGGGAAGCGTGGGAAGTGCTCACGAGTACGACCTCCGCTGGTCCGGAGCCGGGATCTGGGCGCCCTTGTACTCGACGGGGATGCCGCCGAGGGGGTAGTCCTTGCGCTGCGGATGGCCCTGCCAGTCGTCCGGCATCATGATCCGGGTCAGGGCCGGGTGACCGTCGAAGACGATCCCGAAGAAGTCGTAGGTCTCTCGCTCGTGCCAGTCGTTGGTCGGGTACACGGAGACCAGGGACGGGATGTGCGGGTCGGCGTCCGGGGCGCTCACCTCGAGGCGGATCAGCCGGTTGTGGGTGATCGAGCGCAGGTGGTAGACGGCGTGCAGCTCGCGTCCCTTGTCGTGGAGGTAGTGGACGCCGCTGACGCCTGTGCACAGCTCGAAGCGCAGGGCCGGGTCGTCGCGCAGGGTGCGGGCGACGCGCAGCAGGTGCTCGCGCTCGATGTGGAAGGTGAGTTCGCCGCGGTCGACGACCGTCTTCTCGATGGCGTTGTCGGGGAGCAGTCCCTGTTCCTCCAGGGCGCCCTCCAGTTCGTCGGCGACCTCGTCGAACCAGCCGCCGTAGGGGCGGGCCGCCGGTCCCGGGAGACGGACCGAGCGGACCAGGCCGCCGTAGCCGGAGGTGTCGCCGCCGTTGTTGGCGCCGAACATGCCGCGCTGGACGCGGATCTCCTCGCCGCCCTCGCCGCGCTGGCCGGGGAGGTTGGAGGCGCCGAGGTCCTTCTCGGGGTTCACCCCGTTCGCGGAACCGTTCGCGCCGGTGCCGTTCGCGTCGCTCACCGCAGCAGCCCCTTCATCTCGATCGTGGGCAGGGCCTTGAGCGCCGCTTCCTCCGCCTCGCGGGCCGCTTCCTCGGCGTTCACGCCGAGCTTGGAGTTCTGGATCTTGTGGTGCAGCTTGAGGATGGCGTCCATCAGCATCTCGGGCCGCGGCGGGCAGCCGGGGAGATAGATGTCGACCGGGACGATGTGGTCGACGCCCTGGACGATCGCGTAGTTGTTGAACATGCCGCCCGAGGAGGCGCAGACCCCCATGGAGATCACCCACTTGGGATTCGGCATCTGGTCGTAGACCTGCCGCAGCACCGGCGCCATCTTCTGGCTGACCCGGCCCGCGACGATCATCAGGTCCGCCTGGCGGGGCGAACCGCGGAAGACCTCCATGCCGAAGCGCGCCAGGTCGTAGCGGCCGGCGCCGGTGGTCATCATCTCGATGGCGCAGCAGGCCAGGCCGAAGGTGGCCGGGAAGACGGACGCCTTGCGCACCCAGCCCGCGGCCTGCTCGACGGTGGTCAGCAGGAAGCCGCTCGGCAGCTTTTCTTCGAGTCCCATGTCGTTAAAGGCCCCTCAGTCCCATTCCAGGCCGCCGCGCCGCCATACGTACGCGTACGCGACGAAGACGGTGAGCACGAAGAGCAGCATCTCCACGAGCCCGAAGATCCCCAGGGCGTCGAAGGTGACGGCCCAGGGGTAGAGGAAGACGATCTCGATGTCGAAGACGATGAAGAGCATCGCCGTCAGGTAGTACTTGATGGGGAAGCGCCCGCCGCCGGCCGGCGTGGGGGTCGGCTCGATTCCGCACTCGTAGGCCTCGAGCTTGGCCCGGTTGTACCGCTTCGGACCGATCAGCGTGGCCATGACCACGGAGAAGATCGCAAAGCCTGCCCCGAGGGCTCCCAGTACGAGGATGGGCGCATAGGCGTTCACCGCTCCTCGCTCCTCTCAGTCGGCACTGACTGCTGGCGATGGCATCGGACTCACACCGGCCTCATACGTCTCTCTCACCCCGCTCGTCCCGGCGAAGATCGAGAACATGTGAAGCAGGTCACAAGCCCAACTGCCTCGCATCTTATGCCCGACGCTCTGTGATCTGCGACACGGGGTATTGCACAAGCTTTGTGATCTCCACCACCTGACGAAGGATCATGGAGTCGGAAGAGTGGTGATCTTCGTACGAGAGGCGTCCGACTGATCACCAGAGGTGACATTTCTGCTCGTCGACGCAGTTCGCGGGGGGCGTCTCAATATCAAGAGACTTCCCTTGCATGCAAATTGGTGCTGGACCGGATGTCTTGATAGAGGGCCGTGTTCACACATCAGGGGGAGGTACGGGGTGCGGTGTGGACGCGTGCACGCGTTCACGAGCGAGTCCCGGTCGCGATCCGGCCGCAACCAGGTCGTGATCTTCGCGCAGGACGCGGGCGATCTCGTAACCGTTGCGTGACCTCCGCCACATCCACAAGAGCCCCCTGAGAAGCGGGCTTGGCCAACGGTCCCAACCGATGGTAGGCGCGGGGCAATTCGGGCGTATAGACGAAACACCGTGATCACGGGCCCGACGGGTGGCGTCCGCAATGTCCGTTACGGCGTCAATAAAGAACTCCGCGCGGGGAATTTGGGCCGCCCATTGAGCAACTGTGGCGCACCACACGTTTCTTGAAGGTATGGAGGAGCCCCTGATACCGGTTGTTCTCATGTCCCACACCGCTCACATACGCAGCCACCGGAAACCCCGCCGCAACGCGACGACGAGTCTCGCGGTGCGTGCCGGAGTTGCCGGTGGTGTCCTCAGCATGGCGGCGGCGGGTGCGTCGGCCTCGGCGAGCGCCGCCGAGACGACGCAGACCCTGCAACTGCCCACCCTGACGGCCGACCTGGCCGCTCAGGTCGCCCAGTCCGCGGACGCCACGCAGCAGGCGGCCGCGAACTACCAGCTGCAGGCGGAGCGTGACGCGGCCGCCGCGAAGGCCGCAAAGCAGGCCAAGGCGGACCTCGCCGAGGCCAAGAAGAAGGCGGAGGCCAAGAAGAAGGCCGAGGCCGCCCGCAAGGCCGCCGCCGAGCAGGCCGCGTCCCGCAGTGCCGAGCGGACCACGCTGGCCGCCACGACGACCAGCACCGCCTCCACGAGCTCCTCGACGGCCACCGGTTCGGCCGCCGCGGTCATCGCCTTCGTGAAGGCACAGATCGGCGACGCGTACGTCTCCGGCGGCACCGGTCCCAACTCCTGGGACTGCTCCGGCCTCGTGCAGACCGCCTTCAAGCAGGTCGGCATCAGCCTGCCGCGCGTCTCGCAGGACCAGTCCACGGCCGGCACCCAGGTCTCGCTGAGCAACCTGCAGCCGGGCGACATCCTGTACTGGGGCAGCGCGGGCAGCGCCTACCACGTGGCGGTGTACGTCGGCGACGGCATGTTCGTCGGCGCGCAGAACCCGTCGACCGGTGTGGTGGAGAAGCCGCTGTCCTACGACCCGCCGACCGGCGCGGTGCGGGTGCTCTGACTCCCGTCCCGACATGGAGGGCCGCAGCCGCTCGGGGGCAGCGGCCCTCCGTCACACCGTTCTTGGCCCTGGAGTCGTCGAGCTGCCCTTGAGTTGGGCCCCGACTCGGCGACGTTCTCCTCCTTTGCGCACCCCTTTGCCGCCTTGCCGTGCGGCATGACCGGCTTGTCCCACTCCGAGCTGTTGACGGTGCCCGCCGATGGGGCGGCACTGCCGGTGGGAGCGGCGGCGGACGACCGTGCGGCCACCCACGCCGTTGCCGCGAGGCATGCGTACGGCGTCGTGCCCGCCGGCGCCGCCATTAAGTCCGGGCCGTCACCCAGGCCCGGGCCAAGGGGCGTTGAGGCCCCGGCCCGGATCCTGACGCGGTCCAGATGCCCGGTGTTTCCGTTTGGCGCTTCCGTGCGCGCCCGCGACCGCGGTGACGCGGACTACGCCTTCGGGGCCACCTTGCTCAGCCCGTTGATGATGCGGTCCATCGCGTCGCCGCCCGTCGGGTCGGTGAGGTTGGCGAGCATCTTCAGGGTGAACTTCATCAGCACCGGGTGGGTCAGGCCGCGCTGGGCCGCGATCTTCATGACCTTCGGGTTGCCGATCAACTTCACGAAGGCGCGGCCCAGCGTGTAGTAGCCCCCGTAGGTGTCCTTCAACACCCGCGGGTACCGCTGGAGCGCCATCTCACGCCCCGCGGGGGTCGCGCGGGCGTGGGCCTGGACGATGACGTCGGCGGCGATCTGGCCGGACTCCATGGCGTAGGCGATGCCCTCGCCGTTGAAGGGGTTCACCAGGCCGCCGGCGTCGCCGACGAGCAGCAGCCCGCGCGTGTAGTGGGGCTGGCGGTTGAAGGCCATCGGCAGGGCGGCGCCACGGATCGGGCCGGTCATGTTGTCCGGGGTGTAGCCCCAGTCCTCCGGCATGGAGGCGCACCAGGCCTTGAGGACTTCGCGCCAGTCGAGCTCCTTGAAGGCGTCGGAGGTGTTGAGGACGCCGAGGCCGACGTTCGAGGTGCCGTCGCCCATGCCGAAGATCCAGCCGTAGCCGGGCAGGAGACGGTCCTGGGCGCCGCGGCGGTCCCACAGCTCCAGCCAGGACTCCAGGTAGTCGTCGTCGTGGCGCGGGCTGGTGAAGTACGTCCGGACGGCGACGCCCATCGGGCGGTCCTCGCGGCGGTGCAGGCCCATCGCCAGGGACAGCCGGGTCGAGTTGCCGTCGGCGGCCACCACGAGCGGCGCGTGGAAGGTGACCTCGCGCTTGTCCTCACCCAACTTGGCGTGGACGCCGGTGATACGGCCGGTTCGTTCGTCGGTGATCGGGGCGCCGACGTTGCAGCGCTCGAAGAGCCGTGCGCCGGCCTTCTGCGCCTGGCGGGCGAGCTGCTCGTCGAAGTCGTCGCGCTTGCGGACCAAGCCGTAGTCCGGGAAGGAGGCCAGATCCGGCCAGTCGAGCTGGAGGCGGACGCCGCCGCCGATGATGCGCAGGCCCTTGTTGCGCAGCCAGCCGGCCTCCTCGGAGACGTCGATGCCCATGGCGACGAGCTGCTTGACCGCGCGCGGGGTGAGGCCGTCGCCGCAGACCTTCTCGCGCGGGAACTCGGTCTTCTCCAGCAGGAGCACATCGAGTCCGGCCCTGGCGAGGTGGTACGCGGTGGTGGAGCCGGCCGGCCCCGCGCCGACGACGATCACATCGGCGGTGTTTTCGGAGAGGGGCTCAGTCTCGACGGTCACGGCGGGATCTCCCCAAGTTCGAAATCTGCGTGCCGACCGGCACTGGACATGGGCAGTCTATTCAGCAGAATTGATCACCCGGCTGAAGGGCTGCCCCGTGAACCGAGCTCTGCCTGTCGTACGGCTGCGCGTCCCCACCGACGAGGACGCGATCGCCTGGCACCGGGTCTTCGACGACCCGGAGGTCATGGAGTTCCACGGCGGCAGGTCCGCGGAGCTGTCGGTCTACGAGGAGCTGACCGCCCGCCAGCGCCGGCACGACGCGGAGCTGGGCTTCTGTCTGTGGACCATGGTCGGCGAGCAGGGTGAGGTCATCGGGTTCACCGGCGCCCAGCCCTGGCCGCGGGACTGGGGTCCCACGGGCGAGATCGAGATCGGCTGGCGGCTCGGACGGGAGTTCTGGGGCCGGGGGTACGCGACCGCGGCCGCGCGGATGACGCTGGAGCGGCTCAGGGCGGCAGGGGTGCCGAGCGTGGTGGCGATGGTCAGACCCGGAAACGAACGCTCCATCGCGGTCGCCAAGCGCCTCGGGATGGAACTCGCGCAGACGTTTCCGCACCCGCAGCTCCCGGAGGACGCCCTCTGCTTCCGCCTGCAGCTGGAGAATGGCTACTCAAAGTAACGGACGGCTACAGAAAGATACTTGAGGCTTCCGGTCACCGCCCCCGCACGGTTACCCTTCCAGTACCGCTGGGGGTGACATCTGTGCACATACCGCCCAAGACACCCGAAGTACGAGTTCCGAGGCTCGTCGGACTGATGGCCATGGACGCGCGCGAGACGGCGAAGTCGCGCGGTCTGTTCATCAACGCGCCGGACCGGCCCGACTTCCATCTCACCGCCGTCGAGTACGTCGTCCGCCAGTACCCCGCACCCGGCGCCGAGGTGCCCCGGGACTCGATGGTGTACGTGTGGTTCGACTTCGGCGAGGGAGAGGGCGGCGGAGGTGTGCGCGAGCCGCGCATCCCGCGGCCCCCGAGCGGCGGGCTGCAGCGCGAGCTGGACGAGCCGGGCGACCCCTATGCCGTCGTCAGCTCCGCCTGATCGCAGCCGTCATCGGCTCCGCCTCAGGCCGCCGTCGTCGTCAGCCCTGCTTGAAGCCGCGGTGCAGGGCGACGACACCGCCCGTGAGGTTGCGCCAGGCCACCTTCGACCAGCCGGCCTTCTGCAGGTGCCCGGCCAGCGCGGGCTGGTCGGGCCAGGCACGGATGGACTCGGCGAGATAGACGTAGGCGTCGGGGCTGGAGGAGACCGCGCGGGCGACCGGCGGCAGGGCCCGCATCAGGTACTCGGTGTAGACGGTGCGGAAGGGCGCCCAGGTCGGGTGGGAGAACTCGCAGATCACGACCCGCCCGCCGGGCCTGGTCACCCGGTGCATCTCCCGCAGGGCCGCGTCGAAGTCCTGGACGTTGCGCAGCCCGAAGGAGATGGTGACCGCGTCGAAGGTGTCGTCCTTGAACGGCAGCTTCGTCGCGTCGCCCGCGGTCAGCGGCAGCCAGGGGTGCTTGCGCTTGCCGACCTGGAGCATGCCGAGCGAGAAGTCGCAGGGGACGACGTACGCGCCCGTGCGGGCGAACGGCAGCGAGGAGGTCGCCGTACCGGCGGCCAGGTCCAGGATCTTCTGCGCGGGCCGCGCGTCGACGGCCCTCGCCACCTCCCTGCGCCACGCCCGGTCCTGGCCGAGCGACAGCACGTCGTTGGTCAGGTCGTACCGTTCCGCCACGTGGTCGAACATCGAGGCGACTTCGTGCGGCTGCTTGTCCAGGGATGCGCGGGTCACGCGGCCATTCTTGCAGCCCGCCCTCAGGGAAGAAGCGTCGGCTTCTTCTTCCCGGCCACGTCCTCCACCCATCCGCACGCAAGGACGAACCCCGCGATCAGGATCCAGCCGATGCCGAACATGAACCACTGGCTGTCCAGCGGAAGCCACTTCTCGAACGCGGGGACGTTCCAGAACCGGTCGATCAGCGGGACCGCGAGGATCAGCGCGATCTCGTGCCAGAGGTAGATCGTCACGGCACGCGCGTTGAAGATCGTCACGAGCCGGTCGGTACGGCGGAAGCGGGTCAACCCGGCGAAGTCGATCCTGTAGTAGGCCTTGGCCCACATCAGCAGCAGGACGTAGCCGGCCGACCAGGAGGCCTGCGCGAGCGGGATCTCGTCGAGGTCGTAGGTGCCGGCGTCGGCCTGGTGGGCGAAGGCGTACCAGCCGCCGTACCCGACCGCCGCCAGGGAGAGCACGACGACCAGGGCGGGCCGCAGCCGCCGCAGCACGCCGTCGCGGTGGGCGAAGCCGAGGATCCAGCAGAAGAAATACGTCGACAGGTCCCACAGGGCGCTGCCGAAGCGGTTGTCAGGGCCGGCCCAGACGAAGTTCAGGACCAGGACGGGGGCGAGGGAGAGGAACAGGACGGGGATCGGGGCGAGCCGGAAGACGCGCAGGAGCAGCGGGGAGAGCAGGACGAACCAGAGGTACGTCCGCAGGTACCAGAGGATCTCCCAGGCCTGCTCGCCCCAGGCGTTGCCCGGCGGGTCGCCCAGCGGCACGACCCAGTAGACGATCTCCCAGCCCGGCATCCAGCCGTGCACCAGCATCGCCAGCACGACGAAGAAGCCCCAGAACCAGAACGGCGGCAGGAGTCTGCGCAGCCGGCTCCTGATCACCTTGCCGACGGGGCGTTCCAGGGACTTCGCCATCAGGGTGCCGGCCAGGGCGAACATGATCCCCATGGAGGGGAAGACCATGCCGGCCCAGGCCCAGCCGAAGGTGTGGTACGTGACGACGCGGATCAGCGCGAGGGCCCGGAGGGCGTCGAAGTAGCGGTCCCGGCCGGAGGCCCTGGCCGGGGGCGCGGCCTCGACCTGCGGCAAGGGAGCCGTATCCGCGGGCGCGCCCGCTCTGACCGCACCCCTGCTGTGCGCTCCCATCAGCTCACCCCCGCCGGTGTCCCGACCTCGCCCGTGCGCTTCAGCTTCTGCCAGCGCAGGCGGCCGCCGGTCAGGGCGGTGATGCAGGAGTGGATGAGGACGAGGTACATCATCTGCCGGTAGGCCAGTTGCTGGAGCGGCATCATCAGCAGGTAGCGGTACTTCTCCCGGTCCAGGCGGAACGCGTAGGCGGCGCACACCAGTTGAACGCCGAGCACCGCCAGCCAGGCGTACAGCGCCGCCTGGAAGTCTACGAAGATCATCGAGTAGACGGTGAAGACGTCGATGAGCGGGGCGAAGACCGGGGTGACGATCTGGAAGATCACCACCAGCGGCATCCCGACCCGGCCGAAGCGCCCCGAAGGCCCCTTGTCGGTCAGGGACTTGCGATGCTTCCACAGGGCCTGCATGGTGCCGTAGGACCAGCGGTAGCGCTGGGACCACAGCTGCTTCAGGGAGCCGGGCGCCTCGGTCCACGCGCGGGCGTGCTCCTGGTAGACGACCCGCCGGCCCGCGCGGTGCATGGCGATGGTGATGTCCGTGTCCTCGGCCAGGGTGTCCTCGCTCATCCCGCCGACCCCCAGCACCGCCTCCCGGCGGAACGCGCCGATCGCGCCCGGGATGGTCGGCATGCAGCGCAGCACGTCGTACATGCGCCGGTCGAGGTTGAAGCCCATGACGTACTCGATGTGCTGCCAGGCCCCGATGACCGTGTCGCGGTTGCCGACCTTGGCGTTGCCGGCGACCGCGCCGACCTCGGGGTCGGCGAAGGGCTGCACCAGCTGCCGTACGGTGTCCGGTTCGAAGACCGTGTCGCCGTCCATCATCACGACGATGTCGTGACTGGCGCTGCGCACACCGTTGTTGAGGGCGGCCGGTTTACCCGCGTTCTCCTGGCGGATGACGCGGACGTTGTACATGCCCAGGTCCATGGCGGCGTTGCGGGCGATCTCGGAGGTGCCGTCCGTCGAGCCGTCGTCGACCACGATGATCTCGATCGGGTGGGTGCTCCTCGACAGTGACTCGAGGGTGTTGGCGATGCACTCCTTCTCGTTGTACGCCGGGACGATCACGCTCACCGGGCGGGTGACCGTCGGTCCCCAGCTGAAGCGGCGTTTGTTGCGCTGCCGGTAGTGGCGCCGGGCGAGGATCAGCATCATCCCGAAGCGGCCCATGACGGCCACACCGACGATGACGAGGCCGACGGACAGCGTGGGCACGGTCCACTCGGCGACGGCGACGGCGAACACCAGCGCCCTGCCCTCGTAGAGGGTCGCGCCGGTCGCGGTGCGGTGGGCGGCCTGGAGCCGGGAGCGGTTCGCACCGTTCGGGCCGCTCATGTTCGCCGCCGCGCCCGGGCCGTTCGCGGACCGCTCTCCCGTGGCGCCCGCGGCACCTCCCGCGACCGTCGTCCCCCCGGGCCGGTTGTTGCCCGCGCCGGCGTTGTCCTTCTCGATGACCCCGCTGACCGTGGTGAAGGTGTAGCCCTTCGCCCTCATCCTCTCGATGTACTCGGGCAGCGCCTTGACCGTCTGCGAGCGGTCGCCGCCCGCGTCGTGCATGAGGACCGCCGCGCCCTTGCCGCTCTTCGGCGTGGCCCACTGGACGATCTTCGAGGCGCCCGGCTTCTTCCAGTCGTCGCTGTCGGTGTCGACGAAGACGCTGGTGTAGCCGTCCTTGCCGAGCCGCTGGTAGACGGGCCAGCTGTAGTTGTCGATGGCGTCGGTCTCGGAGGAGTACGGCGCCCGGAACAGGGTCGTGGTGATGCCGGCCGCACCCGCCAGCGCGAGCTGGGTCTGCGTCATCTCACGGTTGACCCGGGCGGCGCTCTGGTAGGAGAGGTCGACGTGGGTGAAGGTGTGGATGCCCACCTCGTTGCCCTGCTGGACCATCTTCTTCACGATGCCCGGGTAGCGCGCGACCATCGAGCCGACAAGGAAGAACGTGCCGGGGACGTCGTACTTCCTCAGGATGGCCAGCACCTGGGGCGTCCAGGTCGGGTTGGGGCCGTCGTCGAAGGTGAGGGCGATGGTCTTGTCCGGCACCGAGAGCGTGGTGGCCTGTCCGCCGCGGAAGGTCAGGATCGGGCCACCGCTCAGGATCTTGTCCGGCACCTTGCTGGAGCCGGCGCCGTCGCGCACCCGCTGGTCGCCGCCGACCTCGGCGCGCAGATAGCCGTCGAGCAGCATGATGCTGGTCAGCGCGAGCAGGAGCAGCAGCGCGAGGATGACGCGGGGTTTCTGCAGCGCCGCGGCCTTGCCCGCCGCCCGTTCGATACGGGTGGGGGCGCGCCGGCGACCGCGTGGGGACGTCGTCGTGGTCATGTGGCTGGGGGCTCCGGTCAGTTGGCCGCGGTGGCGGACGCGGACGCAGTGGGCGTGCCGGACGGCGGCACCGAGGGGATGTCACCGGGCCGGCCGATCCGGTCGCCGACGCCGCCCTGCTGCCGGTAGCCCGCGGGGCCGTTGCCGGCCGGGCCCGCCTGGCCGCCCCGGAAGGGCAGCAGCGAGGAGGGGGTGACCGAGGTGCCGATGCCCAGGAAGGCGAGGCCCAGGACGACGGCGTACCCGAGACACAGGACGCCCACGAGGAGGCCGAACCGCTTCAGCAGCTTCGAACGGCGTCCGGAGTTGTCAACGAACACAGGCCCCTCGACGGACCCGTTGCCGCGTTTGCGGCGGCGACCGCCGGTGGTCGCGCGGTTTTCGATGGCAGGCTCGGAATGCATTCCCCAGACATTAGGCAGGCTTTATGTGACCGGAGCTCGACTTTTTGTGAGGCGCATATGAGAAGGCCCCCAACCTGTCCCCCGGCTGAGAGTTTCTGTGAATGCCTGCGCGGTTCACCTCGGGAGGGAGTGCGCCGAACATCCCCTTCGTTCCGCCCGGTTGGCCCGTTTCATACCACGCCTCCCATGAACTTCCCATGGATTTCCCGAGTTCGTGAGCGCAAGCTTCGTGTGAGACGTTCTCCTTTTGAATAGGGCTTTGTTTCGGACCTGAGACGGAAATCACGAGAGCGGGTGCATGTCCATGCGGAGTTTGCTGAGGCCGGCCGCCGGGTTCACTTGTGTGTTTGCCCTGGCCACGGCGGGATGCTCCGCGGGGCCGAAGCAGACCGCCGCAGACGCCTCCCCAGGCGTCACCGCCGACGTCTCCCCAAGCGCCACCGCCGACGCCTCCTCAAGCGTCACCGCCTACGCGCCCTACGTCAGCGCGACCGAGGCCTCCGCCAACGACTCCAGCGGGTCGCCGTCGACGTACAACCTGGCCTTCGTGATCTCCGACGGCAGTGACTGCACGCCCCGGTGGAACGGGGAGGACGCGATCGCGGACGCGGCGGTGAAGGCCCGGATCTCCCGGCTCACGGCGGACGGCGGGACGGTCCGCGTCTCCTTCGGCGGGGCCTCCGGCAAGGAACTCGCGACGACCTGCGACAGCGTGTCGAAGCTGGCGGCCGCCTATGGCACGGCACTTGACGCCGCCGGCTCCAGCCAGGCCGACTTCGACATCGAGGGCGACGAGCTGACCGACGCGGACACGGTCGCGCTGCGGTCGGAGGCGATCGCGGCGCTGCAGAAGGAACGGCCCGATCTGGAGGTCTCCTTCACGCTTCCGGTGATGCCGTCCGGACTGGACTCCGACAGTCTGGCGTTGCTGGAGTCCGCGAACACGTACGACGTCCAGGTCTCCACGGTCAACCTCATGACCATGAACTACGGCGAGTCGTACGCCGGGGACATGGGGGACTACGCGCTGACCTCGGCGAAGGCCGCGCACACCCAGCTTGAGAAGGTGTTCGGGCTCTCCGCCGCCGGTGCCTGGCAGGGCATGGCGCTGACGTCGATGATCGGGGTCAACGACGTCGCCGGCGAGACGTTCACCCTCTCCGACGCGGCGCAGGTGCGGACGTTCGCCGAGGAGAAGGAGATCGCCTGGGTGTCGATGTGGTCGACGTTCCGGGACCAGCAGTGCGCGAAGGGCAGCGGCAGTGACGCGGCGACCGACTGCAGTGGGGTGAAGCAGAGTTCGGGGGCCTTCGGCGAGGCTCTCGCCGGATAGCGCCGGGTCCTAGCGGCGCCGGTGCACCAGCCGCCCGGCGCACACGGTTGCCAGGCAGGCGCCCATCCCGTCGAAGACGGCCAGGTCCGCCCTGCCGTGCACGGTGATCGCCGGTGACTGCGCGGAGGCCAGGACCAGCACCTCGTTCCGGGCGGCGGCAGCGAGCAGTTCGGGCGAGTCGACGTACTCCCGCAGGACGGCCGTCGCTCCCGACTTCAGCACCGCGTGGACACGCTCGCGGGGGCTCGGGGCGTCCGGCAGCGGGCCCTCGTGGACGCGGCCCGGCCCCAGCACCCCCGGCCACGTGCGCACCCGCGCCCCGGGGAACCGCTCCCGCAACTCCTCCGACGGACCCACCGCGGCGATCCGGCTCCCGTCGACCGCCACGGCACCGTCCTTCACCGTTCCGGTGCCGTGGCGGACCTCGTCCGCCAGGTGAATCGTCAGCACAGGCGGGTCAGTTGGAGGCGAGCAGCTTCAGCTCGGGGTGTGCCGTGCCGCCCGCGATCGCCGTCGAGGAGATGTGGGACATCACGCGCTCGTCGACCGGGTCGTTCGCCGGGTCGTCGTGGACCACCAGGTGCTCGTAGGTCGTCGAGCGCTGCGCCGGGACGCGGCCCGCCTTCCTGATCAGGTCGATGATCTCCAGGCGGTTGGAGCGGTGCTTGGCTCCGGCGGAGGAGACGACGTTCTCCTCGAGCATGATCGAGCCGAGGTCGTCGGCGCCGTAGTGCAGGGACAGCTGGCCGACCTCCTTGCCCGTGGTCAGCCAGGAACCCTGGATGTGCCGGACGTTGTCCAGGAAGACCCGGGCGATGGCGATCATCCGCAGGTACTCGAAGATCGTGGCCTGCGTACGGCCCTTCAGGTGGTTGTTCTCGGGCTGGTAGGTGTACGGGATGAAGGCCCGGAAGCCGCCCGTGCGGTCCTGCACGTCACGGATCATCCGCAGGTGCTCGATCCGCTCGGCGTTGGTCTCGCCCGTGCCCATCAGCATGGTCGACGTGGACTCCACGCCCAGCCGGTGGGCGGTCTCCATGATCTCCAGCCAGCGCTCGCCGCTCTCCTTCAGCGGGGCGATCGCCTTGCGCGGCCGCTCCGGCAGCAGCTCCGCGCCGGCGCCGGCGAAGGAGTCGAGGCCGGCCGCGTGGATACGGCTGATGGCCTCCTCGACCGACACCTTGGAGATACGGGCCATGTGCTCGACCTCGGACGCGCCGAGGGAGTGGATCACCAGCTGCGGGAAGGCGTCCTTGATGGCCTTGAAGTGCTTCTCGTAGTACTCCACGCCGTAGTCCGGATGGTGGCCGCCCTGGAACATGATCTGCGTGCCGCCCAGCTCGACCGTCTCCGCGCACCGGCGCAGGATGTCGTCCAGATCGCGCGTCCAGCCCTTGGCCGTGTCCTTGGGGGCGGCGTAGAAGGCGCAGAACTTGCACGCCGTGACGCACACGTTCGTGTAGTTGATGTTCCGCTCGATGATGTACGTCGCGATGTGCTCGGTGCCCGCGTACTTGCGGCGGCGTACGGCGTCCGCGGCCGCGCCCAGCGCGTGCAGCGGGGCGTCGCGGTAGAGGTCGAGCGCTTCTTCCGGCGTGATGCGTCCACCGGCGGCGGCACGGTCGAGCACGGACTGGAGGTCGGCCTTCTCGGTCACCGGGCGTCCCTTTCGTCAAGGGTTGTGGACGGCTGCGTCCGCGGTGCACGGACCGAACCAGCCTACGCCAGCCCTCCGACAACCCCGACGTCAGGCCGCGTACGCCCCGATGAGCAGCCCCAGGAACGCCCCCGCGATCAGGAACGGCCCGAACGCGATCGCCGTCTTGCGCCCGGCCCGCCGCGCCACGACGAGCGCGCCGCCGTACAGCGCGCCGAGCAGGAACGCGGCGAAGGTCCCGAGCATCACCGTCGCCCACCCGTACCACCCGAGCACGGCCCCGAGCCCCAGCGCCAGCTTCACGTCCCCGAAGCCCATGCCGCCCGGGTTGATCAGGAACAGCAGGAAGAAGGCACCGCCGAGCGCGAGGGCGCCGTACAGCGCGGTCGGCCAGTCGCCCGCGTGCTCCGGTACGAGGGCGACGAGCCCGAGCAGTACGAGCGCGGCGCCCGCGAGGGGAAGCGTCAGCGGGTCGGGCAGCCGCTGCACCCGGAAGTCGACGACGGCCAGCAGCACCCCGACGGGCGCGAGCAGCAGCCAGACCGCGAGCTCGGGCCGGGTCCCGGTGGCGGCGGCGAGGGCGGCACAGACGAGGGCGGTGGCGAGGACGAGGGCGGGGGTACCGGGGCCGTACGACGGCGCCGGCGCGGTTTCCCGGGCTGCCCCGACGGCTGTGTCGGCCTCCCAGGCGGATGCTGGGGCTTCCTTGCCCGCTTCTCCCGCGGCCGCTCGGCCCTCCTTGCCGGCGTCTTCGGTGCGGGCGCCCGCGCACTCCCCGCAGCGGGCCAGGCCGAGCCAGCCGCCGAGCCGTCCGCCGATGCGGTGCTCCCCGGGGCACGCGTCTCGCCAGCTCTCCCCCGAGGGGACCGAGAACCGGTACGCGGCCCGCGGCAGCAGCGATCCCGCCGCCGCGCCCCACAGCGCGGCGACGGCGATCAGCGCCCCCGTGCTCACCCCGGCGTTCATCCCACCGCGGCGACGCCGGTGCGCCAGGACGGCAGCAGTTCGTCGAGGAGGGCCTCGGTGCGCGCGGGCAGCCCGCGGGCACCGCTGCGGTCGACGAGGTCGGCGGCGAGGGACTTCAGACGCTCGGTGTCACCCGTGGCGTGGGTGGCGCGCAGCAGCTCGTTCCACAGGCGCTCGTCCGCGGGCGCGGAGTTGAGCGCCGCGTTCAGCGCCTCGATGGCCTTCTCGGCGCGGTCCTTCTCCAGGTGGAAAGCCGACAGCGCGAGCCCGATGTCGGCGACCAGCAAAGGCAGTTGGGCGTCGATGATCTCGTGGGTGAGCCAGCGGTAGCGTCCCTCGGGCCGGTCGGCGAGCAGCGGGCCGCGGACCAGGACCAGCGCGTCGGTGAGCAGACGCCCCCGTACGACCCGGCTGTCGACGCCCTTGCCCTGGGTGGCCTCGTGGTACAGCGAGCGCAGCACGTCCAGGTCGGAGACGACGGACTTGGCGAGCACGAGCCGCCCGGTCGCGTCGGCGGACAGCCGGGGGCTGCCGTCCGGATCGGTACCGAGCCAGGCCCGCAGCCGCTCCAGCAGCGCGTCCCGCACGTCCTCCGTGACGCCCCTCGGCCACAACGCGGAGGCCAGCACCCGGGAATGGACGCCCTCGCGGTGCAGCAGCAGCAGCGCGAGCGCCTCGTGGAGCAGCGCGCTGCGCTCCCCGTCCGGGGTCTCCAGCCCGATGATCTCGTACGACCCGACAAGCCGCGCGTACACCGCGGGCCGCCCCTGCTCGCTGATGTCGACGAGGAACGGCGGTGTGGGCGTGGGCCCTTGGGGATCGCGCTCGGGGTCGGCCTCGACGAACAGCTCGACGACGGCCCGCTGTTGCGCCGACGGCAGCAGCTGGGCGTCGAGTTCGAGTCCGAGCAGCGGGGCGAGCAGCTTGCCCGCGCCGGTGATCTCCATCTCCCAGGCGGCGCCGGGCAGATCGCCGGTCTCGGTGCCGACGAGGTAGCCGATGCCCAACCTGCTGGCGTCGGAGGCGAGTTCGGCGAGCTTGACGGCGTCCTCGGGGGAGGGCTGGGCGGCGAGCAGGACGAGGTGCGGCGCCCAACGGGTGTGCTGGGCGGGCCCGGTGCGCCCGGTGAGCACGGAGTCGTGGCCGGCGGCACCCAGGGCCCCGCGCCGCTGCCGGGTCTCGGCCTCCATGGTCTCGATCAGGTCGTCGATGCCGTCGAGGTGACGGAGCCGGTTGGGAGCGAGGGGAGTCAGATCCTCCCCGAAGCCGACGAGCGTGATCGTCATCCGGTCCGACCACCCGTTGGTCGCCAACTCGGCGGCCACGGAGGCGAAGACGGCCGCCCGGTCGGCCTCCCGCCCGCTCAGCGAGACGATGCCGGGCACGGCCTCCAGATTGAGCAGCAGCCGGGAGTCGTCCATGGTCCCGAGGCTGACGAGACCGGGGTACGGCGCCGCGGTGTCGACGTCCTCGTACCGCTCGGCATCGCTGCGGGCCAGCATCCAGAACGTCTGGTCCTGCCCGAGCTGCCAGGGCGCCGGCGGCTTCCCGGCGGGCTGTGCGAGCTGCAGATGCAAGTCGCCATGGGTGAGCCAAGCGGCGTAGACGGTCGGCAACGGCCGCGACTCTCCGGCGAGTTGCGCGGCCAGCCCGCGCAGGGAGCGGTCGAGCAGGCGTACGGCCTCGGGGTCGGCGCCCACGAGGAGCGCGTCCTGCGCGTCGGCGGCGTCCCCCGTCGGCGTGGGCGGCTCCATACCGCGCCGGCCGCCGACGGCACCGAGCGCCGACTGCCACAACGCCTGCCTACGTCGACGGCCGAGGGCACCGAGGAGACCGGCGGCGAGGAGGGGAGCGGTGAGGAGGGCTTCGGAAAGACCGAAGGAGTCGGAATCGGAGTGGGAGTGGGCGGCGGCGGTCTGCTGCTGGTGCTGGTGGTGCTCATGCTGAGCGGCGGGCCGCTGCTGGGGCACCGAGACCTGCCGGCCGCCGCTTTCCTGCGCGTGCGCACCGGACTTGGCGTAGTCGTGGATCTGGTGCTGCACCTCGGGCGAGACGTGCGCGCCCGAGTCCGGCATCTCCACGAGCTCGCCGCCGTGCGCGTCCCCGGGCATCTCCATGATCCAGCCGGGCCGGATCAGACTGGCCTCGGACAGCCGGGAACCGTCCGGCTGCACCCGGTCCTTGTTGAGCTCGTAGATCTCCTTGTACCGCCGTCCGTCGCCGAGGTGCCGCTGGGCGATCTCCCAGAGGGAGTCATGGTGACGTCCCTCGGGCGGCTGGATGCGGTAGTACTTCGTGTCACCGTGCTGCTTGGCGGTGGCCGCGGCGTCGGCCTGCGCGTGGGACGCCTGTTCGGCGAGGGCGGCGGCGGTGTGGGCGGCCTGCTCCTGCTGCTGGGCGAAGAGACCCGGCGTCGCCTGGGCGGCGGCCACCGTCGGCTTCTGGTTCCCCTCCAGGCTGTGACCGAGCTGCGACAGCCCCGGGGTGAGGCTGGCTGCGGTGGCGCCGACGAGGAGCAGCGCGGCGACGAGCTGCCGGGCGAGGATCTGGCTGGGGCCCGCCCCCGGAACGCGCCCGGGAACGCCGACCCCGCTGAGCGCGGCCTTCACCTCCACCAGCACGCAGGCGGTGAACTGCGCCCAGGCCAGCCACACCACCACGGTCAGGATGTGGATGAACGTCCAGACGGTGATCTCCTGCTGCAGCCAGTCGAGGCTGGGCGCCCCGCTGGGCAGCGGCCACCCGATGGTGACGGCGAGCGCACCCGGCACGCCGACGACCAGCACGAGCAGCGCGACGAACGCGAAGAACGCCTTGACGAAGTCCCCGAAGCTGCGACGCCGGATACGGACGGGCTGCGGGGTCCGGTTCCTGGGAGCCGACGAGTTCACTGCCGGGCTGCCCGTCGAGTTGCCGGTCGACCTGCCCGTCGAGCTGGACGAGCTGGAGGTGCGGCGTCGTGGCATGGCGGGTGTCCTGGGGTCGTGTGCGGGCGGTGGCTGGGCGTGCTGCTGGAAGC
>NZ_WVUG01000699.1 GCF_017614965.1 Streptomyces griseorubiginosus | reverse complement strand
CCAACCCGGTCCCGCCCCCCTCCCCGCCGGGCGGCGCGGTCCCCATCGCCCTGGAGGCTCTCGGCAACGGCTACGCCATCGGTTACGTCGTCTGCGGCATCGCCGCCCTGGCGTGCTGCCTGCTCAGCGTGGTCGCCCTGCGCGGCAAGGGCGACCAGGACGCGACGGTGGGCATCGAGAAGGAGGAGGAAGCGGCTGCGGCCTCGGCGATCCGATGACCAAGGTCTTGGAGCGACGGTGATCTCGTCACCGCCGCGTCACAGCTGACGCACAGGGGAACCCCCACGTGAGGCCGTCCGGTCTCCATCGGCGAGCGCCGGCGGAGACCGGCGCCGCGTATCCGACCTCGGGGGACCTCATGCCGTACGTCAGCATCCGCAAGACCGCACTGGCCGTCGCCGCGCTCTCGGCCGCCCTGTCGCTCTCGGCCTGCCAGAGCAGCGACACCGCCTCCGGCACCACGTCCTCCTCGACGGCCCCGACCAGCAAGGCACCGTCGTCGGCGTCGTCGGCCTCCTCGCCGTCCTCGCCGTCCACGCCGTCCTCGGTTTCGTCGCCCTCCACGGCCCCGTCCTCCACGGCCCCCAAGCCCAGCGCGACCGCCTCCCCCATCTCCGGCACCACCGGCACGAAGGTCAAGACCTGCGCCGCCTCCGCGCTGGAGGCCACCGCGCACCAGGCCGCCGACCGCCCGGCCGGCACCGGGACGGGCGCGGCGATCGTCGAGTTCACCAACACCTCCAC
>NZ_WVUG01000698.1 GCF_017614965.1 Streptomyces griseorubiginosus | reverse complement strand
GTCTCCGCGCGCGGTCCCGGAGTCGCCGAACCCGCCTCCGGCCCCACCCTCTCCGCACGCGGCCCCGGAGCAGTCGAGCCCGATCCGCCGACCACGCGGATTCCGCTGCGTAAGCCGGGGGCGCCCACGGAGAAGCAGGAGCCGGAGTCATGACCGCACTGGAGCATCCCGCACGCGCCGACGGACCGGTGCGGCCGCCGGTCCGCATACCGTTCCCGGTCGTGGACGAGGTCGCCCGGCACTGCCTCCAGGAGGAGGAACCGGAGACGGTCCACATCGAGGTCCATCTCCCGGGCCGGCTCGACCGCGACCGGCTGCGGGCCTCCTTCGCCGAGGCCCTGCGCCGCCACCCGCGCATCCTGATGCGCGAGGCGCCGGGTCACTGGTACCGGCGCCGCTACGAGTGGGAGCTGACGCCGGAACCGGACGTGGAGGTGGTCACCTTCCCGCCCGGTGGTCGCGGCGCGCTCCGGGACGCCCGCACCCGCGCCCTGACCACGGCCCCGCCCCTGACCCTGTCTCCGCCGATCCGCCTGGAGGTGGTGGAGGGCCCGGGACCGGTGGAGGGCAGCGAGGCCACGGACGCGGTCGGCGAACCCCCCGCGACCACGCGCCGGCAGCGCGAAGCGACCACGCCCCGTCCGCCCGACGCGGCCGCGGGCAAGGGCACCGTCCTCTTCCTCACCATCAACCACACCGCCCTGGACGGCCCCGCCTGCCTCCGTGTCCTCGCCACCGCCGCCGAGCTCTACGGCGGCCAGGAC
>NZ_WVUG01000697.1 GCF_017614965.1 Streptomyces griseorubiginosus | reverse complement strand
GCCCAAGCCCGCCCGCAGCCTGGCCGCATCCGGCGCCGGCCCGGACGCCACCGGCCAACAACCCACCTCGCCCAGCCCAGCTCACCGCAACCGGCAACGCACCATCGCCACCACTTCACTGATCGCCCTCGCCGCCGCCGGCTGCTCCTTCCTACTGGCCTGGGCGGCCCCGGGCCTCGTCCTGCTGCTGATCGCCCTCATCGCCCTAGTCGCCGCTTTCAGCCGACGCAGCAGCCCCCGCCGGCCCGCGGTGCGGGACACCCTGTGGCTGCGGATGGCCAGCGCCGCCGGCCTCCTCACCATCCTGATACCGGCATTGGTCGTCTCCGGCGGCGGCGCCGCCGGACACCACTGGTGGTGGTCGCTCGTCATCGCTGCCGGCGCGATCACACTGACGCTCTCCGAACGCCTCCGCCGCCACGATCGCTGAGCCACAGGCTGAGCGATAGAGGGACCAGGGACCACACGGTCAAACACGGTTGCCCCTTTTTCCAGCCGGTCACCGCGTACCCACCCGCCTGAGGGCACTTCTCGCGGACCTCGAGAAACGAGATGGCGCTGCGGGGGCAAAGCCAGGCCAAACCCCCGCAGCGCACCCGCCCCTGCGTGGGCACGGCGACGCCGTACGCCGGGTCAGAGTCGGCGCATGGCGAGTCACCGCCACGGCGTCGACGGCACGCGCGATCTGCAGATCGTCAACAGCGCCCCCGCCCCGCCCACAGCGCCGACCACCGCAATCCTGACACCAACGCCCCACATCGCCACTC
>NZ_WVUG01000696.1 GCF_017614965.1 Streptomyces griseorubiginosus | reverse complement strand
GACCGGGGGCTGCTCGGGGTGGGGCGGTACGGGCAACGGCTGCGGAAGCGGCGGCAGTCGGCGTTCCGCGAGGGCTTCCGTGGCGCGTACGCCGGGAAGTGGTGCCGGTTCCTGGTCCTGGGCGGCGCGGGCCGCGCGGGCGGCGTTCAGCCGGGAGAGCGCGTCGAGCAGCTCGCGTTCGCCGCGGCCGCGCAGCAGAAGCAGGACGAAGGGGTCGGCGTCGAGCAGCCGGGCCGTCTGGTAACAGAGGGCGGCGGCGTGCTTGCAGGGGTGGCCGCGGTCGGGGCAGCTGCAGTGCGGTTCGAGGTCGCGCGGTCCGGGCAGCAACGGCACACCGCAGTCGGCGAGGGACTGCGGCAGCTCCTTGTCGAGCAGCGCGGCGATGTGCCCGGGCCGCTCGACGGCGGCGTCCAGGAAGCGGGCCCAGCCGGCGTCGTCCAGGGTCCGCAGCCTCACCTGCACGCGATACGGGCGTGGCCGGCTGCCCTGTACGTACGCCAGCACGAGCCCCGGAGTGACCGTGATGGCGTCCACATGCCCCTGCTCGGCGTAACTCCGCCCCCGCGCCAGCCGCTTGGCGTCCAGCGCGCCTTCCTCCAGCGCGGTCACCCAGGCATTTCCCCACCAGGTCGCCGCGAACCGGGGCCCGGCCGAAGCGTCGGACGCGCCGGAGGCCGCCGGTACCGGGGGCGGAGCCGGCAACGCGGGGAAGGTGCGGCGCAGTTCTCCGTCGCGGCCGGGGGCGGCCATGGAGGGCGCGTGCTGGGGTGG
>NZ_WVUG01000695.1 GCF_017614965.1 Streptomyces griseorubiginosus | reverse complement strand
CTGCAGAAGCTGTACCAGCAGGCCCTGGCCGAGGGCGGGACCCTGACCGTGTATGCCGGCGGCGACACGCCTTACCAGGCCGACTACCTCCGCGACGCCTTCCTCAAGAAGTTCCCGAAGATCAAGTTCAACATGGTCACGGACCTCAGCAAGTACCACGACGCCCGCATCGACAACCAGATCGCCGAGCACCACGTCGTCGCGGACGTCGCCCAGCTGCAGACCCTCGACGACTTCCCGCACTGGAAGAAGGAAGGCGTGCTGGCGAAGTACAAGCCGGTCGGCTGGGACAAGGTCTACCAGCAGATCAAGGACAAGGACGGCTACTACACCGGCGTCATGTTCTTCGGCTTCGCCAACGTCACCGCCAAGACACTCGGCAGCGACGCCCCCGTCGAGGCGAAGGACTTCCTCAAGCCCGAGTTCAAGAACAAGCTCGTCTTCACCTACCCCAACGACGACGACGCCGTCCTCTACTACTTCAAGCAGCTCACCGACAAGTACGGCCTCGGCTACCTGAAGAAGCTCCTCGCCCAGCACCCGAAGTTCGTCCGCGGCACCCAGGCCGCCGCCGACACGGTCGGCACCAACGGCTACGTCGCCAACTTCGGCAGCGCCGGCAGCTTCTCCGGACTGTCCACCACCAGCATCCCCCGGCACAGCCCCTGGGTCACCTGGCCGCAGACCGCCGCCATCCTCAAGAAGGCCCCCCACAAGGCCGCCGCCAAGCTCTACCTGAGCTGGCTGCTGTCCAAGGACGCCCAGACCAACTCCATC
>NZ_WVUG01000694.1 GCF_017614965.1 Streptomyces griseorubiginosus | reverse complement strand
GGGTGGTGCTCATCGGGGGGCGTTTCCTTCCGCGAGTTCTTCGACCGCTTTCAGGAGGGCGGCCAGGTCGGCGGGCCGGGTGTGGGGGTTGAGGACCGTCGCTTTGAGCCACAGCCGGCCGTCGTCGGGACGCGCCCGGCCGAGGACCGCGCGGCCGCGGTGGAGGAGTTGTCTGCGTACGGCGGCGACGGCGGCGTCGGTGGCGTGTGCGGGCCGGAACAGGACCGTGCTGATGACGGGCCGGTCGTAGAGCTCGAAGCCGGGACGGTCGGCCAGGAGGTCCGCGAACTCGTGTGCGGTGGCGCAGACTTGATCGACCAGTGCGCCAAGTCCTTCGCGGCCGAGGGTCTTCAGCGTGACGGCGGTCTTGAGGATGTCGGGGCGGCGGCTGGTGCGCAGGGAGCGGCCGAGGAGGTCGGGCAGGCCGGCCTCGGTGTCGTCGTCGGCGTTGAGGTAGTCGGCGCGCTGGTGCAGGGCGGCGAGGTCGTCGGGCTCGCGGACGGCGAGGAGGCCGGCGGCGACCGGCTGCCAGCCGAGTTTGTGCAGGTCGAGGGTGACGGTGTGGGCGGCGTCCAGGCCGGTGAGCCTGTCACGGTGCCGGTCGCTGAACAGCAGGCCTCCGCCGTAGGCGGCGTCGATGTGCAGCCGGGCGCGGTGGGCTCGGCACACGTCGGCGATCTCGGGCAGGGGGTCGATGAGGCCCGCGTCGGTGGTGCCGGCGGTGGCGGCGACGAGGTGCGGTCCGGGGAGGGCGGCGAGGGCCGCGTCGAGGGCGGCGGGGTCGAGG
>NZ_WVUG01000693.1 GCF_017614965.1 Streptomyces griseorubiginosus | reverse complement strand
GCACCAAGTACCCCGCCCGACCGCCCGAACCCCGGTTTCCCCTCCGGCCGTTCGACGTTTGAGGCGTTTGAGGTGTTCGAGGGCTTCGGCACGCTCGATGACGTTCACGTGCGTCGGACCGGCTCACCCGATCAGCACGCCTCCGCTCAGCACGCCTCCGCTCACCCCGCCCCCGCTCACCCCGACGGCGGCCGGGGGGTCGTGGCGCCTGATCCTGCTCTTTCCTGGAGTGCACCCATGAACCCGGGTGGGAGTCGGCCCGTCGTGTCGTTCGGGGAGCCCGAGGGGTATGACGAGCGGGCCCGGGCCAGGCCGCTGCTGGGGCGGGTGCGGGGTCGTACCGCCGTCGTCGCCGCCTGTCTGGTGCTGGGACTCGGACTCATCGGCGGTGCCGTCACCGGGAGTTGGCTGGTCGGGGACGATGGCGGTGAGGGGGCGAAAGGGACGTTCTCCGCGGCCGCGGGGCTGTGGCACAGCGTGCCGGTAGATCAGCTGTTCCCGCCCACCCTGCAGGGGCTCGGCGCCGGCCCCGGTGGCGCCGACCGCTCCTGGACCCGTATCGCCGTCGCGCCCGACAGCGGCTGCAAGGGCGCCTTCGACCCCCTGCTGGGCAAGGCGCTCGCCCCCGTGGGATGCCAGCGGCTGCTGCGCGCCACCTACACCGACGCCACCGAGAGCTTCGTGACCACCGTCGGCCTGCTGTTCACCAAGGCGGACGCCCCCGCCATGACCGCCCTCGCCAAACGGTTCCAGAGCGAGGGCCTCGGCAACCGCACCGACCTCATGC
>NZ_WVUG01000692.1 GCF_017614965.1 Streptomyces griseorubiginosus | reverse complement strand
GATCTGGGCGTGGGGCTGGACGGGACGCCGGGCGCCGACAGTCCGGCCCGGCAGGTCGTCGAGGAGATCCGGGCGGCGGGCGGTGAGGCGGTCGCCCACGGCGGCGACATCGCGAGCACCGAGGGAGCGGCCTCGCTGATCGCGGCGGCGCTGGAGACGTACGGGCGGCTCGACACGCTCGTCAACAACGCCGGGTTCCTGCGCGACCGGATGCTGGTCAACCTCGACGAGGGCGACTGGGACGCCGTGATGCGCGTGCACCTCAAGGGGCACTTCCTGCCGCTCAAGCACGCCGCCGCGCACTGGCGGGCCGAGGCCAAGGCGGGACGCACGCCGGTCGGCCGGATCGTCAACACCAGCAGTGGGGCGGGGCTGTTGGGGTCGGTCGGGCAGGGGAACTACAGCGCGGCGAAGGCAGGCATCGTCGGGCTGACGCTGGTCGCGGCGGCCGAACTGGCCCGTTACGGCGTCCAGGTCAACGCGATCGCGCCCGCGGCCCGCACGCGCATGACGGAACGGACCTTCGCTAAGACCATGGCCGCCCCGGACACCGGCTTCGACGCCATGGCCCCGGAGAACGTCTCACCCCTCGTCGTCTGGCTCGGCTCCGCCGCGAGCGAGGGCGTGACCGGCCGCGTCTTCGAGGCGGAGGGCGGCCGGATCACCGTCATGGAGGGCTGGCGCCCGGGCCCGAGCGCCGACAAGGGGGCCCGGTGGAGCCCGACGGAGGCGGGGGCCACGGCACTCAAGCTGCTGGGGGAGGCGGAGGAGCCGGGGGCGGGTTACGGC
>NZ_WVUG01000691.1 GCF_017614965.1 Streptomyces griseorubiginosus | reverse complement strand
CCCCTGTCCATCGGCGGCCGCGCAGATCCCGTCCGCCTGGTCTTCGACGCCGCCCCCGGCCCCGCCCTCGTCGTCGGCCTGTCGGACCTGGGCGACCGCTTCCGGCTGACCGCCAACGCCGTGGACGTGGTCGCCCCCAGCCGGCCGCTGCCCCGCCTGCCCGTCGCCCGCGCCGTGTGGAAACCCCGCCCGTCGCTGGCGGAGTCCGCGGAGAGCTGGCTGCTGGCCGGCGCCCCCCACCACACCGTGCTGACCTCCGCCGTCGACCTCGAAACCCTCACCGACTTCGCCGCCATGACCGGCGTCGAACTGCTGACCATCGACGAGAACACCAGCACCGACCAGTTCGCCAAGGAGATCCGCTGGAACGCCGCCTACCACCGACTGGCCCAGGCCCTGTGATGGCGAGCCTGCACGAGGAGGTCCTGGCCGCCAACCTCGCCATCCCCCACGCCGGCCTGGCCACCCTGACCTGGGGCAACGTCTCCGGCGTCGACCGCGAGGCGGGGGTGTTCGTCATCAAGCCCTCCGGCGTGCCCTACGAGAGCCTCACCCTGGAGGACCTGGTCACCGTGCGCCTGTCGGACGGGGCCGTCATCGCCGGTCACCTGCGCCCCTCCACCGACACCGAGACCCACCGCAGCCTCTACCGCGCCTTCCCCTCCATCGGCGGCGTCACCCACAGCCACTCCACTCACGCCGTCGCCTTCGCCCAGGCCCACCGCGCCATCCCCGTCCTGGGCACCACCCACGCCGACACCTTCAACGGCCCCATCCCCGTCACCCGCGAC
>NZ_WVUG01000690.1 GCF_017614965.1 Streptomyces griseorubiginosus | reverse complement strand
GGGGGGAATGGGGCGGGTGTGGCGGGCCGCCGACGAAATGCTGGACCGCCCGGTCGCGATCAAGGAAATGCGGATAGACGGCTTGGACGCCGAGGACACCCGCACCCGCCGCGAACGCACGCTGCGCGAGGCCAGGGCGACGGCGCGGATCGACCACCCCAACGTCGTGCGGGTGTACGACGTCGTGGACGAGGGCGAACGCCTGTGGATCGTCATGGAGTTGGTGGAGGGCCGCTCCCTGGAGCGGATCATGGTGGAGTCGGGTTCCCTGAGTCCCCGTGAGGCCGCCCGGACAGGCCTCGGCCTGGTCGCCGCCCTGCGGCAGGTGCACGCACGGGGAGTGCTGCACCGGGACATCAAACCGGGGAACGTCCTGGTGGAGGCCGCGGGGGAGCGGGTGGTCCTCACGGACTTCGGGATCGCCGCGCTCCAGGACGCCAAGGCGCTGACGATGGTCGGCATGCTGGTCGGCTCCCCCGACTACATGGCCCCCGAGCGGATCTCCGGCCGGCCCCAGGGCCCGCCCTCGGACATCTGGTCCCTCGGCGCGACGCTCTGCGCGGCGCTGGGCGGCCGCTCCCCGTTCTCCCGCGACACCACGCTGGCGACGCTCCACGCGGTCCTCTACGAGGAACCCGAACTCCCCGCCGCGGCGGGCCCCCTGCGCTCCATCCTCGCCGCGCTCCTGGAAAAGGAACCAGAGGTCCGCCCAGGCCTGGACGAACTGACGTCCGCCCTGCACCCGGTGGCCTTTCCCGCACCTGCACCGACGCTGCCGGTGGGTGGGGGAGAGGG
>NZ_WVUG01000068.1 GCF_017614965.1 Streptomyces griseorubiginosus | reverse complement strand
CCGCCTGGACAGCCCCCGCGACCTGCCCCTCCACCCACGCGACCCGCTCCTCGACGCCGAACTCCGAGAAATCGCCGGGCATCCGCCACCACACCTCCTGGACCGTCCACCCGTGCCTCAGCAGCACGGCCCGGGCGAAGTGCAGCAGCGGCCTTGCGGGCGAGTAACCAACCCCTGGAACGACGACCGCGACCCGGTCGGAGGCGCCGGCGTAGCGAGTGGGGACACCGAAGGACGATGGATCAGGCATCCCCGCAGGCTACTGGCGGCCGGTCTCCCGACTCGGTGTCAGGTGAGGGCGGGGCTCACAGTTCGTCCTTGATGCCGGAGACGGGACGGGCCGCCAGGGCCACCAGGAGTACCGCCGCTGCCTGGCTTCGGTCGCGGATGTCGCCCCAGTTCGCGGTGTGGACCCAGTTGAAGGCTCCGCCGGGATTGGTGAAGACCCGGCTGATGCCGGCCCAGTTGCGGATCAGTTCCACGTAGCGGCGCAGAGCGGTCTGGCCACCACGGTTGAGCTCCGTGCTCAGGTCGGCGCTCAGCGGCCGGATGCGGCTGCCCTCGGAGATCGCGGCGATCATGCGCAGCACGCCCGTCGCCTTGGTCCGCATCGCGTTCGGGGAGGTGTCCTGCGGGTTGACCCGCATGTCGAAGACGGCCTGACGGAGGTTCTGGTGGCTCAGGGTGAGGTCCTCGAGCTGGGTACCGGCCATTCTGGCCAGGTCGTTGTAGTTCTCGTGTCCGACGAAGTTGGTCCACTCGATGTAGCCGTGGTGCCCGGGGTTCAGGATCGCCTGCGGCAGGTCCTGCGGGAGGCCGTGGGAGGCGAGCGGGACGTATCTGTTGCCCTGGCCGGGAACGTAGTAGTGGAACCCGACCACGTACAGGTCGCTCACCCTGATGATCAGATGGACGTTTGCTCCGGCCGTCGACACCGTCAGGTCGATGAAGCCGTGGTCCTGGCTGGCGTCGGGCGTGGTGTCCACCGCGTAGTTGCGCCGGCCGACCGGGACGTTCGTACGGTGCCCGCCGTGGGCGTCGATGATCGAGCGCAGGTAGTTGACGGTGTGGGCGTAGCCCTCGGCGCCCGCGTCGACGTCCCAGTGGGCGAGGTACCAGGCGTCGGCGGACAGCTCGGTGTTGTGCGAGTCGATGTGCAGGCCCGCCGAGGCCTTGGTGTCGGAGGACGCCGAGTGGGCGTGCGAGGGGGCGGTCAGCGCGAAGGCGCCGACGACGATCGCGGGTACGGCCAGCGATGTGCCCATGCGCTGGAGCAGACGTGTCGCCATGGTGGTCTCCGTTCCGTGGGGTGACAGGGCCGGGGATCCCGGCGTCCTGACGATCGTCACGGCCTCGGAGTTGAAAGGCGATCCCCTTCCGCCACTCCGAACAACTCTCTGACCTGCACTGACGCGCCGCCGGTCGGACGCCCTGGCGCTCATGGACCGAAAGAGAGCGACAGCCGGCGCCGCTCTCGGTCGGCCTCCGAGACGACAACCGTCAGCTGATGCCGACCCGTACGACGTCCTCCGGCGCCGCCACGGACACCGCGCTCAGCTCGGACAGACGCACCAGGCCCTCGATGCCGTCGGAGCCTTTCTCCCACCGCGACGCCGTCGACGAACACCATGAAGGGGTCCGGCCGTGTCGCCCGCAAGGACAGCCGAGCCTCCCCGTTCCACGTGTCGAACGGCAGAAACTCGCACAACACCGGCTGCCCGACCTCCACAACCTCGGACACCGCCTCGAAACGACGCCACGACAGCTCGGGATACGTGATAGCGGAATACGGGCAGGGCAGCGCTCATCAGCGAGCCTTCCTGTGCCAGAAGATGACCGTGCTCACCTCAGTGCGTGTGACCACTCGAAGCCGGCGACGGACCCGCGTTCTTGACCGTCAGCGGCAGCAACTTCTTGCCAGTCGGGCCGATCTGGATGTGGGTGTCCATCTGCGGGCACACCCCGCAGTCGAAGCAAGGCGTCCAGCGGCAGTCCTCGACCTCCGTTTCGTCGAGGGCGTCCTGCCAGTCCTCCCAGAGCCAGTCCTTGTCGAGGCCGGAGTCGAGGTGGTCCCAGGGGAGGACCTCCTCGTAGGAGCGCTCGCGGGTGGTGTACCAGTCGACGTCCACGCCGAGCGGGGTCAGGGCCTTGTCGGCGCAGGCCATCCAGCGGTCGTAGGAGAAGTGCTCGCGCCAGCCGTCGAAGCGGCCGCCGTCCTCGTAGACGGCGCGGATGACCGCGCCGATGCGGCGGTCGCCCCGGGAGAGCAGGCCCTCGACGATGCCCGGCTTGCCGTCGTGGTAGCGGAAGCCGATCGAGCGGCCGTACTTCTTGTCGCCGCGGATCTTGTCGCGGAGCTTCTCGAGGCGGGCGTCGGTCTCCTCGGCGGAGAGCTGGGGCGCCCACTGGAAGGGGGTGTGGGGCTTGGGGACGAAGCCGCCGATCGAGACCGTGCAGCGGATGTCGTTGGAGCGGGAGACCTCCCGGCCCTTGGCGATCACCTTGGTGGCCATGTCGGCGATCTGCAGGACGTCCTCGTCGGTCTCGGTGGGCAGGCCGCACATGAAGTAGAGCTTCACCTGGCGCCAGCCGTTGCCGTAGGCCGTGGCGACGGTCCGGATGAGGTCGTCCTCCGAGACCATCTTGTTGATGACCTTGCGCATGCGCTCCGAGCCGCCCTCGGGGGCGAAGGTCAGGCCGGAGCGGCGGCCGTTGCGGGTGAGTTCGTTCGCCAGGTCGACGTTGAAGGCGTCGACCCGGGTGGAGGGGAGGGAGAGGCCGATCTTGTCTTCCTCGTAGCGGTCCGCCAGGCCCTTGGCGATGTCGCCGATCTCCGAGTGGTCGGCACTCGACAACGACAGCAGCCCGACCTCCTCGAAGCCCGTGGCCTTCAGGCCCTTCTCCACCATCTCGCCGATGCCGGTGATGGAACGCTCACGGACCGGGCGGGTGATCATGCCGGCCTGGCAGAAGCGGCAGCCGCGGGTGCAGCCGCGGAAGATCTCCACCGACATGCGCTCGTGGACGGTCTCGGCCAGCGGGACCAGGGGCTGCTTGGGGAACGGCCATTCGTCGAGGTCCATGACCGTGTGCTTGGACACGCGCCAGGGCACGCCCGAGCGGTTGGGGACCACGCGGGCGATGCGGCCGTCGGGGAGGTACTCGACGTCGTAGAACGCCGGGATGTAGACGCCTCCGGTCTTCGCGAGGCGCAGGAGGACCTCCTCGCGGCCGCCGGGGCGGCCCTCCGCCTTCCAGCCGCGGATGATCTCCGTCATGTCCAGCACGGCCTGCTCGCCGTCGCCGATGATCGCCGCGTCGATGAAGTCCGCGATCGGCTCGGGGTTGAAGGCGGCGTGCCCGCCCGCGAGGACGATCGGGTCGTCGAGCGTACGGTCCTTCGACTCCAGGGGGATGCCGGCCAGGTCCAGGGCGGTGAGCATGTTCGTGTAGCCCAGCTCGGTGGAGAAGGACAGGCCGAGCACGTCGAAGGCCTTCACCGGGCGGTGGCTGTCGACCGTGAACTGCGGGACGCCGTGCTCCCGCATCAGCGCCTCCAGGTCCGGCCACACGCTGTAGGTGCGTTCGGCGAGGACGCCCTGCTGCTCGTTCAGCACCTCGTAGAGGATCATGACGCCCTGGTTGGGCAGGCCGACCTCGTAGGCGTCCGGGTACATCAGCGCCCAGCGGACGTCACAGGACTCCCACGGCTTGACGGTGGAGTTGAGTTCTCCGCCGACGTACTGGATCGGCTTCTGCACGTGCGGGAGCAGAGCTTCGAGCTGCGGGAACACAGACTCGGCGGCCGCAGTGACTTCGGCAGGCATCTCGCGAACCTTCGTGGGTCGGACGGATCTGACAGGGCTGGCAGGACTGCTGTCAGGACCGACAGCAGTGATCTGACAGGGGTGACCATCTAGCCTAACGCGGGCCGGGCATCCCTCCGTACGTTCAGAGGCCCGCAGCGTCCCTCACCGACGCCCACATCCCCGGCAGCTCCGTCTCCGCCAGCTCCGCACGCCGCTCCTCGCGCCCGTACAGCAGGCCGTACGTGAAGGAGCTCTCCCCCGCCGCGTGCGCCACGGCGGACAGCTCGCGCAGGGTCTGGCGGGTCATGACGCTGTCCTGGTGGTCGCCGAGCAGGGTCTGGAGGGACTTCATCGACTTCAGCAGGGCGGTCGCCGGGTCGCCGAGCGCGGGGACCGCCGCCTCCGCCGAGTAGCGGGTCCTCTTGGCCTTCTTGCGGGCCTCGTGCAGGGCGAGGTCGCGGTCCTGGCCCGGCGGCAGGGCGACGGCCTGTTCGACCAGCTCGGTGAGCTTTCCGAAGTCGTTCCGTACGGCCTTGGAGATCACCTTCTCGGGCTTTCCGCCGGCCGCCTTCAGCAGGGGCGGGGCGTCGACCAGGGCGTCCAGGGCGTCGAGCAGGGCGAGGTAGCGCCTGGAGTCGAGGACGCCGGTCAGCCTGCGGCGCGAGCCGCCGCGGCGGGCGTTGGCCCACAGGCGCATCCGGGTGCGGACGGGGCCGTGGACCAGGGGGCGGGGCACCTCGGCGAGAGCGGCGGTGAGGCGTTCGGTCAGCACCTCGCGGTCGCGGTCCACGCCGAGTTCGCCGGCCAGCCACTTCAGCTCCTCGCCGAGCGGGCCGGTGATGTCGCGGTCGAGGACCTTGCCGTAGGAGCGGAAGGCGCTACGCATGCGCCGGGTGGCGACGCGCATGCGGTGCACGGAGTCGTACGCGTCCTGCCGTACCGCCGGATCCAGCTCGACGATCGCGTCGCGCTGTTCGCGCAGGTAGGCGAGGACGTGGTCGCCGGCGGTCACGGGGGCCTGCGCCGGGGCCCGCTTGCGCTTCTTCTTGCCGCGGGGTGCCGTCTCCGCGAGCGCCCGTGCCAGCTTGGACGCGGACTTCGAGGGCCGTACGCCCGCCTTGCGCAGTCGTTTGTCGACCTTGTCGAGGAAGGCGGGGTCGCCGTCGTCGGCGAGTTCGACCTCCATTTCGGTCCACTGGGCGCTGCCGCCAGCGTCGGTGAGCCGTTCGGCCTGTACGGCGTCCATGCTCACCTCGGCGAGCAGACGGCCGTCGGCGTCGACGAGGTCCCGCAGGTCGCGGTCGGAGCGCAGGCGGACCACCGGCAGCAGTTCGGCGTCGCGGACCCGGGAGCGGACCAGTGCGGCGATGGCACGCGGGACGGTGTCGGAGAGGGGGGCGTAGATCTCGTCGCGGACACCGGGGGCGACGGGGAACTTCAGGTGCCAGCCGGCGTCGGAGCCTCCGGTGCGGCGGCGCAGGGTGATGGAGGACCTGGCGAGACGCTCGTCGGCGGTGTCGTAGTAGGTGGCGTCGAGGTGGGCGACACCCTTGTCGATGACGGCCACGACACCGGCCACGCCGGTGAGGTCCGGCAGGCCGCTGTCGTCGGATTCGTACTTTCGCTCGATCTCACGCTTTGTGTCCGCCATGACCTGAATCTAGTGGGATTCCGCTCCCGGCGGCAGGGCCCATCGGACATGAATGCCGGGCAGACCCAGGGGCAACACAGGGTGTCCTATGCCGACATGGGTCTCTGCACCTTGATCGACTGGAGCAGTCCCACGGCCACCCACACCGCGAACATGGATGACCCGCCGTACGACACGAAGGGCAGTGGCAGGCCGGTGACCGGCATGATCCCGAGGGTCATGCCGATGTTCTCGAAGGACTGGAAGGCGAACCAGGCGACGATCCCGGCCGCGACGATCGTTCCGTACAGCTCGGTCGAGTCGCGGGCGATGCGGCAGGCCCGCCACAGGACCACGCCGAGCAGGAAGATGATCAGTCCCGCGCCGACGAAGCCCAGCTCCTCCCCCGCGACCGTGAAGACGAAGTCCGTCTGCTGTTCCGGGACGAACTGGCCGGTGGTCTGCGAGCCGTGGAAGAGCCCGGCGCCGGTCAGTCCGCCCGAACCGATCGCGATGCGGGCCTGGTTGGTGTTGTAGCCGACGCCGGCCGGGTCGAGGCTGGGGTTGGCGAAGGCGGCGAAGCGGTTGATCTGGTACTCGTCCAGGATGTGCAGCTGCCAGATGGCGATGCAGCCGACGATTCCGGCGGTGAGCAGGCCGAAGATCCAGCGGTTGGAGGCACCGGAGGCGAGCAGCACGCCGAGGATGATCGTCACCAGGACCAGGACGGTGCCGAGGTCGGGCATGAGCAGCACGATCATGATCGGTACGGCGGCCAGGCCGAGCGCCTGCAGGACCGTGCGGTGGTCGGGGTAGGGCCGGTCGCCCGCGTCCACCCGGGCCGAGAGCAGCATGGCCATGCCGAGGATGATCGAGACCTTCACGAACTCGGCGGGCTGCAGGGAGAAGCCGCCGCCGAGGACGATCCAGTTGCGGCTGCCGTTGATGGTGGCGCCGAGCGGGGTGAGCACCAGCAGCACCCCGAACAGGGAGATGCCGTAGAGGATGGGCACCACGTTGCGCAGGGTGCGGTGGCCGAGCCAGATCGTGCCGACCATCAGGGCGAACCCGATGCCGGTGTTCATCACGTGCCGGATCAGGAAGTAGTACGGGTCGCCCTGGTTGATCTCCGTGCGGTTGCGGGTCGCGGAGAAGACCAGCAGCGAGCCGATCCCGGACAGCGCGAGGGCCGACAGCAGCATCGGCCAGTCCAGCCGGCGGGTGAGCGAGTCGCGGGCGAACAGCCGGGTCCAGCCCGCGGGCCGGGGCCCGTACCCGGAGACGGAGAAGCTGTTGGCTCCGGTCATGTCGGCATCCTCCGGCTCCCCCTCTTACGAGGTCGCCTGCGGGTGTTGCGGTTGGTGGCCGTCGGTGAGGGGGTGGTCCCGGCGGGCTGGGTGCCGTCGGGGGCGGTCGTGCTCTGCTCCTGGGCCTTCTGGAGGTCCTTGACGGGGTCCTTGGCGACCTTCGGGGAGGCGATCGTGCCGTCCGCCTTGACCTTCGGCAGGCCCTTCTGCGGGGTGGACAGCAGCGCCTTGCCCTTGTCGATCGAGCCGTCGGGCTGGACGCCGTAGAGGGCGCTGTAGATGTTGCGGACGGCCTCACCGGAGGCGCCGGAACCCGTACCGGCCTGGGCGATCGTCATGACGATCGTGTAGTCCTTGGAGTAGGTGGCGAGCCAGGAGGTGGTCTGCTTGCCGTAGACCTCCGCCGTACCGGTCTTGGCGTGCAGCTCGATCTTGTCCTGGGGCCAGCCCTGGAACTTCCAGGCGGCGGTACCGCTGGTGATGACGCCGGCGAGGGCCTTGTCGATGCCCTTGAGGGTGGCCTGGGTGACCGGCAGCTTCGCCTTGACCTTGGGCTTGATCTCCTGGACGGTCCTGCCGTCGGCGCTGATGACCGCCTTGCCGATGGTGGGCACGTACTCGGTGCCGCCGTTGGCGAGGGCGCCGTAGATCATCGCCTCCTGGATCGGCGTGACGAGGGTGTCGCCCTGGCCGATGGAGTAGTTGATCGAGTCGCCCTCGCGCATCTTGTTGCCCTCGAGGCAGTTCTCGTAGGCGATCTTCTCGACGTAGCTGCCGTCCTTCTTGCCGGACTTGCACCAGGCGTCCTTGTTGGCCTTCCAGTAGGCCTCCTTCCACTGGCGGTCGGGGACGCGGCCGGTGACCTCGTTGGGGAGGTCGACGCCGGTCTCCTTGCCGAGGCCGAACTGGTGGGCGGCCTTGTAGAAGTAGTCCTTGGGCTGGCCCTTCTTGGGGTTGATGCCGCCGTCCTTCTTCCACTGCTGGTCGGCGAGACCGTAGAAGACGGTGTCGCAGGAGACCTCCAGGGCGCGGCCGAGGGAGATCGGGCCGAAGTTCTCACCCTCGAAGTTCTTGAAGACCTGGCCGCCCACCGAGTACGAGCTGGTGCAGGGGTAGCCGCCGTCCCATGCGTAACCGGCCTCGACCGCGGCGGCCGTGGAGACCACCTTGAACGTCGAACCGGGCGCCGACTGACCCTGTATGGCCCTGTTGAGCAGCGGGTAGTCGGAGTCCTTGCCGGTGAGCTGCTTGTAGTCCTTGGCGGAGATGCCGCCCACCCAGACGTTCGGGTCGTAGGTCGGCGCGGACGCCATGGCGACGATACGGCCGGTCTTGGCCTCCATCACCACGACGGCACCGGAGTCGGCCTTGTAGTTCTCGCCGGTGATCGAGTCGAACTGCTCGCGGGCCTTCTTCATCGCGGTGTTCAGCTCGTACTCGGCGACCCGCTGGACGCGGGAGTCGATGCTGGTGACCAGGTTCGAACCGGGCTCGGCGGCGTCGGACTTGGCCTTGCCGATGACCCGGCCGAGGTTGTCGACCTCGTAGCGGGTGACACCGGCCTTGCCGCGCAGCGCCTTGTCGTACTCGCGCTCCAGGCCCGAGCGGCCGACCTGGTCGGAGCGCAGATAGGGCGAGTCGGTGTTCTTCGCCTGCTGGATCTCGTCGTCGGTGACCGGCGAGAGGTAGCCGAGGACCTGGGCGGTGTTGGCCTTGCCCGGCGAGGGGTAGCGGCGCACGGCCTCGGGCTCGGCGGTGATGCCGGGGAAGTCCTCGGAGCGCTCACGGATCTGCAGGGCCTGACGGGGCGTCGCCTCGTCGGTGATCGGGATCGGCTGGTAGGGCGAGCCGTTCCAGCACGGCTGGGGCGTCTTGGCGTCGCACAGCCGGACCTTCTGCATGACGTCCGCGGGCTTCATGCCGAGGACCCCGGCCAGCTTGGTGAGGACGGCCTTGCCGTCGTCCTTCATCTTCAGCAGGTCGGTGCGGGAGGCGGAGACCACCAGCCGGGTCTCGTTGTCCGCGAGGGGCACGCCCCGCGCGTCCAGGATCGAGCCGCGCACGGCGGGCTGGACGACCTGCTGGACGTGGTTGCCCGACGCCTCCTTCTGGTACTGGGCGCCCTCCCGGATCTGCAGGTACCACAGCCGGCCGCCGAGGGTGCCGAGCAGGGAGAGGACGAGGATCTGGATGACGACGAGCCTGATCTGGACCCGTGGGGTCCTACCCGTCTCGGGAATGTTGGTCATGGGCGTGGCCCATTCCTTGGAAGGGTGGTGGTGGGAGACGGGTGGGCGTTGGTCACTGCGGTTGCCTCCCCCTCTCAGCGTGTAGGTGTGTCATATCCGACCGAGCTGTGAACGCCGGCCGCCGACTCCGCGTCCCTCACAGCCGCTTGACCCCCTTGATGCGGCCCACCCGGGCGGTGCGGGTGCGGGCCCGGGTCTTCAGGGCGCCGAGGCCGCCGCGCTGGCCGCCGATCTTCAGGCCGGTGCCGTTGGAGATCCAGCCGGAGGAGATGTCGGTGGCCTTCTTGCCGGCGGAGGAGGTCTCGGCGAGCGGGTCGTTGTCCGCGCGCCGGGCCAGCGCCATGATGCCGGGGACCACGAACGGGGCGAGCAGCAGGTCGTACAGGGCGGCCGTGAACAGCAGGCTGACCAGGCCGACATGGCGGGCGGCGGTGTCGCCGACGAGGGCGCCGACACCGGCGTACAGCAGGGTGGAGCCGATCGCGGCGGCGACCACGACGATCATGGGGCCGGTGGCCGACTTGAGTCTGCCGTTCTCCGGTTTGATCAGCCCGGCGAGGTAGCCGGTGACGCACAGCACCAGGGCGTAGCGCCCGGCGGCGTGGTCGGCCGGGGGTGCGAGGTCGGCGAGCAGACCGGCGGCGAAGCCGACGAGGGCGCCGCCCACATGGCCGTACACCATGGCCAGGCCGAGGACGGTCAGCAGCAGCAAGTCGGGGACGGCGCCCGGGAGATGGAGCCGGGCGAGGACGCTCACCTGGATCACCAGGGCGACGACGACCAGCGCCGAGGAGAGCAGGATCCGGTTGACGCGCATGGGGATTCAGCTCCTACTGCTGCTGGGTCTGGCCGTCGAGGGACGCGGTCGCCGAGGGCGTGACCGTGACGGTGACCGTCGGCGTCGGGGTCGGCTTGGGCTTGGGCGGCAGCACCGTGTCGCGCGGGTCCTTCTTCGGGGCCTCGACGACCACGCCGACGATGTCGAGCTTGGTGAAGCCGACGTACGGCGTGACGTAGATGGTGCGGGTCAGGCCGCCCTCGGAGGGCTCGACTCGGGAGACCACGCCGACCGGGACACCGGGCACGAAGGGCTTGTCGGCCTCGGAGCCGAAGGTGACCAGGCGGTCGCCCTTCTTCACGTCGGCCTTGCCGTTGAGGAGTTCGACGCGCAGCGGCCGGTCGCCCTGGCCGGAGGCGAAGCCGAGTTCGTCGCTGCCCTCCATGCGGGTGCCGACGGTGAAGTCGGGGTCGTTGGCGAGGAGGACGGTGGAGGTGTTCGGGCCGACGGTGGTGACGCGGCCGACGAGACCGTCGCCGTTGAGCACGGTCATGTCCCGCTTGATGCCGTCGTTGGCGCCGACGTCGATGGTGATGGTCCAGGAGAAGCCCTGGGCCGCCCCTATCGCGATGACCTCGGCGCCCTTGATGCCGTACTGGCCCTCGCCGGCGATGCGCATCATCTTGTCGAGCTGTTTGAGCCGACTGGCGTTGCGGTCGTCGCTGCCGAGCCTGGCCTTGAGGGCCGCGTTCTCCTGCTCCAGCCGGGCGAGCCGGTCGTGCTTGGTGCCGGAGTCGCGGATCGCGGAGACGGCGTTGCCGACCGGGTCGACCGCCGACGACACGCCGTTCTCGATGGGCCCGAAGACGGTGGCGGCGGCCTGTCGGGCACCGTCGACCGGGGAGTCCTCTCCGCCGCGGATGTCCACCGTGATCAGCGCGAACGCGACGGCGATCAGCAGCACCAGGAGCAGCCGGCTCTCTCTCGTGTCCCTCACGTGCGGCGGCCGTGCCTTCCTCATAGGAATGTGCGGGTGTTCAGGTATTCGTGATGCTGGGGCTTGTCGAGGCTTATGGGCGAGCTTATGCCTCCATATCAACGATCCGCCGCACGAGAGGAGATCATCTCGTACGGCGGAATCGAAGAGTTACGTCATCTGCGCGGCTGGGCGTCCAGGACCTGCTGGAGCGCCTCGAACTCCTCGACGCACTTGCCGGAGCCGAGCGCCACGCTGTCCAGCGGGTCCTCGGCGATGTGGATCGGCATACCGGTCTCGCGCCGAAGCCTTTCGTCAAGTCCGCGCAGCAGCGCGCCGCCGCCGGTGAGGACGATCCCCCGGTCCATGATGTCGCCGGACAGCTCCGGCGGGCACTTGTCGAGGGTCGTCTTGACGGCGTCGACGATGGCGTTGACCGGCTCCTCGATCGCCTTGCGCACTTCGGCGGCCGAGATGACGACGGTCTTGGGCAGCCCGGAGACGAGGTCCCGGCCGCGGATTTCGGTGTGCTCGTCGGAGTCCAGGTCGTACGCCGAACCGATCGTGATCTTGATCTGCTCGGCCGTCCGCTCACCGAGGAGGAGGGAGTACTCCTTCTTGATGTGCTGGATGATCGCGTTGTCCAGTTCGTCGCCCGCGACGCGGATGGACTGGGCGGTGACGATGCCGCCGAGCGAGATGACCGCGACCTCCGTGGTGCCGCCGCCGATGTCCACCACCATGTTGCCCGTGGCCTCGTGGACCGGCAGGCCGGAGCCGATGGCCGCGGCCATGGGCTCCTCGATGATGTGCACCTGGCGGGCGCCGGCCTGGGACGACGCCTCGATGACGGCGCGGCGCTCGACGCCGGTGATGCCCGAGGGCACACAGACGACGACCCGGGGACGGGCCAGATACCGCCGCTTGTGGATCTTCAGGATGAAGTAGCGGAGCATCCGCTCGGTGATCTCGAAGTCGGCGATCACGCCGTCCTTCAGCGGCCGCACGGCGACGATGTTGCCGGGCGTGCGCCCGATCATCTTCTTCGCCTCCGCGCCGACCGCGAGAATTCCACCGGTGTTCGTGTTGATCGCGACGACGGACGGCTCGTTGAGTACGATCCCGCGACCCCTGACGTACACCAGCGTGTTGGCGGTCCCGAGGTCGACAGCCATGTCACGGCCGATGAACGACATTGAGTTCCCCATCAGGATTCGTCTGGCCTTCCTGGGAGCTTTTGAGGGCTTGTCAGGTAGGCGAAGTGGGTGCTGTGACGTGAAGGCTTCCATCGTAGACGCGCCTTCGCGAACACTGCGGGAGGGTCTTCGCCATTGTCAGCAGATGATGCGCGGCTCCGCTTGTGGAGACGGGCGTTCGGGGGCACTCGTTCCCTCGATCGCCGGTGCATATGCAGGAAGTCCGGGGACAATACACCGAACTTCCCGGCGTGCTGCCGCGGGGGTTACGCGCGGCCCGGGAAGAAGATCTTCACCTCGCGCTCCGCGGACTCCTCGGAGTCGGAGGCGTGGATCAGGTTCTCCCGGACGATGACGCCGTAGTCGCCGCGGATGGAGCCGGGGGCGGCGGCGATCGGGTCGGTCGGACCGGCCAGCGCCCGCACGCCCTCGATGACCCGATCGCCCTCGACGATCAGGGCGACGACCGGGCCGGAGGCCATGAACTCGACCAGCGGCTCGTAGAAGGGCTTGCCCTTGTGCTCGCCGTAGTGCTGCTCCAGCGTGTCCTGGTCCAGCGTGCGCAGCTCCAGCGCGGTGATCTGCCAGCCGGCCTTGCGCTCGATACGGCTGATGATCTCGCCGGTCAGGCCACGGCGGACTGCGTCGGGCTTGAGCAGGACGAGGGTGCGCTGGGTCACGACGGCTCCTAATGGATCAATGGGGTGCGCTGTGTTCGAAGATTACAGGGCGTGTCCGGGCCCTTGTCACACAGCGTCAGGTGTGGAGGAGCCGGGGGCGGAGGCGCCGGAGGGCGGGGTGGCGGCCTCCTGCGCCGCGAATCTCGCCTTCGCCTCGTCGATCTTGCGGCCGTAGTGCACCGAGGCCCACCACAGGGCCGCGAAGATCGCGCCGAGGAAGAACATCGTCGGCACGATGAAGCCGGAGGCGATCAGCGCGGCCTGCAGCGCCCAGCCGAAGGCGATGCCGCCCGGCCGGGTCACCACGCCGCACAGCACCAGGCACAGGAACATCGCGATCCCGCTGACCGTCCACACCGTCCCCATGGACAGGTCGGGGTCCTTCATGGCGACGAGTCCCGCGAAACCGATCACGAAGAACTCGCCGATCAGCGTGGAAGCACAGAGCGTACGCACGGGGGTCAGCCCCTCCCCAGCAGCAGTCGGGCCTCGCCCACGGTGATGACGGAGCCCGTGACGAGCACACCGCCGCCGGCGAACTCGCCCTCCTCCTCGGCCAGCGTGATCGCCGCCTCCAGCGCGTCCGGCAGCCGCGGCTCGACCTGGACGCGGTCCTCGCCGAACACCTCGACGGCGATCGCGGCCAGCTCGTCCGCGTCCATCGCGCGATGGCTGGAGTTCTGGGTGACGACGACCTCGGCGAAGAGCGGCTCGAAGGCCTCCAGCAGGCCCCGCACGTTCTTGTCGCCGCTCGCCCCGACCACCCCGATCAGCCGGCTGAAGTCGAAGGCCTCCCCGACCGCCTCCGCGGTGGCACGGGCGCCGGCCGGGTTGTGCGCCGCGTCCAGGACGACGGTCGGGGACCGCCGTACGACCTCCAGCCGGCCCGGCGAGGTCACGGACGCGAACGCCTTGCGGACCGTGTCGATGTCCAGGGACTCGGGGCGCTGGGAGCCGACGCCGAAGAACGCCTCCACGGCGGCGAGGGCCACCGCGGCGTTGTGCGCCTGGTAGGGGCCGTGCAGGGGCAGGTAGACCTCGTCGTACTCCCCGCCGAGACCGCGCAGGGTGAGCAGCTGGCCGCCGACGGCCACCTGACGGGCGACCACGCCGAACTCCAGGCCCTCGCGGGCCACGGTGGCGTCGACCTCGACGGCCTTCTTCAGCAGCACCTGCGCCGCGTCGACCGGCTGCTGGGCGAGGATGACCGTCGCGTCCTGCTTGATGATGCCGGACTTCTCACCGGCGATCGCGGCGGGCGTCTCGCCGAGCCGGTCGGTGTGGTCGAGGTCGATGGGGGTGATGACGGCGACGTCACCGTCGATCACGTTCGTGGCGTCCCAGGAGCCGCCCATGCCGACCTCGACGACGGCGACGTCCACCGGGGCGTCCGCGAAGGCCGCGTACGCCATGCCGGTCAGCACCTCGAAGAAGGACAGCCGGTACTCCTGCTGTCCGTCGACCATCTCGACGTACGGCTTGATGTCCTGGTACGTCTCGATGAAGCGCTCGGCGGAGATCGGGGCGCCGTCCAGACTGATCCGCTCGGTGATCGACTGGACGTGCGGGGAGGTGTAGCGGCCCGTGCGCAGCTCGAAGGCGCCGAGGAGGGCCTCGATCATGCGGGCGGTCGACGTCTTGCCGTTGGTACCGGTGATGTGGATCGAGGGGTACGAGCGCTGCGGCTCGCCCAGGACGTCCATCAGCGCGGAGATGCGGCTGACCGAGGGCTCCAGCTTGGTCTCGCCCCATCGGGTGGCCAGCTCGGCCTCGACCTCGCGCAGAGCCCTGTCGAGCTCCGGGTCCTCGGGGCGGGCGGGCACGTCGGCCTGCGGCTGGCCGCCCTGGGTGCGCAGGGTGCGGCTGCCGGCCTCGATGACCGCGAGATCGGGGTCCCGGTCCGTCTCGGCCGCGACGATCTCGTCGAAGGGGTCGCTGTCACTCACGGGGCCAGTCTACGGAGCGGGACTGACAGACGTAGGCGAAGGCCCCCGGAACTGGACGTTTCCGGGGGCCTTCGACGCGTGCGGGGTTCTCAGGCGGACGGCAGCCTGTCCAGCTGGGCCTGGATCCTCGTGATGTCCTCCTCCGCCTTGGCCAGGCGGGTGCGGATCTTCTCCACCACGTCGTCCGGGGCCTTCGACAGGAACGCCTCGTTGCCGAGCTTGGCGTTCGCCTGCGCCTTCTCCTTCTCCGCCGCCGCGAGGTCCTTCGCCAGGCGCTTGCGCTCGGCGGCGACGTCGATCGTGCCGGAGAGGTCGAGGGCGACCTCGGCGCCGGCGACCGGCAGGGTCGCCGTCGCGGTGAAGGCGTCGCCCTCCGGCTGGAGGCGCAGCAGCTGCCGGATGGCCGCCTCGTGCGGGGCGAGGGCCGTGCCGTCCAGGCTCAGCCGGGCCGGGACGCGCTGGCCCGGCTGCAGGCCCTGGTCGTGGCGGAAGCGGCGGACCTCGGTGATCACCGACTGGAGGGCCTCGAGCTCCCGTTCGGCGTCCGCGTCCCGGAACCCACTGTCCTTCGGCCAGTCCGCGATCACGATCGACTCGCCGCCCGTGAGGGTGGTCCAGAGGGTCTCCGTCACGAACGGGACGACCGGGTGCAGCAGCTTCAGCGTGACGTCGAGGACCTCACCCAGGACCCGCTTGGAGACCTCGGCCGCCGCGCCGCCCGCCTGGAACGTCGTCTTGGACAGCTCGACGTACCAGTCGAAGACCTCGTCCCAGGCGAAGTGGTAGAGGGCGTCGCTGAGCTTCGCGAACTGGAAGTCGTCGTAGAACGCGTCGACTTCCGCGACCGTCTTGTTGAGGCGGGAGAGGATCCAGCGGTCCGTCGCCGACATCTCGGACGGCGCCGGCAGCGGGCCCTCGACCGTCGCGCCGTTGATCAGCGCGAAGCGGGTCGCGTTCCAGATCTTGTTGGCGAAGTTCCTCGACGCCTGGACCCATTCCTCGCCGATCGGGACGTCGGTGCCGGGGTTGGCGCCGCGGGCCAGGGTGAAGCGGACGGCGTCGGAGCCGTACTTGTCCATCCAGTCGAGCGGGTCCACGACGTTGCCGAAGGACTTCGACATCTTCTTGCCGCGCTCGTCGCGGACCAGGCCGGTCAGCGCGATGGTGCGGAAGGGGACCTCGCCGTCCATGGCGTAGAGGCCGAACATCATCATCCTGGCGACCCAGAAGAAGATGATGTCGTGGCCGGTCAGCAGGACGTCGGTCGGGTAGAACTTGCGCAGGTCCTCGGTCTGTTCGGGCCAGCCGAGCGTGGAGAACGGCCACAGGCCGGAGGAGAACCAGGTGTCGAGGACGTCGGTGTCCTGCGTCCAGCCCTCGCCGCTCGGCGGCTCCTCGTCCGGTCCGACGCAGACGACCTCGCCCTCGGGGCCGTACCAGACCGGGATGCGGTGGCCCCACCACAACTGCCGTGAGATGCACCAGTCGTGCATGTTGTCGACCCAGTCGAAGTACCGCTTCGACATGTCGGCCGGGTGGATCGTGACCCGTCCGTCGCGGACCGCGTCGCCGGCGGCCTGCGCGAGCGGGCCGACCTTGACCCACCACTGCATCGACAGACGCGGCTCGATGGTGGTCTCGCAGCGGGAGCAGTGGCCGACGCTGTGGACGTAGGGCCGCTTCTCGGCGACGATCCGGCCCTGCGAGCGCAGCGCCGCGACGATCGCGGAGCGCGCCTCGAAGCGGTCCAGGCCCTCGAAGGGGCCGTGGACGGTGATGACCGCGCGCTCGTCCATCACCGTGATGGACTCGAGGTCGTGGCGCTGGCCGATCGCGAAGTCGTTCGGGTCGTGGGCCGGGGTCACCTTGACGGCGCCCGTGCCGAACTCCGGGTCGACGTGCGTGTCGGCGACGACCGGGATGGTGCGGTCGGTCAGCGGGAGCTTGATGCGCTTGCCGACGAGGTGGCGGTAGCGCTCGTCGTCGGGGTGGACGGCGACCGCGGTGTCGCCCAGCATCGTCTCGGCGCGGGTGGTGGCGACGACCAGCGTCTCCTCCCCCTCGCCGTACTTGATGGAGACGAGCTCGCCGTCGTCCTCCTGGTACTCCACCTCGATGTCCGAGATGGCCGTCAGACAGCGCGGGCACCAGTTGATGATGCGCTCGGCGCGGTAGATCAGCTCGTCCTCGTACAGCTTCTTGAAGATCGTCTGGACGGCCTTGGACAGGCCCTCGTCCATCGTGAACCGCTCGCGGTCCCAGTCGACGCCGTCGCCGAGGCGGCGCATCTGGCCGAGGATCTTGCCGCCGTACTCCTCCTTCCACTGCCAGACGCGGTCGACGAACGCCTCGCGGCCAAGGTCCTGGCGAGACTTGCCCTCCTCGGCGAGCTGCTGCTCGACCTTGTTCTGGGTGGCGATGCCGGCGTGGTCCATGCCCGGCAGCCACAGCGACTCGAAGCCCTGCATGCGCTTGCGGCGGGTGAGGGCGTCCATGAGCGTGTGCTGGAAGGCGTGGCCCAGGTGGAGCGAGCCGGTGACGTTCGGCGGCGGGATGACGATGGTGTACGCGGGCTTGTCGCTCTTCGCGTCGGCGGCGAAGTAACCCCGGTCTACCCAGCGCTCGTACAGCGTCTCCTCTACCTCGGCCGGCGCGTACTGGGTCGGCAGTTCGGTGTTGGGCGCTGAAGGCTGCTGCTGAGCGTTCTCGGTCACGGGGTCAGTTTAGGGGTGTCGCGGGTGTGTCCCGAAACGTGTTTGCTCTGTAACGGTAGGGGCCCCGATGGGGTGCGCCGTTCGTGCCTGCGCCAGGATGTCGGCACCACATAAACATTCTGGAGGGGAACCCAGAAATGAGTTACAACCAGCCGGGCCCGTACGGCGGGCAGCCCCAGCAGCCCGGGCCGTACGGTCAGCCAGGGCCCTACGGCCAGCAGCCGCCGCAGGCGCCCCAGCCCGGCTACGGATACCCCCAGCAGCCGCCGGCGCCCCCGCAGCCCGGGTACGGCTATCCGCAGCAGCCGCCGCAGGGGGTGCCGCCGCAGCAGAACCCGTACGGGCAGCAGCCGCCGCCCTACGGACAGCCGCCTTACGGCCAGCAGCCCTACACCGTCCCGCAGCCGCCCGTGCCCGGCGGCGGCAAGAAGAAGACGGGGCTGATCATCGGCGCGGTGGCGGTCGTGGCGGCGATCGGTGTCGGCCTGTGGTTCGTGGTCGGCGGGAGCAGCGGCAGCGGGGGCGGCGGTGGCATCGCCAACGACGGCGCGCACAAGCTGACGACTCCGGCGACCGTCATCGGCGGCACCTACAAGAAGTCGAACAGCGCGGACAGTTCGGACTCGTTCAGCGACGAGGACAAGGCCGACTTCGAGAAGTGGGGCGTGAAGAACCCGCAGGACGTCAGCGCTGGGTACACCAAGGGCAGCGGGCTGTCCGAGTCGAACCTGACCTTCGGCGGCGTCTACGGCACCATCGACGACCCGGAGGCGGTCGTCGACGCCATGTTCGCGAAGGTCAAGTCCGAGGCGACGAAGGACAAGGACACCAAGGGCAAGCTGCTCGGCAGCCCGCAGGTGGTGCACCCGGCCGGCTTCGCCAACGGCATCATGAAGTGCCAGGTGGCGCAGTTCGAGAACGACGGCACCTCGTCGACGAGCGCGGGTGCCCCGAAGACCTTCGAGATGCCGATCTGCATCTGGGGCGACCACAGCACGGTCGCCGACGTCACGGCCTTCAGCCTCGCCTCCCTCACCACCGGCTCGGCCGCGTCGGTCGACGACACGGCGGCGCTGGCGGCCAAGCTCCGCAACGACGTCCGCGTCAAGGCCTGACGGGCGGCGGACGCCTCAACCACGAAGGGGCCCCGGTCGGTTGACCGGGGCCCCTGCGCGTGTGCGTACCGTCAGGCCGTCTTCTGCTCGCCCGGCCCCCGCCCGTTGCGCGCGTCGCGCGGGATCAGGGTCGGGTTGACGTTGGAGTGGACGACGTCCGCCGTGATGACGACGCGGGCCACGTCCTTGCGGGACGGGACCTCGTACATCACGGACATCAGGACTTCCTCCATGATGGCGCGCAGGCCGCGGGCGCCGGTCTGGCGGAGGATGGCCTGATCGGCGATGGCCTCCAGCGCCTCGCGCTCGAAGTCCAGCTCCACGCCGTCGAGTTCGAAGAGGCGCTGGTACTGCTTGACCAGCGCGTTGCGCGGCTCGACCAGGATCTGCAGCAGCGCCTCGCGGTCCAGGTTGTGGACCGAGGTGATGACGGGCAGGCGGCCGATGAACTCGGGGATCATGCCGAACTTGACCAGGTCCTCGGGCATGACGTCCTCGAACTGGTCCTTGGCCTCCAACTCCCGCTTGGAGCGGATCGTCGCGCCGAAGCCGATGCCCTTGGCGCCCGCCCGGGACTCGATGATCTTCTCCAGGCCGGCGAAGGCACCACCCACGATGAACAGGACGTTCGTCGTGTCGATCTGGATGAACTCCTGGTGGGGGTGCTTGCGGCCGCCCTGCGGCGGGACCGAGGCGGTGGTGCCCTCGAGGATCTTCAGCAGGGCCTGTTGGACGCCCTCGCCGGACACGTCGCGCGTGATGGAGGGGTTTTCACTCTTCCGCGCGACCTTGTCGATCTCGTCGATGTAGATGATCCCGGTCTCGGCCTTCTTGACGTCGTAGTCGGCCGCCTGGATCAGCTTCAGCAGGATGTTCTCGACGTCCTCGCCGACGTAGCCGGCCTCCGTCAGCGCCGTCGCGTCCGCGATCGCGAACGGGACGTTCAGCATGCGGGCCAGGGTCTGCGCGAGGAGCGTCTTGCCGGAGCCCGTGGGGCCCAGCAGGAGGATGTTGGACTTCGCCAGCTCGATCGCGTCGTCACGGCCGCTGCCGCCGCCGTTCTCGCCGGCCTGGACGCGCTTGTAGTGGTTGTAGACCGCGACGGACAGCGCCTTCTTGGCCGCCTCCTGGCCCACCACGTATCCCTCGAGGAACTCGTAGATCTCGCGGGGCTTGGGAAGCTCCTCCCAGCGCACCTCGCTGGTCTCCGCGAGTTCTTCCTCGATGATCTCGTTGCAGAGATCGATGCACTCGTCGCAGATGTACACACCAGGCCCTGCGATGAGCTTCTTGACCTGCTTCTGGCTCTTGCCGCAGAACGAGCACTTCAGCAGATCGCCGCCGTCACCGATGCGTGCCACGGTGTGCTTCCCCTTCGCCTGGGAGACGCCTAGATCCAGCGGCTCCTGGTGCTGCCTATTCCGACGGTACCTTGCCGGGCCCCCCGTTCGGGCCCCCCTTGGCGCGGTTCACTGTGACGTGCAGCGTGTCAAAGCACACCAACCGTGCCAAGGGGCGGCAGACGATACAGCTTCCGCCCGCTTCTTCGTCAGCGGACGGCCGCGTTGTTCATCTTCCGGGTGGAGATGATCTGGTCGATCAGGCCGTACGACAGCGCGTCCTCGGCCGTGAGGATCTTGTCGCGCTCGATGTCCTCGCGGATCTTCTCGATCGGCGTGGTCGAGTGCTTGGCCAGCATCTCCTCCAGCTGCGAGCGCATCCGGAGGATTTCGTTGGCGGCGATCTCCAGGTCGGAGACCTGACCGCGGCCCGTCTCGCTGTAGGGCTGGTGGATCAGCACGCGGGCGTTGGGCAGCGCCATGCGCTTGCCCGGCGAACCGGCGGCCAGCAGGACGGCGGCGGCGGAGGCCGCCTGGCCCATGCAGACCGTCTGGATGTCGGGCTTCACGAACTGCATCGTGTCGTAGATCGCGGTGAGCGCCGTGAAGGAGCCGCCGGGGCTGTTGATGTAGACCGAGATGTCCCGGTCGGGGTCCATCGACTCCAGGCACAGCAGCTGCGCCATGACGTCGTTGGCGGAGGCGTCGTCGATCTGCACGCCGAGGAAGATCACGCGCTCCTCGAAGAGCTTCGCGTACGGGTCGTACTCGCGGATGCCCTGCGAGGTGCGCTCGACGAAGCGGGGGATCACGTAGCGGGACTCGGCGGCGGGACCCGTGTACTCGGCGCGTGTGCGGTCGTACAGGCCGCTGCCGGGGAAGTCGTTCACTGTCTGTCTCCTAGGGGCTGTGGCGGTCGGCTGGGGGCTGTCCTGGGGCCTCAGGCCCCGGTGGTGCCGCCGCCGCCCGGGATGCCGGCAGCCGTGGTGATGACGTCGTCGATGAGGCCGTACTCCTTGGCCTCCTGCGGGTCGAACCAGCGGTCGCGGTCCGAGTCGCGGGTGATCTGCTCGACGGTCTGGCCGGTGTGCTGGGCCGTGAGCTCGGCCATGCGCTTCTTGGTGTGCAGCAGCCGCTCGGCGTGGATCTTGATGTCCGAGGCAGAACCGGCCAGACCGGCGGAGGGCTGGTGGATCAGGATCTCGGCGTTCGGGAGGGCGAACCGCTTGCCCGGGGTGCCCGCGCTGAGCAGGAACTGGCCCATGGAGGCGGCGAGGCCCATGGCGATCGTCATCACGTCGTTCTTGATGAACTGCATGGTGTCGTAGATCGCCATGCCGGCCGTGATCGAGCCGCCCGGGCTGTTGATGTAGAGGTTGATGTCCTTGTCGGGGTCGGCCGCGGCAAGGAGCAGCAACTGTGCGGTGATCTTGTTCGCGATGTCGTCGTCGACCGGCTGGCCGAGGAAGATGATCCGCTCGTTGAGCAGCCGGTTGTAGACCTGGTCGCCGAGGCCACCACCGATGGAAGGCTCGCCGGCGGCGGAGGGCATCAGATTCGTCACGTATCCACCTGCTCGTCTTACGACGGCGCCGGGCCGTCTTCACGTGTACTGCCGGGGGCAACGGGGACTCCCCTGCCCTCGTACTCATGGACCCTAACGCGCTGGTCCCTCCGGGGAATCCCGGTAACGGGGGTGTTCGCCGGGGGCGTAGCGGCGGGCGCCCCCGCGCCGTATGTGGGGAAGGGCCCGGGGAACACGTCCCCGGGCCCTTCCCCACGACATCTCCAGGCGCCTCGGGCGTCAGCCCTCGGTCTTCTCCCCGGCCGCGGCGTCCTCGGCCGGAGCGTCCTCGGTGGCCGCCTCCGCGGTGGCCTCCTCGGTCGCCTCGGCGGCCTCGTCCTCCTCGTCGTCCAGGTCGACGATCTCGCCGTTGGTGTCCTTGACGGTGGCGGCCTCGACGACGACCGCGAGGGCCTTGCCGCGGGCGACCTCGCCGACCAGCAGCGGCACCTGGCCGCCCTCGACGACGGCCTGGGCGAACTGGTCGGGGGACATGCCGGAGGAGGCCGCGCGACGCATGAGGTGCTCGGTGAGCTCCTCCTGGTTGACGTTCAGCTTCTCCTGCTTGACCAGCTCGTCGAGGACGAACTGGGTCTTGATGCCCTTGACCGCCGCCTCGCGGGTCTCGGTCTCGAACTCCTCGGCGGTCTTGCCCTGGATCTCCAGGTACTTGTCGAGGGTGAGGCCCATCTGGCCGAGCTGGTGGTGCTCCAGGTTGTGCTTGCGGGTGTTGATCTCGTCCTCGAGCAGCTTCTCGGGGACGGGCACCTCGACGAGCTCCAGCAGCTTCTCCAGGACGCGCTCCTGGGCCTGCGTGGCCTGGTCGTACTGCTTCATGTTCTCCAGGCGCTTGCGGCTGTCGGCCCTGAGCTCCTCGAGGGTGTCGAACTCGGAGGCGAGCTGCGCGAAGTCGTCGTCCAGCTCGGGCAGTTCGCGCGCGGCGACCTGGGTGACCTTGACGGTGACCTCGGCCTCCTTGCCGGCCGCGGAGCCGCCCTTGAGCTCGGAGGTGAAGGTGGCCTCGCCACCGGCCTCCAGGCCCTTCACGGCGTCGTCGATGCCGTCCAGCAGCTCGCCGGAGCCGATGGTGTAGGAGACGCCGCTGGCGATGCCGTCCTCGAGGACCTCGCCGTCGACCTTGGCCTCCAGGTCGATGGTGACCACGTCGCCGTCCTCGGCGGCGCGCTCGACCGGGGAGGTGGAGGCGAAGCGCTCGCGGAGCTGCTCGACCGACTTCTCGATGTCCTCGTCGGTGACCTCGACGGCGTCGACCTCGACCTCGATGCCGGAGTAGTCCGGGATCTCCAGGGCCGGGCGGACGTCGACCTCGGCGGTGAAGTTCAGCGTCTCGCCGTCCTTCAGCTCCGTGATGTCGACCTCGGGCTGGCCGAGGACGTCGATCTCGGCCTCGTTGACCGCCTCGGTGTAGAACTTCGGAAGCGCGTCGTTGACCGCCTCCTCCAGGACCGCACCGCGGCCGAACCGCTGGTCGATGACGCGGGCAGGGATCTTGCCCTTGCGGAAGCCCTTCACCGTGACCTGCTGGTTGATCTTCTTGTACGCCGCGTCGAGGCTGTCCTTGAGCTCCTCGAAGGGCACCTCGACAGTGAGCCGAACCCGGGTCGGGTTCAGGGTCTCCACGGCGCTCTTCACGGTTCGGTCTCCTTGATGGCTGACTTCTCGGATTCTGCCGGGGCCAGAACGGCTCCGGCGGATTCGCCGCCCGGAGGACTGCTTCGTAGAGGAGAGACACACGGGCGTGCAGCTTGCATAGTAACGGCAGCGGCGACACGCCCCAAAGGTGATCACTCGGTGATCACGTGGTCGGGGTGGCGGGATTTGAACCCACGGCCTTCCGCTCCCAAAGCGGACGCGCTACCAAGCTGCGCCACACCCCGTCTGGTGCGACACGTAGGGTACATGGCCGCAGGCAGTGAGGCCGCCGCATTTCCCCAGCCGGGGGCCGCGCATTTCCGGAGCGGGGGCGCGGGGGCGGGGCGGCCGGGCAATGCGGTGTGCGGCCGGGCGCGCCGACCCGCTACGATGCCTCCAGTGCCGCGGTCTTTCCGACCTGCGGCGCGCTGTGTGCGGGCGTAGCTCAATGGTAGAGCCCCAGTCTTCCAAACTGGCTACGCGGGTTCGATTCCCGTCGCCCGCTCTGGCATGGCTCTGGCCCGGATCGGCGAGTGGGTTCACTCACCGATCCGGGCCAGAGTCGTTTTTCCGGGGGACTGTCAGCCGATCCAGTCCCATTCCTGTTCGGTGCTGCCGAGGCAGCTGTAGATGATCACCTTGGTGTTGTTGGCGGTGCCTCCGCCGCCGGCCGTGGACATGCACTTGCCGGCCTTGATGTTGTAGAGCTGGCCGGTGCTCGAGTAGTCCCACTCCTGCTCGGAGCGGCCGTTGCAGCTCCAGAGGATCACCTCGGTGCCGTTGGCCGTGGCGCCTCCGCCCGCCAGGGACAGGCACTTGCCGCTCTTGAGGTTGCGCAGCTCGCCGGAGGGCGTGGCCTCGAACCAGTACTGCTCGTGGCCGGTGCCGCAGGTGTAGATGACGGCGTTGGTGCCGTCGGCCGTGGAGCCGCCGCCGGCCAGCGACAGACAGCGGCCGCTCTTGTAGTTCTGCACCCGCGAGTAGACGTCGACCGCGCCGGCCGAGGGCGCGGCCGCCGCCAGGGCCGTGACCGTCAGCGCGCCCGCCGCCAGCGCCGCCCAGGATCTCTTCAGCACGTGAGGGAATCCTTCCGTCGTGCGGGACGCCCTTCGCCCCGCCTTCTTGGCAGGGTGATCTTGGCTCGACGGACTCGGGCCCGAACACAGGGCTTTCAGCCCCTTCGCAGGTGAATGCGAGGGGTGGTCCGGGTTAAGGGGGGATTTTCCGTACGGTCCCGCGCGATGACCGGGTGCCCGTTTCCTCCCGGGTCACGGAGAAGATCGACGGCGAACCGGCGGCCGGGGCGCGCGTCGCCGCGGGACGGCGGCATGGCGGGAAAGCGCCGCGCCGGCACCCCGACCGCTCGTGACGGTCAGAAGCTGATCGAGTTGATCGTCTCCGCTATCGAGTTGAGGAAGCGGTTGATCGAGGGGGCCATGCCGGTCGACGCGAGGAAGAAGCCGAACAGGATCGCGACGATGGCGGGTCCGGCCTTGATGGAGCCGCCCCGGATCAACACCACCAGGATGATCGCCAACAGCAGCACCACAGACAGTGAAATGGCCACAACTGATCACACCCTCGGTCGGTCCGCTCTCCCGGCCCGGGGGTGCCCGGCCCGCACACCCCCGCCAGAACCATCGTGCCACCAACCAGGCCCGCGTATGCGGCAGGTGAGGCATCGTCGGCCACACTGTGCCCGACCTTTGCCCGGACTGTGCGGAGGCGGCCACTCCCCGCACCTCCGACACACCCCCAACTCCGGTCTCCCGCACAGGAATTCGACGGGGCACTCACACAGGAAAATGCGCGGCATCGTTTCCATGCCCACACAACTCGTTCGCAGGCAATTCGAATTGTCACCACAGACACATCAAGAGGGCGCGTTTTGTGTCTTTTTGTCTTGAATAATCCGGACTAACCTGTGCATAAGGGCAGCGGACGGAGATGCCTGTTTCAGCAATTCCCGGGTAACCGAAGGGTTCCTGCGCAGCCTTATGCAGGAATGACATGGACGGTTTTACGAATTCCCACAGACGCCGCTAGGGTTCCCCAGATGTTCGACGCCGCTTCGTCTCCCGGTCATCTCAGAACGCCGCTCCCCCCGGCCCGCCCGCCGGCGCCACCGCAACGCGACGCGTTCTTCGACAACGCCAAGTACCTGGCGATCGTGCTGGTGGCCATGGGCCACTCCTGGGAACCGCTCAAGGGCGACAGCCGCGTCCTGGAGGCCGCCTACACCGTCGTGTACGCCTTCCACATGCCGGCGTTCATCATCATCTCCGGCTACTTCTCCCGCAGCTTCGACATGCGCCCCGACCGGCTGCGCCGCCTGATCACCGGTGTAGCGGTGCCGTACATCGTCTTCGAGACGGCGTACTCGCTCTTCAAACGCTACGGCGACCACGACCCGGGCATGTCGGTCAGCCTGCTGGATCCCTGGTACCTGACCTGGTTCCTGGTCGCCCTGTTCGTGTGGCGGCTGACCACCCCGCTGTGGAAGACCGTCCGGTGGCCGCTCCCCCTGGCCATCGCCATCGCCATGCTCGCGACGCTGTCGCCGGACATCGGTGACGACCTGGACCTGCAGCGCGTCCTGCAGTTCCTGCCGTACTTCGTGCTGGGTCTGTGCATGAAGCCGGAGCACTTCCAGCTGGTGCGCACCCGCGCCGTGCGGATCCTCTCGGTGCCGGTCTTCGCCGGCGCGCTGATGGTCGGCTGGTGGGCGGTGCCGCGGATGAACGCCTCCTGGTTCTACCACCGCGACTCCGCCGAGGAACTGGGCGCGCCCTGGTGGTCCGGGCCGGTCATGGTGCTGGCCCTGATGGGCTGCTCTCTGCTGCTGACCGCCTGCTTCTTCGCCTGGGTGCCGCGCCGCCGGATGTGGTTCACGGCGCTCGGCGCGGGCACGCTGTACGGCTATCTGCTGCACGGCTTCGTGGTGAAGGCCGCTGACTTCTACGGCTGGTTCGACCACCGGTGGCTGCACGGTCCGCTCGGTGAGATCTTCGTGACCCTCGTCGCGGGCGCCGTCGTCACCCTGCTGTGCACCGCGCCGGTGCGGCGGGTGTTCCGGTTCGCGATGGAGCCCGACATGAAGTGGGCGTTCAAGCGGGACGCGGCCGAGCTGGCCCGCGACCGCGACAAGGCAGCGCAGCGGCAGATGGCCAACGCCTAGGTCAGGGGCTGCTCCAGGCCGAGGAGTGCGTGCATCCGGGCGTACTTCTCGGTCAGCCGGGTGCGGGTGGCCGGGTCGGCGAGGCGGGCGAGGCGGGCCGGGTCGGCGTTGTGCGCCAGGTCCGCCTCCTTCACCAGCAGCGCGCCCGGCGTGGCGAGGATCCGCGCGGCGTACTCCTCGGGCGTCTCCCCCGCCCGCTTGGTGACCGCGAGCACGATGTCCTTCGTACGGCGGCTCAAAGCGGCCCGCTCCAGCCACCGTTCGCTCAGCGCGTCGTCCTCCACGGCGTCGTGCAGCCAGGCGGCGGCGATCTGCTCGGCGTCGCCGCCCCGCGCGCGTACCCCCTCGGCGACGGCCCGCAGATGCTCGGCATAGGGTCGGCCCGCCTTGTCGGTCTGTCCCTCGTGGGCGGCCCGGGCGACGGCCTCCACCTCGGCCAGGGTGAGCCCTTCGGGTGTCTCGGTCATTCCTGAAGTGTCTCCCCGCGCAGCGCCGCCCGGGCCGGGAGGGTCGCGCCGAGGACGCCGAGGACGCCGATCGTCCCGGCCGAACGCCCCGTACACCAGCGGCGGGATGTACGGCCCCTGCCCGGTCAGCCCCTTTGTCGCGGGCGGGGGGAACCCCCGCCGTGGCCGCGGCGCCGACGTCGGGTCAGCGGGCCGCTGCCGCCGTGGGGCCTTCCCGGCAGATCAGCAGCAGCGCCCGGTCGTCGTTCACGTCCTTCGCCACCGCCTCGATCAGGTGCCAGGCGGCGCCGTGGAAGCCGCCCGCGACATAGCGGTCGGCCTCTCCGGTCAGGCGGTCGATGCCCTCGACGATGTCCCGGTCGGAGGTCTCCACCAGGCCGTCCGTGAACAGCATCAACACGTCTCCGGCGCGCAGCGAGCCCTTCACGGGGTCGAACTGGGCGCCGTCGTACACACCGAGCAGCGGGCCCTCGGCGGCCTTCTCCTCCCAGCGGCCGCTGCCCGCGCTCAGTTGGAGGCCCGGGGGATGACCGGCCGAATAGAGCTCGTAGTCGCCGGAGTCGAGGTCGAGGACCAGGTGGATGGAGGTGGCGAAGCCCTCGTCCCAGTCCTGGCGGAGCAGGTAGCCGTTGGCGGCAGGGAGGAAGGCGTGCGGCGGGAGCGAGCCCAGCAGGCCGCCGAAGGCGCCCGAGAGCAGCAGCGCGCGGGAGCCGGCGTCCATGCCCTTGCCGGAGACGTCCGTGAGGACGACCTCCAGGGTGCGGCCGCCGTTGGTCCGGGCCGCCACCACGAAGTCGCCGGAGAAGGACTGACCGCCGGCCGGCCGCAGAGCCATCTCGCGGTGCCAGCCGTCCGGCAGCTTCGGCAGCTTGCTCTGCACGCGGATCCGCTCGCGCAGGTCGAACAGCATCGTGCCGCCGCGCCGCCAGGGCACGCCGACCCGGCTGCGGAACTGCGCGACCAGCAGTCCGAAGAAACCACAGGCGGCGACGACGAGCACCACGCCCGGGGTGACCCGCGAGGGGCCCTCGGTGTACGGGCCCAGCTTCACCGACTCCACGATCAGTGCCGTGGCCGCCGCCGCGTACAGGGCGAGCAGGCTGGCGGGGCGCAGCAGCAGACCGCCGGCGACGATCGGCACGACCAGGGCGGCCGGGGAGCACCAGACGGAGTTGGCGAGGGTGACACCCGCGATCACCGGGACGGTGAGGAACAGTCCGGCGAGGGCGAACCAGTCCGAGCCGTCCCCGCGGAAGTAGTCCACGGCGCTTTTGCGCAGGCCGGTGCGGACCCGGTGCCACTGCATCCTCAACCGGGCCGTGAACGTCTCGGCCTCCGCGCGCCGCTCTCGTCCTGCTGCCATTAGTTCGGGACCCTATCCATCGGACCTGCTGCTTGGCACGGGAGGTCCCACTTGTCCCCCGTCCGAGGCTCAACTTCACAGTGAACTTCACCGAAAGCCGTCGCGCGGGCGTCAAGCCGAAATTCCCTCGCTCGTCCCGCAATGCCCTGGTAGGCATGGTTCATGCGGACTGACGTGCGAGTGCTGGCAGCTGAGAACTGGGACGAGTGGTACGACAACTTGATCCGCGCCTTCGGAGGGGTTCCGGAGCCCGCCGAGGAGCGCGCGCTGTGGCGGGAGCTCACCGAGCCGGACCGGGCGATCGGGGCCTGGGACGGTGACACGTGCGTGGGGACGGCGGGGGCGTTCCGCTTCCGGCTGACCGTGCCGGGCGGCAGCGCCGTGCCCGCGGCCGGCGTGACCATGGTGAGCGTGGCCGCCACGCACCGGCGGCGCGGGGTGCTGACGTCCATGATGCGGCGGCAGTTGGCGGACGTACGGTCCTGGGGCGAGCCGCTGGCCGTGCTGACGGCCTCCGAACCGGCGATCTACGGGCGGTTCGGGTACGGCGTCGCGACGTTCCACGCCAACGCCGAGATCGACACCACCCGGGTACGGCTGTCCGTGCCGGAGGGCACCGATGACGTACTGCTGCGGTACGCCGAGCCGGCCGACGCGCTCGACGCCTGCGAGGCCGTGTACGCCCGGCTGGTCGACCGGCGGCCGGGGATGGTGGCGCGGATCCCGGGCTGGGAGCGGCTGTGGGTGCTCGACCCGGAGAGCGAGCGGGACGGCGCCTCGCCGCTGCAGTGCGTGCTCGCCGAGCGGGACGGGGAGGTCGTCGGGTACGCGCGGTTCCGGGTCAAGCGGGGCTGGGAGCCCGCGGGACCCAACGGGACGGTCGTCGTGCAGGACGTGGACGCGCTGGACCCGGCGGCGCACGCGGCGCTGTGGCGGTTCCTGTTCGGCATCGACCTGACGTCGAGGATCGACGCGCGGCGCCGGCCGGTGGACGAGCCGTGGCAGTACCTGGTCTCCGACATCCGCCGCTGCTCGCTGCTGGTGCGGGACTCGCTGCACGTACGGCTGGTGGACGTCGGGGCCGCCCTGGAGGCGCGGACCTACCAGACGCCGGTGGACGTGGTGTTGGCGGTAGAGGACGCCTTCTGCCCCTGGAACAGCGGCCGTTGGCGACTGACCGGCGACCCGAAGGGCGCGTCCTGCGCCCGCACCGAGGACGCCGCCGATCTCGCCCTGTCGGTACGGGAGTTGGGCTCGGCCTACCTCGGCGGCGTGAGCCTGGACGCCCTCGCCGCGGCCGGCCGGGTGAGCGAACTGCGCCAGGGTGCCCTCACCGAGGCGTCACTCGCCTTCGGCTCCACGGTGTCCCCGTGGCTGCCGCACGGGTTCTAGTTCACGGCGTCTGGCAGGTCGGGCACCAGAAGAGGTTGCGGGCGGCGAGGTCGGCGGTGCGGATCTCGGCGCCGCAGATGTGGCAGGGCAGGGTGGCCCGCCGGTAGACGTACACCTCGCCGCCGTGGTCGTCGACGCGGGGCGGACGGCCCATCGCCTCGGGTGTGTGCTCGGGGCGGACGGTGTCGATCCGGTTGTTGCGCACGCCCTCGTGCATCAGCTCGACCAGGTCCGTCCAGATCAGCCGCCACTCGGCGGGCGTGATGTCCCGGCCCGCGCGGTAGGGGTCGATCCGGTGCCGGAAGAGGACCTCGGCGCGGTAGACGTTGCCGACGCCGGCGATCACCTTCTGGTCCATGAGCAGCGCGGCGATCGTCGTACGGCTGCGGGAGATCCGCCGGTACGCCGCCTCGGGGTCGGCGTCGTCCCGGAGCGGGTCGGGGCCGAGGCGCGCGTGTATCGCCCGCTTCTCGGCGTCGGTGATGAGCGCGCAGGTGGTCGGGCCGCGCAGATCCACGTACGAGGTGGCGTTCGCGAGGCGCAGCCGGACCGTGTCGGTGGGCGGCGGCGCGGGGGCGTCACCGAAGGCGACCTTGCCGAACAGGCCCAGATGGATGTGGACCCATTCGGCGTCGCGGAAGCCCAGGAAGAGGTGCTTTCCATGGGCCTCGGTACGGGTGAGCCCGGCCCCGTCGAGCAGTGCGGCGGCGTCGGAGAACTTGCCCTGGGGGCTGGTCACGCGGGGTGCCGTGCCAAAGAAGCGGTCGGCGTAGTCCAACGCCAGCCGGTGGATCGTGTGCCCCTCTGGCACGGCGGGTGTTCCTTTCCGGCCCTCGGCTCAGTCCTGCTGCGGGTGGTGCGCGGGGATCGGGGGCAGTTCGCCCGTCGTCTCGTACGCCGAGAGCATGTCGATCCGGCGCTGGTGGCGCTCGTCGCCGGAGAACGGCGTGTTCAGGAAGATCTCGACGAACTTCGTCGCCTCCTCCTGGGTGTGCATGCGCCCGCCCACCGCGACCACGTTGGCGTTGTTGTGCTGGCGGCCCAGGGATGCGGTCTCCTCGCTCCAGGCCAGCGCCGCGCGCACGCCCTTCACCTTGTTCGCCGCGATCTGCTCGCCGTTGCCGGAGCCACCGATCACGATGCCGAGGGAGTCGGGGTCCGCGGCCGTCCGCTCCGCGGCGCGGAGGCAGAAGGGCGGGTAGTCGTCCTGGGCGTCGTAGATGTGCGGGCCGCAGTCGACGGGGTCGTGGCCGGCCGACGTGAGCCACTCGACGAGGTGGTTCTTGAGTTCGAAGCCGGCATGGTCGGAGCCGATATACACGCGCATGGCTCCGAGTGTGACACGGCCGTTTCCGGGCAGCAGCTCCGGGTGGCGACCAGGAGAAATCCAGACCCGACCATGGAACCTCAAGGAAAGCTCAAGTAACAATCTGGATTCAGAGGTTCAACAAGCCCTTTGCCTCCGATTCACTGGACCGACTCGTACGTCACCCCGGTGGCGCAGTACGGAAGTCCCCACACCCGGCGCAAAGGAATTCCCCCCATGACTGGTCTCCAGGCCGGACTCAAGAACCGACATCTGTCGATGATCGCCATCGGCGGTGTCATCGGAGCGGGCCTCTTCGTCGGCTCCAGCTCCGGTATCGCGACGGCCGGACCCGGCATCCTGCTGTCGTACGCCCTCGTCGGCACGCTCGTCGTGCTCGTGATGCGGATGCTCGGCGAGATGTCCGCGGCCAACCCGACCTCCGGCTCCTTCTCCGCCCACGCCGACCGGGCGCTCGGCCGCTGGGCCGGGTTCTCCATCGGCTGGCTCTACTGGTTCTTCTGGGTGGTGGTGCTCGCGGTGGAGGCCACCGCCGGCGCCAAGATCCTCGAGGGCTGGATCCCGGCCGTCCCGCAGTGGGGCTGGGCGCTCATCGTGATGGTGGTGCTGACCGCCACCAACCTCGTCTCGGTCGGTTCCTACGGCGAGTTCGAGTTCTGGTTCGCCGGCATCAAGGTCGTCGCGATCGGCGCGTTCATCGTGGTCGGCGCGCTCGCGGTGGCCGGTGTGCTGCCGGGCGTGGACAGCGACAAGGCGGGCCTGGGCAACCTCACCGAGCACGGCGGATTCCTGCCCCACGGCCCCGGCGCGATCCTCACCGGCGTGCTGCTGGTCGTCTTCTCCTTCATGGGCAGCGAGATCGCCACGCTGGCCGCGGGCGAGTCGGAGGACCCGCAGCGGGCGGTCACCAAGTCGACGAACAGCATCATCTGGCGTATCGCGGTCTTCTACCTGGGCTCGATCCTCGTCGTCGTCTCGCTGCTCCCCTGGAACGACCCGTCCATCAAGGAGAAGGGCTCGTACGTCGCCGCGCTCGACTCCCTCGGCATCGCGCACGCGGGCCAGATCATGAACGTCATCGTGCTGACCTCGGTGCTGTCCTGCCTCAACTCCGGCCTCTACACGGCTTCCCGGATGGCGTTCTCGCTGGGCGAGCGGGGCGACGCGCCGAAGGCGTTCGCGCGGACGACCTCGCGGGGCGTGCCGATGGCGGCGATCGTCGCGTCGGTCGTCTTCGGCTTCGTGGCCGTGTTCTTCAACTACCGGTTCCCGGACTCGGTGTTCCTGTTCCTGGTCAACTCCAGTGGTGCGGTGGCCCTGTTCGTGTGGCTGGTGATCTGCTTCTCGCAGCTGCGGATGCGGCGGATCATCCAGGCGGAGGCGCCGGAGAAGCTGGTCGTGAGGATGTGGCTGTATCCGTATCTGACCTGGGCCACGGCCGCGTTGATCGTCTTCGTGCTCGGGTACATGCTGACCGACACCGAACACGACGGCCGGGAGACCGTGCTGCTGTCCCTGCTGGTGGCGGCGGTCGTGCTGGTGGTCGCGCTGGTGCGGGAGAAGGTGCGCGGGAACCGCACGGCCGCGGGTGCGGCGTCCGTGGAAGCGCGGGACGAGGTCAGGACGGGCTGATCCCCCGGCGGCCGGGGGCTCGCCCGCTCAGAGGATCTTGAAGCTGTCCTTCACCTTGTCGTAGGTCTTCAGGGCCTGGGGCTCGATGGCCCTGTGGTACCAGGTGTTGATCTGGTACGACCGTCCCTCCTGGTTGAAGCCCAGGAGGCGGGCGTGCCAGTTCACGCCGTTGAGGGTGAAGGTGTACTCCCAGACCACGGCGGGGTCGCCGCGGAAGGTGGTCTCCTCCAGGCGGATCTTGCGGTAGTCCTGGCCCTGGTGGGCGTTCTGCTCCGACTGCTGCCAGGTCCGCATCAGGTTGTCGCGGGCGAGGGAGGACTTGGCGACGAGTTCCTGGGCGCCGTCGGGTGAGGTGTAGTGGACCTCCGCGCCCGTCATCACGTTGCGGCGCCAGCCCTTGGGGGTCGCCCACGCGTAGCCGCCGGCCTCCTCGTGCGTGCCGGGCGGCAGGCTGGGGGGCCTGGCGGTGCCCTCGACGGTGGGCGACGGACTGTCGCCGGCGGTCGGCGTCGTGGAGGAACCGGCGCGCCGGTCGTCCGGAGACCCGGAGTTCGACAGCAGGACGGCCGCCACGACGACCCCGGCGGCGACCACACCGAGGCCGGCGAGGACGGCGCTACGACGGCGGTGGCGGCCGTCCTGCTGTCGAA
>NZ_WVUG01000689.1 GCF_017614965.1 Streptomyces griseorubiginosus | reverse complement strand
GCGCGGTCCGGGGCGAGGCCTGGGGGCCGGGGGCCGAGTGGCTGCTGGAGCAGTTGCCGGAGCTGCTGGGCGGAGCGGATGAGCCGGAGGCGTTCGTGCCGCGCCACCGGGTGGTTGCGTCGGCGTGGCACCGGCGGCCGGGGTTGCGGCTGACGCGGACCGGGCTGGTGCTGGAGTCGTTGATCCCGTCCGTGCTGGAGCAGAAGGTCACGACCGACGAGGCGTACCGGGCGTGGCGGCTGCTGGTGCGGAAGTTCGGGGAGCCGGCGCCCGGACCCGCGGCCGGGGGACGGCTGTGGGTGATGCCGGGACCGCGGACCTGGGCGCTGATCCCGTCGTGGGAGTGGCATCGGGCCGGGGTCGACAACAAGCGGGCGTCGACGATCCTGCGGGCCGTCCGGGTGGCCGGGCGGCTGGAGGAGGCCGTGGCGATGTCGCCGGAGAAGGCGCAGGCCCGGCTGGAGGTCGTGCCGGGGATCGGGCCGTGGACGTCGGCGGAGGTCGTGCAGCGCAGCCATGGGGCGGCGGACGCGGTGACCGTGGGCGACCTGCATCTGCCCGGGATCGTGGGGTGGGCGCTGGCCGGGGACCGGGACGCGGACGACTCCGTGATGCTGAAGCTGCTGGAGCCGTATGCGGGGCAGCGGCATCGGGCGGCCCGGTTGATTTTGTTGAGCGGGCGTACGCCTGCTCGGCGGGCGCCGAAGATGCCGCGCGTGGACATCGGGCGGTTGTGAGGCGGGGTGGGCGAGGCTGCCGGCTTGTTCTCGCCCCCGCCGCCCCTACCCGTCCCACTCACCAGGGGC
>NZ_WVUG01000688.1 GCF_017614965.1 Streptomyces griseorubiginosus | reverse complement strand
GTGCTGGTGGGCGGGGCGCCGACGGGGGTCGCGCTGATCACCGTCGACCCGTCCGGGGACAACAGCATCGTGGTGTCGCCGGGGGCGAACGGGAAGCTCGTGCCGGGGGACGTCAAGGCCGCCGCGTGTCTCTTCCAGGCCTCGCGGGTGGTCTCGGCGCAGCTGGAGATCCCGCTGGAGACGGTCGTGGAGGTCGTGCGCGGTCTGAGTCCCGACAACCGGTTCGTGCTGAACCCGTCGCCGCCGCGGCCGCTGCCGGGCGAGGTGATGGCGGCCTGCGATCCGCTGATCGTCAACGAGCACGAGGCGCGGGTGATCCTCGGCGAGGCGTGCGTGTCGGACCGGCCGGAGGACTGGGCGCGGCTGCTGCTCGCCAAGGGGCCCCGGTCGGTGGTGGTCACCCTGGGCTCCGAGGGCGCGCTGGTCGCCTCCTCGGCGGGGGTCACCCGAGTGCCGTCCGTGAAGGTCGACGCGGTGGACACGACGGGTGCGGGAGACGCGTTCACGGCGGCGCTGGCGTTCCGGCTGGGGTCGGGCGCGTCGCTCGTGGAGGCCGCCGGATACGCGGCCCGGGTGGGCGCGGCCGCGGTCACGAAGGAGGGCGCGCAGGTGTCCTTCCCGACGGCCGAGGAGGTCGACGCGCTGTGAAGAAGGCAGGGCCGTACGCGGAGGTGCTGCTGAGGTGCGGGTGTTCTTCTAGCGGCTTCCCGTGCCGGCTTCCTGCGGCGGCCCGACCGCCGCGGTGGACAAATTCGAGGGGGCCCGATCCGTCGACCGGGCCCCCTCGGCTTTTCCCCTCCAACATCAGAACCCCCGCGATC
>NZ_WVUG01000687.1 GCF_017614965.1 Streptomyces griseorubiginosus | reverse complement strand
GGCGAGGGGGTCGAGGTGCATGTGGTCGAGGGTGAGTCCCACGCCGTCGTAGCCGAGGTCGGCGAGGAGGCCGAGGGCCTCGTGGAGCCGGAGGTCGGTGAGGCCGTTGGTGCCGTAGCCGAAACGGACGGGGGTGGCGGCTGCAGGTCCCGGGGTCGGCGTGCCGTTCGGCCGGGGCGTCTTCTCGGTGTTCATGTGATGCTCACCGTCCTCGCGAACCGCCTGCCGAGCGGGGCGAGCGCCGCCACCAGCACCGCGGTGGACGGGGCGCCCGAGCGGGCGGCGAGCGCGGCCTGGAGCGGAATGGTGGCGCGGACACCGCTTGCGACGGCTCGTTGGGTGAGCGGGGGTGACGGATTGAGGGCCGCGTGGGCGTAGGGGCGGGCCGCGGTGACGGCGTAGGCGGCGCCGAGCGTCGAGCGCAGGGCGGCTTTCACGGAGGGGCGGCGGGTGAGGAGGTGGGTGAGGACGCCGGTGGTGGCGAGGGCGGCCAGCGGTGCGAGGGGTGCGCCGCCTGTCGTCTCCCGGCGGGAAACGGCCGTCACCGCGAGGGTGTGGGTGGCCAGCAGTGCCGCGGAGGGGAGAGCTCTGCGCGGGTGGCCGGTCGTGGCTGCCGCGCCGAGCAGCAGGTCGAGTCCGCGGACGGCGGCCATGGCGGCTGGACCGGCCGGGGTGCGCTTCAGGCCGAGGTCGTACGCCCAGACCGTGGCCGCGAGGGGGGCGGCGACCGTCAGAGCGGGGCGGCCCGCACGGGCGGCGAGCGCGAGGCCGGCTCCGGTGAGGGCGCAGGCGGCCGAGAAGGCGGCGGCCGGGTGGATGCGGGCCGAGGG
>NZ_WVUG01000686.1 GCF_017614965.1 Streptomyces griseorubiginosus | reverse complement strand
GTCGGCGGGAGTGCTCGCCGGGTCCGCGGGGGTGCTCGCGGGGTCGGCCGGCGTGCTGGCCGGCGCCGCCGGGCTGCTGGTCGACGTGTCCGGGGTTGCGTCCGCGAACGCGACCGGGGCGGACAGCAGGGCAAGGGGAGCCAGAACGGCCGTCGCGGCCGCCACGCCCATGGCTCGGCGAAGCTTCATCAAGACCTCAAGGGAGTCCAGTGTGGAGGGCTCCGCGTGTGGGGCGCGGGTTGTGGCCCTTGGTTCGTCAGGTTGGATCCGTGACCGGGGTGAATGGTTGTGTTTACCTTCACAGATTTTTTATGTGCCCTGCGTCACGTACGCTCTCCTGCTCGACACCGCTGCACGCATCCCTTGTCACGCTTCACAGAAAGGCGTTCGCGCCGTGGCCGACAGACCGTCCGACGAGCCGAGATCCGGATCGGGTTCCGGCGGGGAACCCTCCATACCCGACGACGTCTGGGAGAAGTTCCTCCAGGACAGCGAACGTGACATCAGGTCCGCGCCCAAGGAGCCGTCCGCGCGGGCCCGTATGGTCACCGAGCGGCTGCGCGAGCAGGACGCGCGGGGGAAGATGCCCGAGGGCTGGCGCACCGGCCCGGCCTGGCAGGAGATGAACGGGCGCGGACGCAGGCGCCGCCGGGTGGGCGCGGTGTTCGCCGTGCTGCTCGCCGCCGCCGTGGCCGTCGTCGCGATGAAGCCGTCGCTGCTGCCCGGCGACCCCTTCGGCTCCGGCACGTCGGACGCGGCCGCCTCGCCGCTGCCCGAGGAGACGGCGCGGCCCTCCGCGCCGCCCTCCGCCGCGGACCCCCAGGTGCCCACCCTGGCC
>NZ_WVUG01000685.1 GCF_017614965.1 Streptomyces griseorubiginosus | reverse complement strand
GGGAATGGGCTTGCGATGGCGGGGGCTTGACCATCGCCACAGAAGATCCACAGGTGGACGCGCGTTGAGTGGGGCGAGCCTGCTGTTACGGTGGCCCGATGGCATCGGTGAAGCAGTTCCAGGTCACCTTCGACTGCGCGGATCCTGAGCGCGTCGCTCGTTTCTGGTGCGAGGTGTTGGGGTACGTCGTACCGCCCCCGCCGAAGGGGTTCGCCAGCTGGGAGGAGTCCGACCGCTCGCTGCCGTCCGAGCGGCAGGGCTCGGCGTTCGCCTGCGTCGATCCGACCGGTGTGGGCCCGCGCCTGTTCTTCCAGCGCGTTCCCGAGGGCAAGGTCGTCAAGAACCGGGTCCATCTCGACGTGCGGGTGGGGACCGGGCTCGTGGGCGAGGAACGCCTCGCCGCGCTCGAGGCAGAGCGCGCGCGACTGGAGGCCCTGGGCGCGGTGTGCGTGCTGGTGCAGCGTGCCGACGGCTTCAACGAGTCGTGCATCACGATGCAGGACATCGAGGGCAACGAGTTCTGCCTGGACTGAGCTCGTCAGCCCCGGGGGTGTCCGACGCGCTCCCGTTGCTGAGTGCTCTCAGCCCGAGCCCATGCACGGCCTGGGACGTCTCACGCGGCCTTGTGCCTGGACGTGGCTGCGTCAAGCAGGGGCAGAGGTCACGGGGTGGTGTGGGTGAAGTGGTCGAACTCCCCTGCTCTCACGCCGAGTACGAAGGCGTTCCAGCGGGGGCCGTCCGTGGTGACCGAGACGTGGGGCGTCGCGGGGTCGTGGAGGTGGACGGTGTCGTGGTCGGTGAAAGTGATTTGGAGGGAGGTGGGGGCGCCTGTCTTCAGGGAGTTGAGGAGGGT
>NZ_WVUG01000684.1 GCF_017614965.1 Streptomyces griseorubiginosus | reverse complement strand
GCCCTGTACGGCGCCTGGTACGAGTTCTTCCCCCGCTCCGAGGGCACCCCCACCCAGCCGCACGGCAGCTTCCGCACCGCCGCCCGCCGGCTGCCCGCGATCGCCGCGATGGGCTTCGACGTCGTCTACCTGCCGCCCATCCACCCGATCGGCACGACCTTCCGCAAGGGCCGCAACAACACCCTCTCCCCCACCCCCGACGACGTGGGCGTGCCCTGGGCGATCGGCTCCCCCGAGGGCGGCCACGACGCCGTCCACCCCCAGCTGGGCACGATCGAGGACTTCGCCTGGTTCGTCGAGCAGGCGGCCGCCCTGGGCCTGGAGATCGCCCTGGACTTCGCCCTGCAGTGCTCCCCCGACCACCCCTGGGTCCAGAAGCATCCCGAGTGGTTCCACCACCGCCCCGACGGCACCATCGCCTACGCCGAGAACCCGCCCAAGAAGTACCAGGACATCTACCCCATCGCCTTCGACGCCGACATGGACGGCCTGATCGCCGAGACCCTGCGGGTGCTGCGGCTGTGGATGTCGCTGGGGGTGCGGATCTTCCGCGTGGACAACCCGCACACCAAGCCGGTGGTGTTCTGGCAGCGGGTGATCGAGCAGATCAACGCGAGCGACCCCGATGTGATCTTCCTGGCGGAGGCGTTCACCCGGCCGGCGATGATGCGCACCCTGGCCCAGATCGGCTTCCAGCAGTCCTACACCTACTTCACCTGGCGCAACTCCAAGCAGGAACTGACCGACTACCTCACGGAGCTGTCCACACAGACGGCCGCCTACATGCGGCCCAACTTCTTCGTCAACACCCCCGACATCCTGCACGCATACCTTCAGCACGGGGGCCGGCCCGCCTTCGAGGTCCGCGCCGTCCTGGCCGC
>NZ_WVUG01000683.1 GCF_017614965.1 Streptomyces griseorubiginosus | reverse complement strand
GTCATCGGCACACCCCCACGCGCGGGCGGTCCCAGAGCGGCACGACCACGACGGCAGCGGTCGGACGGCCGGCCACCGCGACGCCCGCCGCCGGGCCACCCCGCGCGGAAGGCCTGCTCAGCTGCCGCCCCTCTCGGCGCCCGCGCTCGACGGCATCCATCACCATCACTCCCCCGTCCGTTTCCCTCGGTCCGTCGTGCGTCATCCCGCCACCCCCACAAGGCCGTTGTCCACGTCCTGCCGCCCCTCCACGTCCTGTCGCGTCCCGTCCAGCCCCAGCAGCAGCCGCACCACCGGCACCACGGCGTCGGCGCGTTCCGCGTCCAACTCCGGGCCGAAGCCGGGTATGCCGGGACCGGCCGCCCTGGTGCTCCCCTGCCGCCCGGGTCCCCGGCGGACCAACTCGCCGAGGGTGCGCCGGACTCCCGGTTCGTACGCGGAGAACGTCCGCCTGAGCAGCGGCAGTACGTCCGTGAACGCCTCCGCCGGCACCCCGGTCAGCCAGGCGTCGACCAGACCGAGCAGCCGCTCGTCGTGCACGAGCAGCATCCCGCCGCCCGAGCCGCCACCGACGAAGCCCTCGATCCACGCGGCCGCGTCCCCGGGCGCCGTCCCCGGCGACAGCACGAGCCCCATGAGCCGCGCCGCTTCGTCCTGCTCGAGCGCCCGCTCGTCCAGCAGCAACCGCACGGCACGCCCCCGCACGACCCCCGGCACGGTGTCCCGCAGTCCCAGCACCTGCAGCACGGCCCGCCAACGCCCGCGCAGACCAGGGTGCCCGCCCGCGTCGCCCACAGCCGTCCCCACCTGGGCCTGCCCGTCCTCCACGGGTTCCGCGGACGGGCGTATCGGGGCGGGCGCTTCCACCAAGGAATCCGTCGACGGG
>NZ_WVUG01000682.1 GCF_017614965.1 Streptomyces griseorubiginosus | reverse complement strand
CCCGCCGCGACGGGTGCGGTGAGGTCCCCCTCTTCGGGGAGTTCCTCGACGTCGACGCCGCGGACCTGGCTGAGTTCGTGTTTGAGGGCGGCGAGTTCGGCGCCGCCGGCCATGTGGTTGGTGAGTTCCTCGAGGCTGACCTGGTCGCGGGAGGCGGACAGTTCCATGGTGCCCAGGCGCAGCACGCTGAAGTGGTCGCCGACCATGTAGGCGTGGTGGGGGTTGTGGGTGATGAAGATGACGCCGAGGCCGCGGTCGCGGGCGGCGGCGATGTACTTCAGCACGACGCCGGACTGCTTGACGCCCAGGGCGGCGGTGGGCTCGTCGAGGATGAGGACGCGGGCGCCGAAGTAGACGGCGCGGGCGATGGCCACGCACTGGCGCTGGCCGCCCGAGAGGGTGCCGATGGGCTGTTCGAGGTCGTCGAGGACGATGCCCATCTCGCGCAGTTCGTGGTCGGCGGTCTGCTTCATCCTGGCGATGTCGAGGCGGCGCAGGGGCCAGGGGCCGCGGGTCATCTCGGAGCCGAGGAAGAAGTTGCGCCACACGGGCATGAGGGGGACGACGGCGAGGTCCTGGTAGACGGTGGCGATGCCCTTGTCGAGGGCTTCGCGGGGGGTGGAGAAGCGGACGGGGGCGTTGTCGACGAGGAACTCGCCCTCGGTGTGCTGGTGCAGCCCGGAGATGATCTTGATGAGGGTGGACTTGCCGGCGCCGTTGTCGCCCAGCACGCAGGTGACCTGGCTGGGGTGGACCTGGAGGCTGACGCCGTGCAGGGCGCGGATGTTGCCGTAGGACTTGCCGGCGCCTCGTAGCTCGACGATCGGGGTGTCCCCGCCCTCCGGCGGGGTGTCCGCGAGGATCGCTCCGTGGGTTCCGGTTCCGTTG
>NZ_WVUG01000681.1 GCF_017614965.1 Streptomyces griseorubiginosus | reverse complement strand
GGGCGGGGTTCTGGGCGCCGTCCACCGGGGGCTGCCGCCCCCAGCCCCCCGCGTCGTCCCTGAACGGGCCTCGTCCTCAAACGCCGGACGGGCTGATGGGACTACCCCAGCGCTCGGCCCAGTACGTACACCGCCGGGGCCGCTGCCGTCAGGGGCAGGGCCACTCCCGCTGTGAAGTGGACGAACCTCGACGGGTAGTCGTAGCTGGCGACGCGGTGGCCGATGAGGGCACACAGGGACGCGGCGGCGCCCAGGAGGGCGCCCTTCGTACCGAAGCCCGTCATGCCGCCGACCGCGATGCCCGCCCCCGCCGCCGCGAGCAGCGCGACGACCAGCGAGGCCGGAGTGGGCAGCGGGAGGGCGCGGGCCAGGAGCGCCACCGCCACCGCCGCCGCGCCCACGGACACCGCGTCCGTGTCGGCCGCGAGGTAACCGGCCGCGAGGATCGACAGCGCCGCCGAGGCGACCGTCGCCATCAGGCCGTACATCCGCTCGTCCGGGTCGGCGTGCGAGCGCAGTTGCAGCACCAGGGAGAGCAGGACCCAGACGCCGAGCGTGCCGAGGATGGCCGCCGGTCCGTGCTCGCGGCCCGCCGCCAGCAGGGCGACGTCGGCCACCAGCGCGCCCAGGAAGGCCAGCGCGATGCCCTGGCGGGCGGGCCACATGCCGTTCAGGCGGAACCAGCCCGCCGCGGTGACCGCCTGGAGGGCGACGAGCGGGAGGAGCAGGGCGTACGAGCCGATGGCCGCCGTACCCGACAGGAGCAGCCCGAGCAGTGCCGTGAGCGCGGCCGGCTGCATCCCGGGCTCGATGATCGGGGAACGCCCCTCCAGACGGGCCCGCTGGGCATCGGTGATGCGTGCGTTGCCGGAGAGGGTGGCGGGGCCGTAACCGGGGTC
>NZ_WVUG01000680.1 GCF_017614965.1 Streptomyces griseorubiginosus | reverse complement strand
GGTCCGTCGTCGGTCCGGGCGGGGGCGGGGAGTTGACCAAGGGCGGAGTGCTCGCGGCGGCCATGTTCCGCGCGAGGGCGTCCCAGTCGACGTCGCCCGTCGCCTCCAGGACCGTGATGTGGTCCAGCACGGTCGTGTTCGCGTCGTCCGCGAGGGCGCGCACCAGCGAGTTGCGGGTGGTCGCGCGGACCTGGGCGACCAGCGAGAACACCTTGCCGTGCGCGAGGCGCGCGATGTTCACGAAGTCGTGGTCGTACTCCACGCCCTGCGCCCTGTTCAGGGTGCTGAGCCACTGCCGCTGCTGGGCGGTGGGCTCGTTGGGCAGCTCGATGCCGAGCTTGGCGGCGACGTCCCGGACCCGCTGGTCGAGGAAGGTGTGGCCCTGGACGAGGTGCTGCCCCGCCGTCCGTACGGCTTGGGTGGTGCCCTTCTGCTCGGCCTCCTGGCCGGCGGGCAGTTCCCACAGCCCGGCCTGGCGGACCTTGGTGAGGAAGTCGCGGTCGAGGCCCGACAGGGGGCCGTAGTTCGTGGCGACGGTCTGGGCGTTCAGCACGCTCACGCCGGTTCCCGACCGGTCGGCGTAGGACCAGATCGGGAAGATCAGTGCGAGCAGGGTCGCGAGCAGACCGGTGACGATGACGCCGGTTCCACTGACGATGCCCCGGCCCTTGATGGGTGGTCTCGGTCGCATGGTGCCTCCTGCCTGCGGCACCGCACGCTGGTCGGTGGTGAGTGCGGGACTGGCATGTTACTGCGTGGTGCGGGCACCGATGCCGCGAGGAGGCGTATCCCACATTCCGCCGCTCAGCGGTGCGACAGCACCCGCCGCGCCACCCGGGCCACCCGTCCCCGCCCGGGCCGAGGCGGCACCGGCCCCGACCGCTCCAGCCACCAGCCGCGCAGTTC
>NZ_WVUG01000067.1 GCF_017614965.1 Streptomyces griseorubiginosus | reverse complement strand
GGGTCGAGGCCGCCGACGGGTGGGGGCTCGGGGAGCCGCTGCTGGAGCGGCTGCGCACGGTGGAGCTGCTGGCGCGCGGACCCAAGGTCAAGGGGGCGATACGGGCCGCCGGGCTCACCGAGGAGTGGTCACCGTCGAGCGAGTCCATGGCCGAGGTGCTGGACCGGCTGCTGGAGGAGGGCGTCGACGGGCGCCGGATCGCCGCACAGCTGCACGGTGAGCCGCTGCCCGGGTTCGTGGAGGCGCTGCGGGCCGCGGGCGGCGAGGTCGTCGGGGTGCCGGTGTACCGGTGGATGCCGCCCGAGGACATCGGGCCGGTGGACCGGTTGCTGGACGCCGTCGTCTCCCGGGGCCTGGACGCGATCACCTTCACCAGCGCGCCGGCCGCGGCGTCCCTGCTGAACCGGGCGGAGGAGCGAGGGCTGCTGCCGGAGCTGATCGCCGCCCTCCACCACGACGTACTGCCCGCCTGCGTCGGGCCGGTCACCGCTCTGCCGCTGCAGGCGCGGGGCGTCGACACCGTCCAGCCGGAGCGGTTCCGGCTCGGGCCGCTGGTGCAGCTGCTGTGCCAGGAGCTGCCGGGCCGGGCACGCGCCCTGCCGATCGCCGGGCACCGGGTGGAGATCCGGGGGCACGCGGTGCTCGTCGACGGGGAGCTGAGGCCGGTGCCGCCCGCGGGGATGTCCCTGCTGCGGGCGCTGTCCCGGCGGCCGGGCTGGGTGGTGGCCCGCTCGGAGCTGCTGCGTGCCCTGCCCGGCGCCGGGCGCGACGAGCACGCGGTGGAGACGGCGATGGCCCGTCTGCGGACGGCACTGGGGGCACCGAAGCTGATCCAGACGGTGGTGAAGCGGGGGTACCGGCTGGCGTTGGACCCCGCTGCGGACGCGAAGTACGCGGACGCGTGAGCTGGGGCGCCGGGCGTTCCGGGTGCCGTCTGCCGGAGCCCGCCGGCTCCCGGGCCCCCTTCGGCTCGAACGGCCGCGTCCTCAGACTCCCCCGGAGGGGGCACCGCCGTGGACACCGCCGGACGGGCTGACATCGCCCCTGCGCCGGAACGCCCCGTACAGCACGAGTCCCCGCGTCAGACACACCAGCGCCACCGTCGACAGCACCGCGCGCACCGCGTTCCACGCCACCCACGCGTGCTCGAAGTGCTCCCGGGCCGCGGTCGGGTCGCCCGCGCGGGAAAGGTCGTCGTTGAGGGGGATGTTGAAGGCCATGGTCGTCAACAAGCCGGCGGTGTAGGCGGCCAGGGCCGCCCACACCCACCAGCGGCAGGGCCGGCCCCGCAGTTGCCACGCCGACACCGCCGTCAGCAGCGGCGCGCCCATGAAGGAGAGGAAGAACACCGGGTTCTGGATCACGTCGTTGATGTCGTTCATGACCTCGACGTAGACCCGGTCGTCGCTGCGGGCCAGCGCCGGCATCACACAGCAGGCGAAGATGTAGTAGACCCCGGCGATCAGTCCCATGGCGACCGTGGCCGCGCCCAGTACGAGTCCCGTGGCAGTCCTGTTCCGCGTCATGCCTCAAGTCAACGGACGGCACGGCGCCCCGGACATCGCCGAGACGCGCACCCGCATACGCGCTCGTCCAACCTCCTCACCGGCACGAGGGGTTCCGGCCGCGCGGGCGGACGGGCACTGTAAGGGGAACGGTTCTCCACCCCAGCCCCAGGCGGTGACAGGCACATGGCACTGGGTACGGTCTCGGTCCCTCACGAGCTGCGCTTCGACGCCGGGCGGATCTGCCTGGACCTGCTGGCGACGACGCATCCCGAGGAACGGTTCGACTCGGTCGAGGTGCTGTGCGCCTGGATCGTGGGCGCGGGACTCGTGCCGCCGGGCACGTCACTGGCGCACGCGGACCCGGGCTGGCTGGTCGGCTTCCGAGAACTGCGGGCCCGGATCGGCCAGTTGGTGCGCGGCGCGCTCGCCGCCGTACCGAGGCCGTCGTACGACCTCGCGCTCGTCCGCGTGAACGAGCTCGCCAGGACCGCGCCGCCGGCCCCGCGTGCCGTGCGCGGCGAGGACGGGGTGCTGGTCAGGGAGTTGGACGGGCCGCCGGAGTGCGCGGCGCTGCTCGGGGCGATCGCCCGGGACGCCGTGGAGCTGCTCACCGACCCGGTCGCGCGGGCGGGGCTGCGGCAGTGCGAGGGGGACAACTGCCCGATCTTCTACGTCGATTCGTCCCGGGGGCGCAGGAGGCGCTGGTGCTCCAGTGAGGTCTGTGGGAACCGCGAACGGGTGGCTCGGCACCGTCGGAGGGTGGCTCTCACCCGGGCCTAAGTGTCCTGATTGCTCGGTACGCCGGGTAACGGGCATTCTGGTGTCGAAGTGATTTCGACAACATCCCGTTTGCCTCCGGCCCGCTCCGGGCAGCTGGCTCGATCTTGCCGATGTGGCGGAAATGTAAAGATCGCGGGGTGGGAATGTGCTCTCATGTCCCACTCATCACGTCACCCCGAAGAAAACTGTCGTGCCGCTTTGAACATGACGGAGACCACATCCGTACCTGTGCACGAGCGACCGACTGGGGGAACCCCCGGACATCGGAGGTGGGCGTGCGCAAGGATTCCGTCGTGGCCAATGAACGTGGATCGAGGGCCCGACATCGCATGTCCCAGCCCTCGGAACCTGATGAGGAGCTGATGCGTGCCCTGTACCGGGAGCACGCCGGACCTCTCCTTGCTTATGTACTGCGCCTGGTCGCCGGAGACCGGCAGCGCGCCGAGGACGTGGTCCAGGAAACGCTCATCCGTGCCTGGAAGAACGCCGGCCAGCTCAATCGAGCGACCGGATCGGTACGCCCCTGGCTGGTGACGGTCGCGCGCCGCATCGTCATCGACGGCCACCGCAGCCGGCAGGCCCGGCCGCAGGAGGTCGATCCGTCGCCGCTGGAGGTCATCCCCGCGGAGGACGAGATCGACAAGGCGCTGTGGCTGATGACGTTGTCCGACGCGCTCGACGACCTGACCCCGGCCCACCGGGAGGTGCTCGTCGAGACGTACTTCAAGGGGCGTACCGTCAATGAGGCGGCCGAGACGCTGGGCATTCCCAGCGGAACGGTGCGGTCCAGGGTGTTCTACGCCCTGCGGTCGATGAAGCTGGCTCTGGAGGAGCGGGGGGTGACGGCATGAGTGTTTACGGGGGATTCGGAACAGGTGGTTCGGGTATGTCTGGCCCCATGATGGGATCTCCGGGCCCGAGCGAGCACGAAACGGTCGGTGCCTACGCCCTCGGCATCCTCGACGACGCCGAGGCGACCGCCTTCGAGGCACATCTCGCCACCTGCGAATGGTGCGCCCAGCAGCTCGACGAGCTGGCGGGGATGGAACCCATGCTGGCGGCGCTCGCGGACCTGCCGGGGACCGGCAGCACGCCCGCGATCGGCGAGTCGCTCTCCGCACGGCCCAGCCCACGGCTCGCGGAGAAGCTGGTCGACGAGGTCGCCGAGCGCCGGGCGGTCAAGCGCCGCAAGGGCTTCTACCTGGTCGCGGCCGCGGCCGCGCTGATCATCGGCGGTCCGCTCGCGGTGATGGCCGTGAACGGCGGCGGCAGCTCGGGCGGCACCAATGCCACCCCGCTCGCGGCCGGTGCCAAGGCGGCCTTCGGTCAGATCTCCGACAAGGTGTCGGCGACCGACTCCTCCACCAAGGTCCAGGCGACCGTGGCCATGGAGAAGAAGGACTGGGGCACCTGGGGCGTCGTCGAGCTCAGCAACGTCAAGGGACCGCTGAAGTGCTCGCTCATCGCCGTCGGCAAGAACGGCGAGCGCGAGACCATGTCCTCCTGGTCGGTCCCCAAGTGGGGCTACGGCATCCCGAACGCCAAGGTCGAGGAGGCCAAGCAGCCTCTGTACGCGCAGGGCGGCGCGGCCTTCCAACCCAACGAGATCGACCACTTCGAGGTCATGACCTTCGACGGCAAGAAGCTCGTCCAGGTCGACGCGTAGCACTTGTCGGTCCCCTCGTGGGACCGACGCGCGCCGCCACGTAGCTTTGACGGGTCCCCTTCGCGTACGGTTGACGGCTGCCCAGCACGTCAGAAGGGGGCCCGGTGGCCGCTCAGGCTCAGCAGGAAACCGCGGTCGGCTCGGATCACGACTCCGTACGGGACCGAGAGATCAGCGTCGAACAGGAACACCTGGACCGGGTCTACCGGCGGCTCGAGGAGAAGATCCACGAGGCCGAGTTCCTGATGAACGACGCGGCCAAACGCGGCCAGGTCGGCACGCCCGGGGCGCTCGCCGAGCGGGACGCCCAGGTCTTCCGGGCCGGCATCCACCTCAGCCGGCTGAACAACGAGTTCGAGGACTTCCTCTTCGGACGGATCGACCTGCTGCCCGGCAAGGACGGCAAGAAGGGGCCGGACGGCGCCTACACCGCCGTCGAGCCCGCCGAGGGCGCCGTGCGCGAGGACGGCACGGCCGACATCGCCGAGACGCTGCACATCGGGCGGATCGGTGTCCTCGACGCCGAGTACGCGCCCCTGGTCATCGACTGGCGGGCGCCCGCGGCCGCCCCCTTCTACCGCTCCACCCCCGTCGACCCCGGCCGGGTCGTGCGGCGCCGGGTCATTCGCTCCAAGGGCCGCCGCGTCCTCGGCGTCGAGGACGACCTGATGCGCCCCGAGCTCAAGGCCCGCCTCGACGGCCGGGAACTGCCCGTCATCGGCGACGGCGCCCTGATGGCCGCGCTCGGCCAGGCCCGCAGCCACACCATGCGGGACATCGTCGCCTCCATCCAGGCCGAGCAGGACCTGGTCATCCGCGCCCCCGCCGCCTCGGTGACCTACGTCGAGGGCGGCCCCGGCACCGGCAAGACCGCCGTCGCCCTGCACCGCGCCGCCTACCTCCTCTACCAGGACCGGCGCCGGTACGCGGGCGGCATCCTCATCGTCTCCCCGACCCCCCTGCTGGTCGCCTACACCGAGGGCGTCCTGCCCTCGCTCGGCGAGGAGGGCCAGGTCGCCATCCGCGCGATCGGCTCCCTGGTCGACGGCGCGGAGGCCACGCTGTACGACTCCCCGTCCACCGCCCGCGCCAAGGGCTCGTACCGCATGCTCAAGGTCCTGCGGAAGGCGGCGCGGGGCGCGCTGGAACTGGGGCCGGGCGGTCCGGGCGCCGGGGCGCGCCCGCCTGCCGCCCCGGACTCCGCCGCATCCCGCCGTGCCGACCCGGGCTCCGCTCGGCTCGGTGTCGGCGAGAAGGCTCCGGACGCGACCGACGCCACGGACGAGTCGGCCTCCGCCGGGCCGGACCGCCCGGAGCAGCTCGCCTTCGGCGACGGGGCCGGGGACGGCGACCGGAACAGCAACGGGAGCGGGAACGGCTTCGGCCCGCCCGCGGCCACGCCGGCGCCCGCCGGCCCCCCCACCCGCCTGCGCGTCGTCGCCTTCGGGCGCCGGCTGGAGCTGGAGGCGGACGCGCTGGAACGGATCCGGCGCACCGCCCTCGGCGGCACCGCGCCCGTCAACCTGCTGCGCCCCCGCGCCCGCAAGCTGCTCCTCGACGCCCTGTGGGAGCGGTCCGGCGCCGGCACCCGGCACACCGACCCCGAGCTCGCCGCCGAACTGCGCTCCTCCTTCGACGAGGACATCACCACCGAGGACTCCTTCACCGAGTTCCTCGACGCCTGGTGGCCCGAGCTGACCCCGCGGGCGGTGCTGGAGGCGATGGCCGACGAGCGCCGGCTGGGCCGCTGGGCCCGCCGGATCCTCAACCCCGGCGAGGTCCGCCGCGTCGCCCGCTCGCTGCGCCGCGACGGCCTCTCCGTGCACGACATCGCCCTGCTCGACGAGCTCCAGTCCATCCTCGGCGTCCCCGCCCGCCCCCGGAAGAAGCGCGAGCTGGACCCGCTGGACCAGCTGACCGGCCTGGAGGAGCTGATGCCGGTGCGCGAGGAGTCGCAGCGCGAGCGCGCCGAACGCCTCGCGCAGGAGCGCACCGAGTACGCCCACGTCATCGTCGACGAGGCCCAGGACCTCACCCCGATGCAGTGGCGGATGGTCGGCCGCCGCGGCCGGCACGCCACCTGGACGGTCGTCGGCGACCCCGCCCAGTCCTCCTGGTCCGACCCCGACGAGGCGGCCGAGGCCCGCGACGAGGCCCTCGGCACCCGCCCGCGCCGCCGCTTCCAGCTCACCGTCAACTACCGCAACCCCGCCGAGATCGCCGAACTCGCCGCCAAGGTCCTCGCCCTCGCCATGCCGGGCGCCGAGTCGCCCTCGGCGGTCCGCTCCACCGGCGTACAACCGCGCTTCACCGTCGTACGCGACTCCCTCGCCCAGACCGTCCGCGCCGAGGCCGCCCGCCTCCTCGACCTCGTCGACGGCACCGTCGGTGTCGTCGTCGCCATGCAGCGGCGCGAGGAGGCGGCCCGCTGGCTCGCCGGACTCGGCGACCGGGTGGTGGCGCTCGGCAGCCTGGAGGCGAAGGGCCTGGAGTACGACGCCACGGTCGTCGTCTCCCCGGCGGAGATCGCGGACGAGTCCCCGGCCGGACTGCGGGTGCTGTACGTGGCCCTCACCCGGGCGACGCAGCAGCTGACGGTCGTGTCGGGGGAGCGCGACCAGCCGGACCCGGCCGGGGTGCCGGACCTGCTCAGAGATTAGAAGGAGATGAACTCTCGTGACGGGAATGGCCTGACGGGATCCGTTTGTTAGCCTGGATGCGACACCGGCCCGATCCAAGCCCCCGGGCCCAACCTTCGTCCCTGAGAGGGACCACTTGCCGCGAGGCGAGCATGGCGGGTCGGTGTCACTGACGTCGAAGAGGTCCGCGCCCAGCAGGGCGCGGACCTCTTTTGTTGCGAACAAAACGATCGCAATCCGGGGCGGCTAACGCCTACTCAGCAGTAGGTGCGACCATCGGACGGCATACCCCAGCGTCAGAGTTGAAAGAGGAAGTCGGCCATGGCAACGGCGCCCAGCGTCTCCTACTCGATGACGGTCCGGCTGGAGGTGCCCGCGAGCGGAACCGCCGTCTCGCAGCTCACCACCGCCGTGGAGTCCTCCGGAGGCTCGGTGACCGGCCTCGACGTCACCGCCTCCGGTCACGAGAAGCTCCGCATCGACGTCACCATCGCCGCCACCTCCACCAGCCACGCCGACGAGATCGTCGAGAAGCTGCGCGGCATCGAGGGCGTGACCCTCGGCAAGGTCTCCGACCGTACGTTCCTGATGCACCTCGGCGGCAAGATCGAGATGGCGTCGAAGCACCCCATCCGCAACCGTGACGACCTGTCCATGATCTACACGCCGGGCGTGGCCCGCGTCTGCATGGCGATCGCCGAGAACCCCGAGGACGCCCGCCGTCTGACCATCAAGCGCAACTCCGTTGCGGTCGTGACGGACGGCTCCGCCGTGCTGGGCCTCGGCAACATCGGCCCCAAGGCCGCCCTCCCGGTCATGGAGGGCAAGGCGGCCCTCTTCAAGCGCTTCGCGGGCATCGACGCCTGGCCGCTGTGCCTCGACACCCAGGACACCGACGCCATCGTCGAGATCGTCAAGGCGATCGCCCCCGGGTTCGCCGGCATCAACCTCGAGGACATCTCCGCCCCCCGCTGCTTCGAGATCGAGGCGCGGCTGCGCGAGGCCCTCGACATCCCCGTCTTCCACGACGACCAGCACGGCACCGCGATCGTCGTCCTGGCCGCCCTGAAGAACGCACTTCGCTGCACCGGCAAGGCGATTGAGAACATCCGGGTCGTCATGTCCGGCGCCGGCGCGGCCGGTACGGCCATCCTCAAGCTGCTGCTCGCGGCCGGCGTGAAGAACGCCGTCGTCGCCGACATCCGCGGTGTCGTGCACGCCGGGCGGGAGGACCTGCGGGAGGCTCCCGCGGACTCGGCGCTGCGCTGGATCGCCGACAACACCAACCCCGAGGGCCTGACCGGCACGCTGAAGGAAGCCGTTCGCGGAGCCGACGTGTTCATCGGCGTCTCCGCCCCGAACGTGCTGGACGGGGACGACGTGGCCGCCATGGCCGAGGGCGCCATCGTGTTCGCGCTCGCGAACCCTGACCCCGAGGTGGACCCCGCGATCGCCCGTCAGACGGCGGCCGTCGTGGCCACCGGCCGCTCCGACTTCCCGAACCAGATCAACAACGTGCTGGTCTTCCCGGGCGTCTTCCGCGGTCTGCTGGACGCGCAGTCCCGCACCGTCAACACGGAGATGATGCTGGCCGCCGCGAGCGCGCTGGCCGACGTGGTGACCGAGGACGAGCTCAACCCGAACTACATCGTCCCGAGCGTCTTCAACGACAAGGTCGCGGGCGCGGTGGCCGGTGCGGTGCGGGAGGCGGCGAAGGCGGCGGGCGCCGCGTCCTAGACGTGGCGTACGGTGCTGGGCGGGCCTGTCGCGGCTTGGCGGGCCTGTCGTACTGTGGGCACGCTGTGAGCATCACCACGACGTGCCGCACCGGCGAGTCGTGGAACCGGGCGCCTCTCGCCACCCTCTAGGGTGGCGGCCACGCTCGCGCCTCCTCGGCCCGCGTTTCGTGTGACCCCCTAGGGTGTACTCACGACTCCAACGGGTGCCGGATTGGCTTTCCCGTCGCAGGTAGGGGCAGGATGCGTCCCTGGGCGCGAGCGCATCGGCTTCGCTGTGCCAATATGCGGCTCTGCCGCGTGGCACACCCCAACGGCAAGAAGAACACGGGAGTAACAACATGAACCGCAGTGAGCTGGTGGCCGCGCTGGCCGACCGCGCCGAGGTGACCCGCAAGGACGCCGACGCCGTTCTGGCCGCGTTCGCCGAGACCGTCGGCGAGATCGTCGCCAAGGGCGACGAGAAGGTCACCATCCCCGGCTTCCTGACCTTCGAGCGCACCCACCGTGCCGCTCGCACCGCGCGCAACCCGCAGACCGGCGACCCGATCCAGATCCCGGCCGGCTACAGCGTCAAGGTCTCCGCGGGCAGCAAGCTGAAGGAAGCGGCCAAGGGCAACTGAGCGCTCCGCTTCGAGCGCCGGGTGACTGCGGGCCGTTTGTCGGCCGGCGGGACCGCCGTGGCTGGTCGCGCCCGCGCGGCGCAGCCGCATGTCGATAAGGCCCCGCGCCCCTGAGGGGCGCTCAGCACAACGCCGATGGGGCGGTCACCCGGACTGGGTGACCGCCCCATCGGCGTTGGTGCGACTGGCTGCTAGCCGAGCGCCTTGCCCGGCAGTTCCACCTTCGCTCCCAGTTCCACGAGCTTCTCCATGAAGTTCTCGTAGCCGCGGTTGATCAGGTCGATGCCGTGGACCCGGGACGTGCCCTGGGCGGCGAGGGCGGCGATGAGATAGGAGAAGCCGCCGCGGAGGTCGGGGATGACCAGGTCCGCGCCCTGCAGCTTGGTCGGGCCGGAGACGACGGCCGAGTGCAGGAAGTTGCGCTGGCCGAAGCGGCAGTCGGAGCCGCCCAGGCACTCCCGGTAGAGCTGGATGTGCGCGCCCATCTGGTTCAGCGCGGAGGTGAAGCCGAGCCGGGACTCGTACACCGTCTCGTGGATGATGGACAGGCCCGTGGCCTGCGTGAGGGCCACGACGAGCGGCTGCTGCCAGTCGGTCTGGAAGCCCGGGTGCACGTCCGTCTCGAGGGCGATCGACTTCAACTGCCCGCCGGGGTGCCAGAAACGGATGCCCTCGTCGTCGATCTCGAAGGCGCCGCCCACCTTCCGGTAGGTGTTCAGGAACGTCATCATCGAGCGCTGCTGCGCGCCGTGGACGTAGATGTTGCCCTCGGTCGCCAGCGCCGCCGACGCCCAGGACGCGGCCTCCAGCCGGTCCGGGAGCGCCCGGTGGGCGTAGCCGCCGAGCTGGTCGACACCGGTGATGCGGATGGTGCGGTCGGTGTCCATCGCGATGATGGCGCCCATCTTCTGCAGGACGCAGATGAGGTCCTCGATCTCCGGCTCGACGGCCGCGTTCGAGAGCTCGGTGACGCCCTCCGCCAGGACGGCCGTCAGCAGTACCTGCTCGGTCGCGCCGACGGACGGGTACGGCAGCCGGATCTTCGTGCCGCGCAGCCGCTGCGGAGCCTCCAGGTACTGCCCGTCCGCGCGCTTCTCGATCCGCGCGCCGAACTGCCTGAGCACGTCGAAGTGGAAGTCGATGGGCCGGCCGCCGATGTCGCAGCCGCCGAGACCGGGGATGAAGGCGTGGCCGAGGCGGTGCAGCAGGGGACCGCAGAAGAGGATCGGGATACGGCTGGAACCCGCGTGGGCATCGATGTCGGCGACGTTCGCGCTCTCGACGTGGGTGGGATCCATCACCAGTTCGCCCGGCTCCTCACCCGGACGGACCGTCACCCCGTGCAGCTGCAGCAGGCCGCGTACGACACGCACGTCACGGATGTCCGGAACGTTGCGCAGTCGACTCGGCGAGCTGCCCAGCAGGGCGGCGACCATGGCCTTCGGTACGAGGTTCTTCGCACCGCGGACACGGATCTCGCCCTCCAGCGGGGTTCCGCCGTGGACAAGCAGGACATCGTCGTTGACGGTCATGTATCTCGCGTTCCGATGAGTCGGGCAGGGGCCAGAAGGGAAAGGGTAATCGCCGCCCACCCCCCTTCTGTAAGCCCAAGTACCGCCCAGCTACGTCATAGCTCTGTCACAACACGGCCCGTTCACCGCCGGGCACATGGGGTCACCGGCCCTCCCGTGCGCCCGCCGCGTGCCTCCTTGAGCCCTGAGCTGCATTCCCCCTCCTTACCCCGATTGCCTCCCCACGCCCGGGGAAGATGCGGGATCATGTCTGGCATGACCGAGGTGTCCTCGCTCACAGGGCGGTTGCTCGTGGCAACGCCCGCCCTGGCGGACCCGAACTTCGACCGTGCGGTGGTGCTCCTTCTCGACCACGACGAGGAGGGCTCCCTCGGTGTCGTCCTCAACCGTCCGACCCCCGTGGACGTCGGCGACATCCTGGAGGGCTGGGCGGATCTCGCCGGCGAGCCCGGGGTCGTCTTCCAGGGCGGCCCGGTCTCCCTCGACTCGGCGCTCGGAGTCGCCGTCATCCCCGGCGGCTCGTCCGCCGACGGGGCACCGCTGGGCTGGCGCCGGGTGCACGGCGCGATCGGACTGGTCGATCTGGAGGCCCCGCCGGAGCTGCTCGCCTCGGCCGTGGGCTCCCTGCGGATCTTCGCCGGGTACGCGGGCTGGGGCCCCGGTCAGCTGGAGGACGAGCTGGTCGAGGGCGCCTGGTACGTCGTCGAGTCGGAGCCCGGGGACGTCTCCTCGCCGTCCCCGGAGAGACTCTGGCGCGAGGTGCTGCGCCGCCAGCGCAACGAGCTGGCGATGGTGGCCACGTACCCGGACGACCCTTCGCTCAACTGATGCCTGTGAGCTTCAGTACCCTTGGCGATATGAGCACTCTTGAGCCCGAGCGCGGGACTGGTACGGGGACCCTCGTAGAGCCGACGCCACAGGTGTCCCACGGCGACGGCGACCACGAGCGCTTCGCCCACTACGTCCAGAAGGACAAGATCATGGCGAGCGCCCTCGACGGCACCCCCGTCGTGGCGCTGTGCGGCAAGGTGTGGGTACCGGGCCGCGACCCGAAGAAGTACCCCGTCTGTCCGATGTGCAAGGAGATCTACGACTCCATGGGCGCCGGCGGCGGCGACAAGGACAAGGGCGACAAGTAACCCGTAACGCCCGAGGCTCGCAAGGCCCCCGGGGTGCCGTTCGGCGCGCCCCGGGGGCCTTCGTATGATGTTGTGCGCAGTGAAACGCGCATTGCGCAGGTTGCAACGCGAACTCTGGAGATCCCTTCCGTGAATTCCTCACCGCGACCGACGTGACGCAATTCCGGTTTTCCCTCATCCCGGCCTGAACGGCTTCCTGTCCGCAGGGTGTTTTCTGAGGAGTGACGTGATGGATGTGATTCCGGAGCCCGCCCGCACACACCGGCACGGCCCCGGTTTCCGGGAACTCGGACCGGGGACCGGACTGTCGGTGGGAAAGGGCGCGGACGGCACGGCACGCTGGCTGCGCGGCACGCTCGGCGCCGCCACGGGCCTGCCGTTCGCTCCCGCCGACGGGGACGGCGACGACGTCCTGCGCCTGTCCGTCGACCCGGCGGTGACCGGGGAGCTGGGTGCGGAGGGCTACCGTCTCGACGTCCTCCCCACCGGCGCGCACCTGGCCGGGGGCGGCCCCGCCGGCCTGTTCTGGGGCGCCCAGACGCTACGGCAGCTGCTCGGCCCGGACGCCTTCCGGCGCGCCCCGCTGCCCGGCCGGACCTGGCGGCTGCCCCTGGTCCGGATCGAGGACTCGCCGCGTTTCGGCTGGCGCGGACTCATGCTCGACGTCGCCCGGCACTTCATGCCGAAGGAAGGTGTCCTGCGCTACCTCGACCTCATGGCGGCGCACAAACTCAACGTCTTCCACTTCCATCTGACGGACGACCAGGGCTGGCGCGTCGAGATCGAAAGATATCCCCGGCTCACCGAGGTCGGCTCCTGGCGGTCACGAACGAAATTCGGTCACCGCGCCTCGGAGCTGTGGGAGGAGAAGCCGCACGGTGGCTTCTACACCCAGGACGACATCCGGGAGATCGTCGCCCATGCCGCCGAGCGGCATATCACCGTCGTCCCCGAAATCGACGTGCCGGGACACTCGCAGGCCGCCATCGCCGCGTACCCGGAACTCGGCAACACGGATGTCATCGACACCACTTCCCTCTCCGTCTGGGACAACTGGGGGATCTCTCCCAACGTACTGGCCCCCACTGACAACACCCTCCGTTTCTACGAAGGGGTGTTCGAGGAACTCCTCGAACTCTTCCCCTCGGAGTTCATCCACGTCGGGGGTGACGAATGCCTCAAGGACCAGTGGCGGCGATCGCCCACCGCGCAGGCCCGCATCGCGGAACTCGGCGTCACCGACGAGGACGGTCTGCAGGCGTGGTTCATCGGCCACTTCGACACCTGGCTGAGCGCGCGCGGGCGCAGGCTCATCGGCTGGGACGAGATCCTGGAGGGCGGCCTCGCCCCGGGCGCTGCCGTGTCCTCGTGGCGCGGTTACGCCGGCGGGGTCGCCGCCGCGCGGGCCGGCCACGACGTCGTGATGTGCCCCGAGCAGTACGTGTACCTGGACCACCGGCAGGCCGACGGCGCCGACGAGCCGGTCCCGATCGGGTACGTCCGCACCCTGGAGGACGTCTACCGCTTCGAGCCCGTTCCACCCGAGTTGACGCCGGAACAGGTCCCGCACGTCCTCGGCACACAGGCCAACGTGTGGACCGAGGTGATGGAGGACCAGGGGCGCGTGGACTACCAGACCTTCCCGCGCCTGGCCGCCTTCGCCGAGGTGGCGTGGACTTCCCTGCCGGCCCCCGGGGAACGGGATTTCGCCGACTTCGAGCGGCGGATGAGCGCCCATTACCGGCGACTCGACGCCCTGGGCGTCGCCTACCGGCCACCCACCGGACCCCGTCCGTGGCAGCGGCGCCCCGGAGTGCTCGGCCGTCCGATCGAGGGCACGCCCCCGAACAGGTAGCTCACGAACGGGTAACCGGGCGTCCCGAACAGGTGGTGGAAAAACGTCGCAAGCATCACCGAAGAGTGCCAATTCGCGCGCAGCGGTGATGTTGTGCGAAAACGGACCATCTCCCTGATGAGAGGGGCGAATGCCGCCTAGCGGACCCCCGTCTTCGGGTGCCTCGAAGATGTGCCAGAGTTGCCACGTCCGCCCTGTCAGCACGTACCGTACGGCAACACAGGTGGGACCAGGTGGGGCAGCGGGAAGGGGCAGCCGGTTTGACCACGCACGCACCGCAGGCGGCGCAGGCCGTCGCGCTGCCCACGACCCTGGACGAGGCCGTGGCGGCGCTCACCGCCGTGCCCGCCGCCGTACCCGTGGCGGGCGGCACCGACCTCATGGCCGCCGTCAACTCCGGGCAGCTCAGGCCGGCCGCGCTGGTCGGCCTCGGCCGGATCAGCGAGATCCGCGGCTGGCAGTACCTCGACGGGCACGCCCTGCTCGGCGCGGGCCTCACGCACGCGCGTATGGGCCGCCCCGACTTCGCCGCGCTCATCCCCGCGCTCGCCGCCGCCGCGCGCGCCGCCGGTCCGCCGCACATCCGCAACGCGGGCACCCTGGGCGGCAACATCGCCTCGGCCGCGCCCACCGGGGACGCGCTGCCGGTGCTGGCCGCCCTGGAGGCGACACTGATCATCGCGGGTCCGGGCGGAGCCCGCCGGGAGATCCCGGTGTCGCATCTGCTGGCCGGCGTCGACATGCTGCGCGGCGGCGAACTCATCGGGTACGTGCGCGTGCCGCTGCTGCACGCGCCCCAGGTCTTCCTGAAGGCGACGGGACGCACCGGGCCGGGCCGCGCGGTGGCCTCCGTGGCGCTCGTCCTCGATCCCGCCCGGCGCGGGGTGCGGTGCGCCGTCGGTGCCATAGCGCCGATGCCGCTGCGCCCGCTGGACGCCGAGCAGTGGGTCGCCCGGCTCATCGACTGGGACAACAACCGCACGATCGTCCCCGAGGCGCTGCACGCCTTCGGCGAGTACGTCGCCGCGGCCTGCATCCCCGACCCCGTTCCCGAGGCGGACGGCACCGTCCAACCCCTTCCGCCCGCCGTACTGCACCTGCGGCGCACCGTCGCCGCGCTGGCCCGACGAGCACTAGGGAGGGCGCTGTCGTGACCGACGACCAGCACGGAGAGGGCACGCCCCGCAGCGGGGGCCGCTGGGACCCGCTGCCCCAGGGCGACTACGACGACGGCGCCACCGCCTTCGTGAAGCTCCCCGAGGGCGGCATCGACGCGCTCCTGGCCGCCTCCGACAGCCCGCTGGCCGCGCCGGGGCACGGGTACGTGCCGCCGCAGATAGCGCCCGGCCCGGGGACCGACCAGGGGGCGGCCGGCCCGTGGGGCGCCCCCGCCGACGGCTCCCAGTGGCCCGACCCCAACGCCGCCGCGCCCACCGGGGGCGACGACCGCTTCACGTACAACCCCGCCTCCACGCAGCAGTGGACCTACGAGGATCCGCAGCCGACGGGACACACGCCCACCTCGGCGCCGGGTCACGACGTGACCGGCCAGTGGTCGATCCCGGTGGCCGGCGGCGACCTCCCGGACGAGTCGGGCGAGTTCACCACCTCGTCCCTGGTCCAGCAGTGGGGCGGCACGCCGCCGGCGACGCTCCCGGGAGGCGCCGCGGCCCCCTGGGCGACGGAGGCGGCGGGCCGGCCCTGGGACCAGCCGCAGCCGGAGGCACCGGGCGCCGAGGACGGCACCGGCCGCCCCCACGAGTCCTCGACGGGGACACTCCCCGGCCAGGCGCACGACGCGCGGCCCCGGACCGGCACCGGATACGACCCGCAGGACGGCCCCGCGCACGAGCGGTCCTCGCCGCGTACCGGCGTCGAGCCGGGCGCGTCGGCGCCGGAGCCCTCGGGCCACGCGCCCGCGCGAGCGGACCGGCCGGAGTACACGTCCGGGCCCGCACACGACCCCGAGCAGCCGCACGGCACCCCGTCACCGGCGGCCGAGTACGCCGGGCAGCCGCACCCGGCCGGAACCCCGGGCCACCCCCGCGAGCACGACGGCGGGGCGGACCGGCGCCCGCCCGGGAACGCCGGCCACCCCGACGCCCGCGCCCACGGTGCCGGGGGCGACGAGCACGCGCCCATGGCCGGGGACCGGACCGCCCACGCCGCCGACCACACCTCCGGTGGCTCCGCCCCGGCCCGCCTCGCCGATCCCGGTGAGCCCTACGAGTCCGCCGCCGATGCCGCCGTAGCGGCCTCACAGGCCGCTCAGGGGGCCGGTGAGGCCGCCGGGGTGGCCGAAGGGGCTCAGGGGGCCGCGGAGGCCGCTGAGGGGGCCGTGGAGGCCGCCGGGGCGGTGAACGCCGCGGCCGGAGCGCGGGACGCGGGCCAGGCGGCCGACGCCGCGACCGCCGACGGCCCCTCGGACGACCCCGACGCCACCCGTGCCGGGAGCCCGGCGGACCAGGCGGACCAGCCGGACTCGGCCGAGGCGCCGTCCCCGACGCCCCCCGCCGAGGAACACCCCCTCGCCACCTACGTCCTGCGCGTCAACGGTGTCGAACGGCCCGTGTCCGACGCCTGGATCGGCGAGTCGCTGCTGTACGTGCTGCGCGAGCGGCTGGGCCTGGCCGGCGCCAAGGACGGCTGCTCGCAGGGCGAGTGCGGGGCGTGCAACGTGCAGGTCGACGGTCGGCTCGTGGCCTCCTGCCTCGTCCCCGCCGTGACCGCATCCGGCAGCGAGGTGCGGACCGTCGAGGGCCTCGCCGAGGACGGCCAGCCCTCCGACGTGCAGCGCGCGCTCGCCCGGTGCGGTGCCGTGCAGTGCGGCTTCTGCGTACCCGGCATGGCGATGACCGTGCACGACCTCCTCGAGGGCAACCCGGCGCCCAGCGAACTGGAGACGCGCCAGGCCCTGTGCGGCAACCTGTGCCGCTGCTCCGGCTACCGGGGCGTCGTCGAGGCCGTCAAGGACGTCGTCGCCGAACGCGAGGCGCACGCCGCCGCCGAGGCCGCCGAACACGACGGCGACGAGGCGCGTATTCCTCACCAGGCGGGCCCGGGTGCCGGCGGCGTCAACCCGTCGGCGTTCGAGGCACCCGGGGCCATGAACCCAGGGCCCACGGGACCGCGTGACCAGGCGTACGGACAGGACGGAGGCCAGGCGTGAGCAACGAAGCCGCCACCGCGACCACCACCGCGGAGGCTGCACCCGCCCCCGAGCCGCTGCCGCACGGCCTCGGCGCCTCCCTGCCGGCCGCCGACGCCCGAGCCAAGACCGAGGGCACGTTCCCGTACGCGGCCGACCTGTGGGCCGAGGGCCTGCTGTGGGCGGCCGTCCTGCGCTCCCCGCACGCGCACGCGCGCATCGTGTCCATCGACACCTCCCACGCGCGGGAGATGCCCGGCGTGCGGGCCGTCGTCACCCACGAGGACGTGCCGGGTTCCGCCCGCCACGGGCGCGGCACGGCCGACCGCCCGGTCTTCGCCTCCGAGGTCGTGCGCCACCACGGCGAGCCCATCGCCGCCGTCGCCGCCGACCACCCCGACACCGCCCGCATGGCCGCCGCGGCCATCATGGTCGAGTACGAGGTCCTGGACCCGGTCACCGACCCCGAGCAGGCCTTCGAGGCCGAACCGCTGCACCCCGACGGCAACCTGATCCGGCACATCCCCCTGCGCCACGGCGACCCGGACGCGGTCGGTGAGGTCGTCGTCGAGGGCCTGTACCGCATCGGCCGCCAGGACCCCGCCCCCATCGGCGCCGAGGCCGGGCTCGCCGTCCCGCGCCCCGACGGCGGCGTGGAGCTGTACCTGGCCTCCACCGACCCGCACACCGACCGCGACACGGCCGCCGCCTGCTACGGCCTGGAACCCGAGCGCGTCAAGATCGTCGTCACCGGCGTCTCCGGCGCCACCGCCGACCGCGAGGACCAGGGCTTCCAGCTCCCGCTCGGCCTGCTGGCGCTGAAGACCGGCTGCCCGGTCAAACTCACCGCGACGCGCGAAGAGTCCTTCCTCGGCCACGCCCACCGCCACCCCACCCTCCTGCGCTACCGGCACCACGCCGACGCCGAGGGCAAGCTGGTCAAGGTCGAGGCGCAGATCCTGCTCGACGCGGGCGCGTACGCCGACGCCTCCTCCGAGGCCCTGGCCGCCGCCGTGGGCTTCGCCTGCGGCCCCTACGTCGTCCCCAACGCCTTCATCGAGGGCTGGGCCGTCCGCACCAACAACCCGCCCTCCGGCCATGTGCGCGGCGAGGGTGCCATGCAGGTCTGCGCCGCCTACGAGGCGCAGATGGACAAGCTGGCCAAGAGACTCGGCGTCGACCCGGCCGAACTCCGCCTCCGCAACGCCCTGGCCACCGGGGACGTGCTCCCGACCGGCCAGACCGTGACCTGCCCGGCCCCCGTCGCCGAACTCCTGCAGGCGGTACGGGACTTCCCCCTCCCCGCCCTCCCCAAGGACACCCCCGAGGACGAGTGGCTGCTGCCCGGCGGCCCCGAGGGCGCGGGCGAACCGGGCGCGGTGCGCCGGGGCGTGGGCTACGGCCTGGGCATGGTGCACATGCTCGGCGCGGAGGGCGCCGACGAGGTGTCCACGGCGACCGTGAAGGTGCAGGACGGCGTGGCGACCGTGCTCTGCGCGGCCGTGGAGACCGGCCAGGGCTTCACCACGCTGGCCCGGCAGATCGTCCAGGAGACGCTCGGCATCGACGAGGTGCACGTGGCGCCCGTCGACACCGACCAGCCCCCGGCCGGCGCGGGCTGCCGCGGCCGCCACACCTGGGTGTCCGGCGGTGCGGTCGAGCGGGCGGCCAAGATGGTGCGCACCCAGCTCCTGCAGCCCCTCGCGCACAAGTTCGGCATGTCGACCGAGCTGCTGCAGATCACCGACGGCAAGATCACCTCGTACGACGGTGTGCTGTCCACCACCGTCACCGAGGCGATGGACGGCAAGGAGCTGTGGGCCACGGCCCAGTGCCGCCCGCACCCGACCGAGCCGCTCGACGAGCAGGGCCAGGGCGACGCCTTCGTGGGCATGGCCTTCTGCGCGATCCGCGCGGTCGTCGACGTCGACATCGAACTCGGGTCGGTACGGGTGGTGGAGCTGGCGCTCGCCCAGGACGTGGGCCGCGTCCTCAACCCCGCCCAGCTGGCCGCCCGGATCGAGGCCGGTGTCACCCAGGGTGTCGGCATAGCGCTCACGGAGAACCTGCGCTCCGCGCGCGGGTTGATCCGCCACCCCGACCTGACGGGCTACGCGCTGCCGACGGCCCTGGACGCCCCGGACGTCCGGATCGTCAAACTCGTCGAGGAACGCGACGTGGTGGCGCCCTTCGGCGCCAAGGCGGTCAGCGCGGTACCGGTGGTGACGTCCCCGGCGGCCATCGCCTCCGCGGTCCGCGCGGCCACCGGCCGCCCCGTCAACCGCCTGCCGATCCGACCGCAGGCAGCGGTGGTGACGGGACAGTAGGGCCGCGCGCGGTGCGGGGCGTGGTCGTCGTCACGGGAGTGATGGCGTCGGGCAAGTCGACGGTGTCGCAGGCGCTCGCGGAACGCTTGCCGCGAGCGGCACACGTGCGGGGCGACACCTTCCGCCGCATGATCGTCTCCGGCCGCGAGGACTACGCCCCGGACGCCGGCGCCGAGGCCGAGTCCCAACTACGCCTGCGCCACCGCCTGTCGGCGAACACGGCGGACGCGTACGCGGAGGCCGGCTTCACGGCGGTGGTGCAGGACGTCGTCCTCGGGGAGCGACTGACCGCGTACGTCGACCTGTTCCGCACCCGCCCCCTGTACGTCGTCGTCCTGGCGCCGAGCCCCGAGGCGGTCGCGGCGCGGGAGGCCGGGCGGGCGAAGACGGGGTACGGGACCTGGACGGTGGCGGAGTTGGACGGGGTGTTGCGGGGGGCGACGCCGCGGCTCGGGCTGTGGCTGGACACCACGGGGCTGAGCGTGGGGGAGACGGTGGAGGCGATTATCGCGGGGCGGGAACGGGCGAGGGTGCGCTGAGCGTCCTGGGATGCGTCGGCGGATGCGTCGGCGGATGCGTCGGCGGATGCGTCGGCGGATGCGTCGGCGGATGCGTCGGCGGATGCGTCGGCGGCTGCGTCGGCGGCTGCGTCGGCGGCTGCGTCGGCGGCTGCGTCGGCGGCTGCGTCGGCGGCTGCGTCGGCGGCTGCGTCGGCGGCTGCGTTGGCTGCGTTGGCGGCGGCTGCGGCGGCCGGGGTAATTCCAGGGCGTTGTCAGTGGCGGGGCGTAATGTTCTGGCAGTGGGTGACGGCCGGTGGCTGACGGCCGGCAGTCGAGCCCACGCACAACGAAGTTCATGTGATGCAACACATGCGGGGGAAGCAATGAGCAGGACCGACACCGCCGTCGAGGTGATCAGACTCACCGCGGACCAACTCGATCCCTACGTCACGCACGCGCCGACGCGGCACCGGCTGACAGGCCCCGGACTCCCCTCCGACGGCGCCCTGTTGACGTTCACGGCCCTGCGCACCCGCGGCCTGCGCACGGTGGCCCAGTCCACCGACGCCGACGATCCCGACCTGCCGACGGAGCTGCGGGACCGGCTGGTCATAGGTGAGCTTCTCGCCCCGGCCGGCATGGACCCGGAGTCGATCCTCCTCGACGGCGGCACCGGCGAGATCAGCACGGCGTACCTGTTCGAGCTGATGGACAGCCGCCCGCTGGCGCCCTCGCTTGAGGCGCTGGTGCGGTTCGCGGCGGTGACCGAGGAACTGGCGGACCTGCGCGGCCAGTTCGCCTCCTACGCGGGCCGCCATGGAACCAAGGCCGCGGCCGAGGCCTCCCGCCGGCTCCTGGCCCTGTTCGAGGAGGGCACGGACGGCCGGGTCCCGCCGTACTGGAAGGCCGCGGCGCTGATCCGCCCCCTCGCCCTCGTGGCCGGCCCCGGCACGGACTCCGGCCTCACCCTGGACGTCCCCGCCCGCCTCCTGGACGAGGAGTTCGGGCACGGGCGCGTGGCGCGCTACGAGGACGTCGACTTCCCGTCGACCCTCACCCATGAGCCGACCCGCCGCTTCCTGCGCGGGACGGGCCTGCCGGAGCAGACGGTGCTCTTCCACCTGGACACCGAGGTCCCCCTCCAGACCCTGGCCGAATACGCGGCGGACGACCGCCCCGGCACCGCGTCCCCCTTCGAACTCCCCGCCCGGGCCGACCACTTGATACGCCTCGGCCATCTGGTCGAGGACAACAGCCTGGTGGTGGACGGCGCGACGGGCGAGGTCCTCAACTGGAGCGAGCCCGAGGCGAGGCTGTACCCCCTCAACACGGACGTCTCCACCCTGGCCTTCACCCTGTGGCTGCACCACCGCGAGCGCACCATCGACCGGGCGCTCTCCCACGAGCTGTCCACCGAGGCCTACGACCAACTGGCCGCCACCATGCTCCAGGTCCTCACGGCGATCGACCCGACGGCGACCACCACCGCCACCGCAGCCGACTGGCACTACTGGACCCAGGCCTTCCAGGACGAGCCGGGCGGGGTCCTCTGACCCCGCGCTCCCGTAGCGCAGATCCGGGGCGGCGAATAGGCTGGTCACAGGGGGTCGACATGGTTCGATCCGAGGAGCCTCCCATGAGGAAGACCAGACACGGCGCTTGGCGTGCGACCGGTGTCGTCACCGCACTCGCCACGGCCGCCGCGATCGCCTCCGTCGCCCCGGCACAGGCGCAGTCCACCGCTCAACTGTCCGCGTACGTCAGTGACGGCTGGGGCGGCGGAACCATCACCAGCCAACCCGCCGGGATCAACTGCCATACGTCGGCGTGGGATCCGTACGCGGGCGATCCGGCCCCGAACCCGACCGGAACCTGTACCGCGACCTTCCAGGTCGGCACGACGGTCATCTTCACCGCCACACCCGACCCCGGCTCCTACATCAACGACGGCCCCACACCGAACCCCGTGACCGTACGGACCGGCTACAACTTCACCTGGGTGATGTTCTGCCCGACCGACGGCCTCTGCTCAGCGGGCTGACCCCCACCGATCCCACCGGCCGACGCCTCACTCCGGACTGCTCAGAACCCCAGCTCACTCGGACTGCCTAGAGAGAGCGGACGTCTGAACGCATCGCATGCCGCAGCGTTTCGAGTGCCTCGCTCAATGCCGCGCTGCTGGCCGGCCACTCCGGATCAGTGGTCACGTCTGGCTCTTCGAAGCGATCCCGAAGGCGTAGGAGTTTCCGGAAGGCCTGAGTGGCCACTTCGTCGAGAGGTTCGGGCGCCATGATGCGCATCTCGTAGAGGAGCCGAAAGGCGTTGGCGGCCCCGAGGATCTCCCCGGACTGCTCGATGCGCTCCTCCCTGGTCAGCGCGGTGCTTCGCTGTAGATCTCGTAGCCGGTGCTGCGTGAGCCAGAGCGCCCCGAGATATTCGCTGTAGAGCTGTCGTTTTGCGGCACGCTCGCGGGACGCGTCCTCCCGATGCCATCGCGACCGTTCCCCAAGAAGGGTTGTGCTGACACCGAGAAGGGCACCGAGCGCGGTGCCCACAAGAGTCCCCCAGTCCACGGGCCACATGGTAGAGGCGCCGCACCACTGGGCGCAGGCTCGAGACTTCGTGGAGGCCGTGGCGGGAATCGAACCCGCGTAACTCGCTTTGCAGGCGAGTCCCTGAACCACTCGGGCACACGGCCGTGTCGTTGGCACGACCGTAGGGCGGGGTGGGTGTGGGGCTCAAGGGAATCCGTGGCGCCGCAACGGGACTGCCATACGCCGTTCATGAAAGGGGCCTACGACCAAGGTCGCAGGGCGGAAGGGACCCCCGACAGGGGTCAACGGGGGTTGTGGACCTTACGCTGGCGGGCATGACCGTCCTGGAGCCGCGTGACGCCGTAGTCGTAGAGGGAACCGCTGGTGACAGCGTGCTGGGGCGGGCCTACCGGGCGCTCAGTGTCGGGATCGTGTCCGTCGTGCTGCTCATCGCCTTCGAGGCGACCGCCGTGGGGACCGCGATGCCCGTCGCCGCGCGGGAGTTGGACGGGGTCGGGCTGTACGCGTTCGCGTTCTCGGGGTACTTCACGACCAGTCTGTTCGGGATGGTGCTCGCCGGGCGGTGGTCGGACCGGCGGGGACCGGTCGGGGCGCTGACGACCGGGATCGGCGCGTTCGCCGCCGGGCTGGTGGTGGCCGGGACCGCGGGGGTCATGTGGGTGTTCGTCCTCGGTCGGGCCGTGCAGGGGCTCGGCGGCGGGCTGGTGATCGTCGCCCTGTACGTCGTCGTCGGGCGCGCCTATCCGGAGCGGTTGCGGCCGGCGATCATGGCGGCCTTCGCGGCGAGCTGGGTCGTACCGTCCGTGGTGGGCCCGCTGGCCGCGGGCGCGGTGACCGAACATCTCGGGTGGCGCTGGGTGTTCCTCGGGATCCCGGCGCTCGTCGTCTTCCCGCTGGCGATCGCGCTGCCGCAGATCCGGCGCCGGGCCGCCGGCCCGGTCGACGGCTGCGCGGACGCCTCCGGCGACCGGCGGCGCATTCGGCTCGCCCTCGCCATCTCCCTCGGCGCCGGCTTCCTGCAGTACGCCGCCCAGGACCTGCGCCCGCTCTCCCTGCTCCCCGCCCTCGCGGGCACCGCACTGCTCGTGCCGGCCGTACGGGGGCTGCTCCCGCGCGGCACGTACCGGGCGGCGCGCGGGCTGCCCTCGGTGGTGCTGCTGCGCGGGGTCGCGGCGGGGTCGTTCATCGCCGCCGAGTCCTTCGTGCCGCTGATGCTGGTCACCCAGCGCGGCCTGTCGCCGACGCTCGCCGGGTTCTCCCTCGCGGCGGGCGGGGTGACCTGGGCGGTGGGGTCCTGGGTGCAGTCGCGGGCGCGCGTCCAGCCGTACCGGGAACGGCTGATGGTGGTGGGTATGGTGCTGGTGGCCGCCGCCATCGCCGCCGCCCCGAGTGTGCTGGTCGACTCCGTGCCCGCCTGGACCGTGGCCGTCGCCTGGGCCTTCGGCTGTTTCGGGATGGGCCTGGTGATCGCCTCCACCAGCGTGCTGCTGCTGAAGCTGTCCGCCCCCGAGGAGGCCGGCGCCAACTCCGCCGCGCTGCAGATCTCGGACGGCCTGTCCAACGTGGTCTTGCTGTCGGCGGGCGGTGCGGCCTTCGCGGCGCTGGGCGGCGGGGCGGTGGCCCACACGGCGACCGCGACCTCTACCGCGACCGAGGCCGCGGCCTCCGGCGCGGGACACCATCCGGCCGCCTTCGCCGCCGTGTTCCTGCCGATGGCCGTGGTGGCGCTGGTGGGGGCGTGGGTGGCGACGCGGGTGACGGCCGCCGGGCACGCCACGCGGTGACAGAGGTGCGGTGAGGAGCCTTCCGTGCCGACTGTGACCTCGATCCCACCCACGGGCGACCCGCCCCGGTACGCGCATGGACAGCAGGGGCCCGCCGGTAGGGTGGCCCGGTTGTCATACGTAGCCGAGCCGCCCTCAACCCTCGCCATCGAGCCGCCCGACCACCCCACGGAGACCGTGACTACCACCGCCGCCAGCTCGCACTCCCACCACCTCTCTCCCGCCTTTCCCGGCCGCGCCCCCTGGGGCACCGCCAGCAAGCTGCGTGCCTGGCAGCAGGGGGCGTTGGAGAAGTACGTCCGGGAGCAGCCGCGTGACTTCCTCGCCGTCGCCACACCCGGCGCCGGCAAGACGACCTTCGCGCTGACGCTCGCCTCCTGGCTGCTGCACCACCACGTCGTGCAGCAGGTGACCGTGGTCGCGCCGACCGAGCACCTGAAGAAGCAGTGGGCGGAGGCGGCGGCGCGGATAGGGATCAAGCTGGACCCCGAGTACAGCGCGGGCCCGCTCGGCAAGGACTACCAGGGCGTCGCGGTCACCTACGCCGGCGTCGGCGTACGGCCCATGCTGCACCGCAACCGCGTCGAGCAGCGCAAGACCCTCGTCATCCTCGACGAGATCCACCACGCCGGTGACTCCAAGTCCTGGGGCGAGGCGTGTCTGGAGGCCTTCGAGCCGGCCACCCGCCGCCTCGCGCTCACCGGTACGCCCTTCCGCTCCGACACCAACCCGATCCCCTTCGTCACGTACGAGGAGGGGAACGACGGCATCCGGCGCTCCGCCGCCGACTACACCTACGGCTACGGCAACGCCCTCGCCGACCACGTCGTGCGGCCGGTCATCTTCCTCTCCTACAGCGGCAACATGCGCTGGCGGACCAAGGCCGGTGACGAGATCGCCGCCCGGCTCGGCGAGCCCATGACCAAGGACGCGATCAGCCAGGCGTGGCGTACGGCCCTGGATCCGCGCGGCGAGTGGATGCCCAGCGTGCTGCGCGCCGCCGACCAGCGGCTGACCGAGGTCAGGAAGGGCATCCCGGACGCAGGCGCCCTCGTCATCGCCTCCGACCAGGACTCCGCCCGCGCCTACGCCAAGCTCATCCGCGAGATCACCGGCAGCAGGGCGACCCTCGTGCTGTCCGACGACGCCGGTGCCTCGAAGCGGATCGACGACTTCAGCCAGAGCAACGACCGGTGGATGGTCGCCGTGCGGATGGTGTCCGAGGGCGTCGACGTGCCGCGGCTCGCGGTCGGGGTGTACGCCACCACCATCTCCACCCCCCTCTTCTTCGCCCAGGCCGTGGGGCGTTTCGTGCGGTCCCGGCGGCGTGGCGAGACCGCCTCCGTCTTCCTGCCGACCGTCCCCGACCTGCTCACTTTCGCAGGCGAGATGGAGGTCGAGCGCGACCACGCCCTCGACAAGCCGAAGAAGGAGGGCGAGGAGGACCCGTACGCCGAGTCCGAGAAGGAGATGGAGGAGGCGAACAAGGAGCAGGACGAGGACACCGGCGAGCAGGAGCAGTTCGCCTTCGAGGCGCTGGAGTCCGAGGCCGTCTTCGACCGGGTGCTGTACGACGGCGCCGAGTTCGGCATGCAGGCCCACCCGGGCAGCGAGGAGGAGCAGGACTACCTCGGCATCCCGGGACTCCTCGAGCCCGACCAGGTGCAGCTGCTGCTGCAGAAGCGGCAGGCGCGGCAGATCGCGCACAGCCGCAAGAAGCCGGACGCCGAGGCCGACCTGCTGGAGCTGCCCGCCGAGCGGCGGCCCGTGGTCTCGCACAAGGAGATGATGGAGCTGCGCAAGCAGCTCAACACCATGGTCAGCGCGTACGTCCACCAGAGCGGCAAGCCGCACGGTGTCATCCACACCGAGTTGCGGCGCACCTGCGGCGGGCCGCCGAGCGCCGAGGCCACGGCCGGTCAGCTCCGGCAGCGGATCGCCAAGGTGCAGGAGTGGGCGACCCGCATGAAGTGACGCCGGGCGCCCTGCGGGGACACGGTGGCGCACCGTCCGTATCAGGACAAACAGAGGTAGTCCGGTCCCGGCCAGTGCCCGGATTCTGGACGGAGACTTCCGCTCAGCGAACCCGCACCGCTAATGTCCCGCTACGCACACGCCCCGTGGCAGCGCCGCCGCGGAGCGCAGCCGTGAAGCGACGCGGTCCGGTATCGGCCGGACCGCCGGCCGATCGGCGGCCTCTGTTGCGCGTCACTGACGGGACTCGGTGACGCATCGTCGCGCGGAGACCGCCGACCTCACCACTTGGAGGAGTGGGCGTCGTGACCGCGGAGACCTCTCAGACGCTCGACCGAGGACTGCGTGTCCTCAAGCTGCTGGCCGACACGGACCATGGGCTGACCGTCACCGAGCTTTCCAACAAACTGGGCGTCAACCGGACAGTCGTGTACCGGCTGCTCGCCACGCTCGAACAGCACGCGCTGGTACGGCGGGACTTGGGCGGCCGTGCCCGGGTCGGGCTCGGCGTGCTGCGGCTCGGGCGGCAGGTGCATCCGCTGGTGCGCGAGGCCGCGCTGCCGGCGCTGCGTTCGCTCGCCGAGGACATAGGGGCGACCGCGCATCTGACGCTGGTGGACGGGGCGGACGCGCTGGCCGTCGCCGTCGTGGAGCCGACCTGGACGGACTACCACGTGGCCTACCGGGCGGGCTTCCGGCACCCGCTCGACCGGGGCGCCGCCGGCCGGGCGATCCTCTCCGCGCGGGCCAAGCCCGTGGGGGAGCCCGGGTACACGCTGACCCACGGGGAGTTGGAGGCCGGCGCGAGCGGTGCGGCGGCCCCGCTGCTCGGGGTAACGGGCGTCGAGGGCAGCGTCGGCGTCGTGATGCTGGCCGACGCGGTACCGGAGCGGGTCGGCCCCCGGGTCGTCGACGCGGCACGAGAGGTCGCCGAAGCCCTGCGCTGAGCTGCGGACCCCTGCCGAGGTCGTGGGCTGAGACGCCCCCGGGGGCCGCCGAAGTCGTGCGCTTCGTCGCGCCCCCGGAGGTCGCCGAAGCCCTGCGCTGAGCCGCGGCCCTGGGGGGCTGCCGAGGTTGTGGGCTGAGTCGCGCCCCCCGGAGTCGCCCAAGCCCTGCGCTGAGCCGCGCCGCGGCGGGGCTTGCGCACGCGGCGGGGCTTGCGCACGCGGCGGGGGAGTACGCCCGCCTGGAGCACCTGCGCACCTGTGAGGAACGGCTCAGGGCGTGGCTCCGGTGAGGCCGGCCAGCGTCCTCAACTGAAGCCACAGCACCAGCCGTTCGTCGGGATCGTCGAGGTCGATCCCGACGTGCTGCTGCGCCTGCCGCAGTCGGTAGCGGCAGGTGTTCGGGTGCACGGCGAGCAGCTTCGCCGCCCCCGCCATGTCGCAGCCCGCGTCGAACCAACTGACCAGCGTGCGCGCGTACTCGGTGCCGTGCTCCGTGTCGTGCGCCAGCACCCGGCGCCACGCTCCCTCGCTCAACTCCCGCTGCTCGCCCAGCACTTCCGCCAGCCGCAGCAGCGTCACCCGCGGACGCACCTCGTCCAGCGTGGCCACCGGCAGCTCCGGTCCGAGCACCCGCAGCACCAGCTCGGCGTCCTGACGCGACCCCGCGAGCTCCGCCGGCCCCGCCACCACGTCCCCCAGGGCGGCCCGCACCGAAACCCGCAAGGCCTGCCCCGCCCGCGCCACGATGTCCTCGGCCAGCCGCTTGTGCCGCGTACCTGGCCCCGGCAGGACCGCGTACACCACCCCGTCGGCCGGCACACACGCGTGCCGCCCGTAACGGGCCTCGCACTGCAGCCGTACGACGTCCAGCAGGCGCAGGGCGGTCTGCTCGGCGTCCGGCAGGCTCGCGGCGTCGAGGACGAACGCGGCGACCCGCATCGGCCCGTCGAGGCCCAGGCGCTGCGCGGCGCTCGCCGCGTCCGCCGTGCCGTCGAGCAGACGGCGCAGCAGATCGCTGTTGTGGTGGCGGGCCAGCTCCTGGGCCGCCCGGGCCCGCAGCAGGAGCAGCGCCGCCGTGGACGCGCCCTGGGTCAGGGTGTCCTCGGCGTCCGGCGCGAGCGTGCCGTCGTCGACCACCCAGACCGAGCCCAGCGTCTCGCCGCCCGCTCGGACGGCGACCGCGAGACGGGGCAGGTCACCGTCCCGCAGCGCGGGCAGCCGCAGCGCGCCCGGGGCCGCGAACAGCGCCCGGTACTGCTCGGTGTCGGCCGCGCCGACCGGGACCCGCAGGCCGAGGATGCCCTGTCGGCGGTCCTCGTCGACCGGCTGGCCGGGCACGGTGGAGTAGGCGAGGATCCGCTGGCGCGGGTCCTCCACGGCCGTCGCCCCGCCGGTCGCCGCCGCGACGGCGTCCGCCAGCGCGAACAGGTCCCCGAGACCGCCGGCCGACGGCGTGGGCCGGGCACCGATCGCCGAGGACAGCAGCAGATGCACCTGGTGCCAGGCCACGTCCTCGTCGACCGACAGCAGCGCCACGCCGTGCGCCTCGGCCTCCCCGACCGGGCCGTCCGGGCCGCGTACGACGAGCCCGGTCATCCCCGCCCGTGCGGCCGTGCGGACCAGCGGTCCGGCCGCGGCCGCCCGTACGCCGACCGCCAGGAGCAGCGCGCCCGGGGCGTCCGGCTGCGGGGCATGGGCGTCGTACAGCAGCGCCTCGGTGACGGGGACGGCGAGTCCGGCGGGGGCGGTGTGCAGATGGACGGAGGGTCCGCCGATGACGTCCAGGAGGTCGCCGAGCGTGCAGGCGTCCATGGGTTCCTCCTGGGGCCGGTGGTGAGGGGGCGAACGGTTGGCCGATCCGGAAACGAACGTACGCGCGCCTTGTCCGCTCGCACAATGTGCCGGCCGCGCCCGCCGACGACACTCGTCGCATGACGATCGACCGCCCGCCCGGAGTGACCATCCGCACCGTCCACGACGTCGCCGGCCTCACGGCCGTCGCCGACCACTTCAGCGACGTGTGGCAGACCCCGCGCACCTCCCCGCCCTACCCGGCCGAGGTGCTGCGCAGCCTCGTCCACGCGGGCGGCGCCGTGCACGCCGCCTACGACGGGACCCGGCTCGCCGGGGCGTCCGCCGCCGTGTTCGGGCCGGACCGGGCCACGTACTCGCTGGTCGCCGCCGCGGACCAGGGCCTCGGCTACCACGTGAAGCAGGCCCAGCGCGCCTGGGCCCTGGACCTCGGCGCCCGCACCATGCGCTGGACCTTCGACCCGCTGATCGGCCGCAACGCCCGTTTCAACCTCGCGAAACTGGGCGCGACCGGCACCGAGTACCTCGTCGACTTCTACGGCCCCATGGCCGACGGCGTGAACGACGGCGACGAGAGCGACCGGCTCACGGTCACCTGGGAACTCGCCCGGCCGCAGGCACCGGAGGAGACCGGCGACCGGGAGACGGCGCCCGCCACGCACACGGCACCCGACGGCGGGACGCTGGCCCGGCGCGACCGCGCCGACCGGCACGTCTGGTGCCGCGTCCCGGACGACATAGTCAAGCTGCGCTCCGCCGACCCCCGTCTCGCCCTGCGCTGGCGGCACGCCGTCCGCGAGGTGTTCACGGAGGCCTTCGCGCAGGGCTTCACGGCCACCGGGATGTCCCGCGACGGCTGGTACACGCTCACCCGCAAGGCCCGGCAGCCCCGGAAGGACTCCGCCGTATGAAGCTCGAACGCGTCGAGATCGTCCATGTCGCGATCCCCCTGGTCTCCCCCTTCCGCACCTCCTTCGGCACGATGACCACGAAGGACACCTTCCTGCTGCACGTCGTCACGGACGAGGCCGAGGGCTGGTCGGAGTTCGCCGCCGACCCCGAGCCGCGGTACTGCTCCGAGTTCGTGGCCGGCGCGGAGATCGTGCTGCGGGACTTCCTGCTGCCGCGCGCCACCGCCCTCACCCACCTCACCACGGCCGCCCTGGCCCCCGCCCTGGCGAAGACCAAGGGCCACGAGCTGGCGAAGGCGGCACTGGAGACCGCGGTCCTCGACGCGGAGCTGCGCTCGTACGGCATGTCCCTCGCCACCTACCTCGGAGCCGTCCGCGACCGTGTCCCGGCGGGCGTCTCCGTCGGCATCAAGGACTCGGTCCCGCAGCTGCTGGACGACGTCGAGCGCTACCTCGCCGAGGGCTACGTCCGCATCAAGCTGAAGATCGAGCCGGGCTGGGACGTGGAGCCCGTACGGGCGGTGCGCGACCGCTTCGGGGAAGCCCTGCCCCTCCAGGTCGACGCCAACACGGCCTACACGCTCGCGGACGCCGAGCACCTCAGGCGGCTGGACGAGTTCGGACTGCTGCTGATCGAGGAGCCACTGGAGGAGAACAACCTCCACGCCCACGCACAGCTCCAGCGGCGCCTGACGACCCGCGTCTGCCTCGACGAGTCCCTCCACAACGCCCGCGACACCGCCTCCGCGATCGCGATGGAGGCGTGCCGGGTCGTCAACGTCAAACCCGCGCGGGTGGGCGGCTACCTCGAGGCCCGCCGCATCCACGACGTGGCGCACGCGCACGGTGTCCCCGTGTGGTGCGGCGGCATGCTGGAGACGGGCGTCGGGCGTGCCCCCAACCTCGCCCTGGCCGCCCTCCCGGGCTTCACCCTCCCCGGCGACACCTCGGCCTCCTCCCGTTACTTCGCCGAGGACATCACCGCGCCCTTCGTCCTCGAGGACGGCCACCTGACGGTCCCGACCGCCCCCGGGATCGGTATCGAACCGCTGCCGGACGCACTGCGGCGCTTCACACGGGAGCGGCGAGACTTGTACGTGAGCTGACCGTCGCCCGACCGACGCCTGGCCGGAAGTCACCGTCACGTTAGATTGATCCCGTGCTCTCTCGCCTCACACGCCCCCAGGCCCTCGCCGTCTGCGCCGCGCCCGTCGTGGCGCTGATCGCCACGGCCGTGTTCGCGCCACTGCCGTTCTCACTGGCGCAGCCCGGGATGACGGCGAACGTCCTCGGGGACAACCAGGGCACACCGGTCATCACGATCTCCGGTGCGAAGACCCGGCAGACCAGCGGGCAGCTGCGGATGACGACCATCGAGGCGACCAATCCGGACACCCGGGTCTCGCTCGGGGACGTGCTCTCCGCCTGGTTCGCCACGGACAAGGCCGTGATGCCGCGCGACTCGGTCTATCCGAGCGGGCAGAGCACGAAGGAGATCGAGCAGCACAACACCGCGCAGATGAAGGAGTCGCAGGACGCGGCCACCCAGGCGGCGCTGAAGTACCTCGACCTCAGCGCGAAGGATGTGAAGGTCACCCTCAGGCTCGCCGACGTGGGCGGGCCGAGCGCGGGGCTGCTGTTCACGCTGGGCATCATCGACAAGCTCGACGGCAACGGGAGCGGAGGCGATCTGACCGGGGGCCGTACCGTCGCCGGCACCGGGACGATCAGCGCCGACGGGAAGGTCGGCGCGGTGGGTGGCGTGGCGCTGAAGACGCAGGCCGCGCGGCGGGACGGGGCGACGGTGTTCCTGGTGCCGAAGGACGAGTGCGGCGACGCCAAGTCGGAACTGCCGAAGGGGCTGCGCCTGGTGCCGGTGACGACGCTGAAGGGTGCGGTCAGTTCCCTGGTGGCGTTGGAGGGCGGAAAGGGCTCCGTACCGAGCTGCTAGCCGACCAGCGCCGGCCGCTTCGCGGACGCCAGCCGCAGCCCGACCTCGACGAGGGTCCAGCCCAGCCGGCCGCGCAGATCGAGCGGCACCCTGGCCCGCGCGGCGAGGCGGTGTGCGGCGGCCTCGGCGCGGAGCTCGGCGGCCCGGGCGTGGTGGAGGGTGAGGTGGGTTTCGGGGTGCATGCGAGTGGCCTTCCGTCAGTCGGTGCTGATCGGGAACGTGTGCGTGTGAATGCGTACGCGCTCGGCGTCCGGGGCGTCCGCCGCCTCGGGCAGGTCGCGGTAGCTCTCGACGAGGGCGTGCATCTTCTCGATGAGTTCGTGAGCGAGCCGGGGTGTGAGCCGTAGCGTCATGTCGCTCATGTCCGTGCCCTGGACCCACTCCTCGGACCAGGTGTGCCGGTTGCCGAGCCAGGTGGACAGCTCCTGGGCGTGCTTCGTGGCCACCTCGTGCATGACCATGTCGATGGCCCCCCGGACGGCCGGGCTGGCGTCCGTGAACAGGGCGTCGTCGAAGTACAGCCCGTCGTCGGCGGCCTTCCACCACCGCTCCCGCCCCTTGCCGTGCTCGGGTGCGTCCTCGACGAAGCCGTAGGTCGCGAGCTGGCGCAGGTGGTAGCTCGTCGCGCCGCTCGACTCACCCAGTCTCTCGGCGAGTTGGGACGCGGTGGCGGGACCGCCGAAGCGCAGCGAGTCCAGCAGCTGCATGCGCAGGGGATGGGCCAGCCCCCGCAGTGAACGCGCGTCGAGATGGCGGACCTTGCGGGTCTCGGGCTCTGGTTCCGGCATGCGTACAAGGTAGCTATGCAAAGGATCCTTTGCAACGCCTTCTTTGCAACAACTCCTTTGTAAGCCGCGCCCTGCCCTGCTTCACGAGCCCCTGGCCTCCAACCCCCGCGGCCTGAACATGAGTTCGGCGACGGACGCCAGCCAGTCCACCAGCAGGGCCAGGACGGCCGTGAGGGCCGAGCCCAGGATCAGTACCGGCATCCGCTGGGTGGTGATGCCGGTGGTGATCAGGTCGCCCAGGCCGCCGCCCCCGACGAAGGTCGCCAGGGTCGCCGTGCCGACGTTCAGGACGAGGGCGGTGCGCACCCCCGCGAGGATCAGCGGGACGGCGAGCGGCAGTTCCACGCGCCCGAGCACGCCCAGCGGTGACATGCCGATGCCGCGCGCCGCCTCCAGCAGCGCGGGGTCGTTCGCCCTGAGCCCGGCGACGGTGTTCGACAGCACGGGCAGGACGGCGTAGACGATCATGCCGAGGAGCGCGGCCCTTATGCCGGCGCCGAGCCAGATCGCCGACAGGGCGAGCACGCCGATCGCCGGGGTCGCCCGGCCCGCGTCGGCGAGCGCCATCGCCACCGGGGTGGCCTTCCGGAACGCCCCGCGGGTCAGCAGGACGCCCAGCGGGATCGCGATGACCAGGACCAAGAAGGTGGAGATCGCCGTCAGTTCGACGTGCTGCCACAACGCCTTGGACACCTGGCCGTCCGCGAGGGCGTGCTCGGAGATCTGGTCGAGCGTGGCCTGCCGGAACCACAGCCAGGTCGCCAGCAGCACGGCGAGGACGGCGGCCGGAAGGACGGTCAGCTTCTGCCAGGTGATCAGCGGTGGCGCAGGGCTGGGCGACAGCCGGGCCGCCCCGGCCTCTGCAGAGACGTCCACCGAGGCGTCCACCGAGACGCCCACCGACCCGTCCCTCCAGACCTCCGCACCACCCCCCAGGTCCACAC
>NZ_WVUG01000679.1 GCF_017614965.1 Streptomyces griseorubiginosus | reverse complement strand
CCCCTACGCTTGTCCCGTGACCCCCGTCGAGCTCTCCCGTACCGTGCTGGGCGCGGTGCGTCGTGCTGTTGACGGTGGGGAACTGAGCGTTGCCGTGCCGGCACGGGCCGTCGTCACGCCGCCCGGGCCCGGCGGCTGCGGTGACTACGCCACCAACATCGCCCTCCAGCTCGCCCGCGCCGCCGGGCAGCCGCCTCTTCGCGTCGCCGAGATTCTGTGTCGGCACCTGGTCGGGACGGATGGCGTCGCCGGCGTCACCGTCACCGGGCCCGGGTTCATCAACATCAGCCTCGCGGGTGCCGCCCCCGTCGGCCTCGTGCGTGACATCCTGCGGGCGGGGACGGCGTACGGCCACAGTGACGCCCTGGCCGGTCGGATCGTCGAGCTGCGCATTCCGTACGAGGTGCGGGCCGAGGTCGTCGCCGACGCGCTCACCCGGATCATCGCCTCCCAGGGCGGCCGCGCCGAGGTCAAGCATGCCGAACCCGTCAGTCTCCGGCCCGTTCCGGCGCCCGAGGACCCCGCGCCGCTCGGTCCCGACGCCGCCCGCTGGGCCCTGCTCCACCCAGCCCCGCACGACCGGCCCCGTATAACCGCCGACCTCCTGGTGCAGCGCGAGAGCAATCCGCTCTTCCGGGTCCGTTACGCCCACGCCCGCGCCTGCGCTCTCGCGCGCAACGCCGCCGCCCTCGGCTTCACCGCGGAACCCGGGGAACCCGGGGAACCCGGGGACGTACGACCACCCGAGCACGGTGATTCGCCGGCTGCCGAACCCGCCCCCGTAAGCCCTCAGTACGGCCGCGCCCGGCCCGATCCCCAGGTCGTACGATCCTTCGCCCCCAGTGATTCGCCGGCTTCCGAGCATGCCCACGTAAATCCGGAGCACGGCCCCGTCCGCCCCGACCCCGTAAGCCC
>NZ_WVUG01000678.1 GCF_017614965.1 Streptomyces griseorubiginosus | reverse complement strand
CCGTTGTTCGAGGCGACGCTGGTCCAGCGTGAGCGGGTGCTGGGGGACTTCCATCCGGACACCCTGATCAGTCGTAATAACCTCGCCCACGCCTATGAGTCGGCGGGGGACCTGGAACGGGCGGTCCCGCTGTACGAGGCGACGCTGGCCCAGCGTGAACGGGTGCTGGGCGACACCCACCCCGAGACCCTGAACAGCCGTAATGACCTCGCCCACGCCCGTAAGGCAGCGCACACCGTACAGCAAGGAAGTCCAGCGTCCCCACCACCCGCCGCCGATCCTCAATAACCCCCAGCGATCCCTTGAGCGGCCCAGCAGACTTCGGGTTCCGCCCCATCGGGCGCGCCGACCAACCACCAGGTGAGGGTCCGAGTGCAGGCGCGGCGGACGCCTGCCGAGTGATCACTCCCCCGGCCATCCCTATACCCAGTGGGGTGTCCGTTGAAGGCCCGGGTGCGATGGCAAGGTGTCACCGCGGGGAGGAAGGCCGTGTGATCGCCCTTAGTTCCGGCCAGTTCAGCAAAAGGCGACCTAGCCCCCTGTGGTCTCAACCATGGTCTCAATCCGCCCGCGATCCGGGCGTGTCCGATCTCGTCCGCTGGAGACCGCAAACGCGTCTGAGCATGCATGACGCCTGCATCTCGGACGTCCACGAACTCCCGCGGATAAAGATCGGACAACTTGTAATGCGTAGGTCGTCGGTTCGAATCCGACAGGGGGCTCTCCCTGAGCCCAGCCCAGACAGCGTCTGAGCTGGGCTTTTTTCGTTCAGTGCGCACCGGTCGTGCCCGGCTGGAACCAGTACGAGGGCCTTTTCTAGCCTCGATCTTGCGTGAGGGTCCGTCAGCTTGCTGGCGGGCCCTTTCGGCTCATTCGGGGCGGTCATTTCTGCAGGTGGGCAGACTGGTGGCCCGGCTGTCGCGTCGGGTGGGCGCCGGGTTCC
>NZ_WVUG01000677.1 GCF_017614965.1 Streptomyces griseorubiginosus | reverse complement strand
CCCCGGCCCTCCCCGCCTCCGACCACGGCTTCCGCATCCATGACGTCAGCCGGCCCGAGACCGACCGCTCCGCCTCGCGCGGGATGCGGTTCGCGTTCGTCGCCGCCGGCGCGGTCTCGCTCGCCGCGATCGCGCTCGGCGGGGTCACGACCGGTGCGGCGACGGACACGGCCGCGGACGCCCGTGGCTCCGGCGCGGGCAGCAATGTGACGCCGGCGCGTACGCCGGGGACGGGGACCGCGACGACGCCCGAGAGCCAGCGGCGCCGTGGCGCGGGGCCCCTGCTCACCCAGGGCCAGGGCGGTCGCTCGCTCGGCGACACCCCGGTGGCACCGACCCAGGTGTCCGCACCGCTGCTGCCGGGCGTACCCAGCCCCGCCGCGGCGGACCAGACCGTGCACACGCTGACGGCGCCCGTCGTGGCCGGCGCCGCGGTGATGTCCCCGCTCATACGTCCGCTCAGCATGACCTCGCCGCTGACGCTGACCTCGGGGTCGGCGCGGCCCGAGGCCACGACGCCCCTCCTCGCCGCACCCGTCCCCGACGCGACCCCCACCGACCCCGCTCGCTGACCGGCCCCTGCGCCTCCGCCAGGGAACCTGGTTGAATCCACGGTGAACCGCGTCTGCGCCCTGTGTCGCCGACGCGGAACCGACAAACCGCGTCCGCGACGGGCTGCGCCGCGGTCACCTGTGGGGAGATCATGAACGAGGGGAAGCCCACAAGGCCGAAGTGGTGGCACCGGGGGGTTCGCGAGACGGGCCCCGACCACGCGGACGCGCCGCCGACGGATCCGCCGCTCGCCCCGACGCCGACACTGACGGAACCGGAAGCCCATGGCGATGCGGGCGGCGACTTCCGTCTGGCACTACCGGCCCAGGACCGGGACCCGGCTGCGGCGGTACGCGAGGGTGACTTCGAGTTGGCGCGCCCGGTAGCGGGGG
>NZ_WVUG01000676.1 GCF_017614965.1 Streptomyces griseorubiginosus | reverse complement strand
CCCCTAAACCGTTTTGGCGATCCCTCCCCGCATCCCATATGCTTCTCACGTCCCCGACGCGCTGAGAAGCGCCCAGGCGGGCCGATAGCCCTCATCGTCTAGCGGCCTAGGACGCCGCCCTTTCAAGGCGGTAGCACGGGTTCGAATCCCGTTGGGGGCACGCAAAACCGTGTGCGACACTGGTGGTCGCTCACAAAGCATGGTCCTGTGGAGCAGTTTGGAGTGCTCGCCACCCTGTCAAGGTGGAGGCCGCGGGTTCAAATCCCGTCAGGACCGCCAAGGCTTTACAAAAAGCCTTGATGGCTGGGTAGCTCAGTTGGTACGAGCGATCGCCTGAAAAGCGATAGGTCGCCGGTTCGACCCCGGCCCCAGCCACAACTAAGGCCCCGATCTCTGGATCGGGGCCTTGTTGTATGTCTACGGCGATCAGGTTGGCACCGGGGTTCTGCGGCGCTACGTTCTGGCGGGTCGGTGTAGGGGCAAGGGGCGGGGACGATGAGTCAGAGTGAGGCCAGAGCCGTTCGGGACATCGAGTTGGAGAAGGACCGGGCCCGGTACGGGCTGCTGGCTGTGGTGATCAGCAATCTCGCCATCGCCGGGGTGGCGATCTTCGGCGTGTGGCGGCTGGACGGGGACAAGTCGGTGATCGTGGGCGTGCTCACCGCCGCCTTCACCGCCGTGAGCAGCATGACCACCGCCTATCTGGGGATCAAGGCCGTGTCGAACACGGCGAGGGCGATCGCTCTGGGGGACGGCGGCAGTGGACGGCAGCAGGCGGCGTCGGCCGCCACGCCGCCCGCCGCGCCGAGTTCCACGCCACCTGTCGCGCCGCCCGCCCAGCGGACGCCGTAAGGCGCCCGGAAGGCACCGGGTACAAATCGTTCGCCACGGATTTCCCGGGGATGAGATCCTGGATCGCGTATGTCTACGCACCCTGCCCCCGGCAC
>NZ_WVUG01000675.1 GCF_017614965.1 Streptomyces griseorubiginosus | reverse complement strand
CGGTCGTGCCGTCCACTTCCGTGGAGAAGAAGACGACGTGGACGGTGGGGGTGTCGGGGGTCAGGTGCGTTGCGAGGGCGAGGGTCTGGTCGGCCAGGGCCTGGGCCGATCCGTCCTTGTAGTACGGGCGCATGCTCGCGGAGCGGTCCAGGACGAGGTAGACGCTGGCTCGGGTGCCGGTGAGGTTGGCCTTGGTGAGGGCGGTTGACGCGGCGTCGCCGGCAACTACGGCCTCGGCTTCGCCTTCGGCCGTTTCGTTCCCACCCGCACCACCCGTGACAGTCTCGTCGTCGGGTGCGGGTGGCCCCTGTGGGGCTTCCTCGCCGTCGGCGGCCTCGGGTTCGTCCGCTGCCGCGGCAAGGGTCGGCTCGGGTTCGGGTTCGGGCTCGGGTTCGGGTTCGGCGGTCACCTCGTCAGCGGGCTCATCGGGAACCTCCGCTGCCTCGGCCTCCGGCTGGGCGCTTTCGGGCTCCGCTGCCGTGGGCTCTTCAGCGACCGGTTCCTCAGCCGCCGGCTCGGTCAGCGCCGGTTCCGGTGCCTCTTCGGCCACCGGCTCGACTGCCTCGGGCTCTGCCGCCTCAGCCTTGGGCGCTTCGAGCTCGGTCGGGGCCGACTCGGGCGTGGATTCCGCCTCAGCGGTCACCGTCGGCTCAGCCACCTCGGCAGACTCAGCCGTCGGCTCCTCCGCCACCGGCGCTTCTGCCGTCGGCGCCGCAGTGTCCGCCGGCTCTTCAACCGCCACCGGCTCTTCAACCGCCACCGGCTCCTCGGCCGCCCGCTCCGTACCCTCCGGCTCCGTCGGCTCCGTGGCCCCCGGCTCCGTCGGCTGGGCCGGCGCCGGGACGGTGACGTTGTCGAAGGCCGCCGCGACCAGTTCGTGTTCGTCGTCCTTCGACGGTTCCGGGGTCTCCGTGCGGGGCTCCGGGACGTGGGCGGAAGGGGCCGGGGCC
>NZ_WVUG01000674.1 GCF_017614965.1 Streptomyces griseorubiginosus | reverse complement strand
GCATCGTCGAGCAGCACCCCCGCCACGCCGGTCCCGCGGTACGCCGCCCCCACGTACAGCTGCTCGACCTCGTCCCCGACCACCATCACAAACCCGGCCACGGTGCCGCCCACTTCCGCGACGACGGTGTCCCCGACCCGCCCGGCCGCCCGCTCCACGAAGGACGCGGGCGTACGAACGGCGACCAGCGCGGCCGGCACATGACCGAGATGCCCGTCCCGCCACCCGGCCCGCCAGATGTCAGCAACCGCCGCCGCATCTGCGGAAGTTGCCGGACGAAGCCGAACGCCGGAGGCACCCGATCCCGCTGTACGACCCATCCGACCATGATGCCGTCACCGTTTCCCCAAGGAGCCGTATCGGTCCGCCGTGCCGCCGTTTCCGCTCCCGGCGGCCGTGGCATGGCAATCCCCATGGAGTTCTCCGAGGTCGTACGTCGCCGCCGCATGATCCGCCACTACGCCGACAAGCCCCTGCCCCCGGACGTCATCGAACGCGTCCTCGCCTCCGCCCTCCGCGCCCCCTCCGCCGGCTTCTCCCAGGGCTGGGCCTTCCTCGCCCTGACCGACCCGGGCCGACCGCGCCCGCTTCTGGCCGTACGTCCCGACCCGCGTCGAGAAGACGCCCACCATGCAGAACGCCCCGCTGGTCGTGGTCCCCCTCGCCCACAAGGCCGCCTACCTCGAACGCTACGCCGAGCCCGACAAGGGCTGGCAGGACCGAGCCGAGGCCCGCTGGCCGGCCCCGTACTGGTACATCGACACCGGCATGGCGGCCCTGCTCATGCTCCTGACCGCGGTGGACGAGGGCCTGGGCGCCTGCTTCTTCGGCATCATGCCCGAACATCTGACGCCGTTCCGGCAGGAGTTCGGCGTACCGGAGGAGTACGACCCCATCGGGGGCATCACGGTGGGGTACCGGGCAGAGGATGTACCGGCACAGAGCGGGCG
>NZ_WVUG01000673.1 GCF_017614965.1 Streptomyces griseorubiginosus | reverse complement strand
CCCCCGACCCGCACCCCTTCGTCGACCGCGACGAACTCCACGACATCTACCGCTCCTGGCGTGCGGTCGCCGACGAGTACGACGGCATGTTCGTCGGCGAGGTGTGGCTCCCCGACGCCGAACGCTTCGCCCGCTACCTCCGCCCCGACGAACTGCACACGGCCTTCAACTTCTCCTTCCTGTCCTGCCCTTGGGACGCCGGCCGGCTGCGCACGGCCATCGACACGACCCTCGCCGAGCACGCCCCCGTCGGCGCCCCCGCCACCTGGGTGCTCTGCAACCACGACGTCACCCGCACGGTCACCCGCTACGGTCGCGCGGACACCGGCTTCGACTTCGCCAAGAAAGCCTTCGGCACCCCGACGGACCTCGTCCTCGGCACCCGGCGCGCCCGCGCGGCGGCCCTGCTCTCACTCGCGCTCCCCGGCTCCGTCTACCTCTACCAGGGCGAGGAACTGGGCCTGCCCGAGGCCGACATCCCCCGCGACCGCGTCGAGGACCCGATGTACTTCCGCTCCGGCGGCACGGACCCGGGGCGCGACGGGTGCCGGGTGCCGCTGCCGTGGGCGGCCGAGGCGCCGTACGCCGGATTCGGCGGGGAGCCCTGGCTGCCGCAGCCCGCCGACTGGCCCGCCTACGCGGCCGACCGCCAGGCCTGCGACCCCGGCTCGATGCTGAGCCTGTACCGGGCCGCGATCGGGCTCCGGCCGGCGTTCGGCGACGGTCCGCTCACCTGGCTGCCCGCACCCGAGGGCGTTCTCGCCTTCGCCCGCGCGGAGAGCGCCCTGTGCGTCGTGAACCTCGCCGACGACAGCGCCGTCCTCCCGCCCCACACCGAACTCCTGTTGAGCAGCGGCCCGTTGGACGCGGACGGCCGGCTGCCCACGGACACGGCGGTCTGGCTGCGCGGCTGAGACCGCACCCCGCTGTCCCCGCACCCCGCTGTCCCCGCAC
>NZ_WVUG01000672.1 GCF_017614965.1 Streptomyces griseorubiginosus | reverse complement strand
CTAGGTCGCTTCTGATGGCTCTTGCTTGGGTGGGTGGATCAGTGCTCGGGCTGGGCAGGGGCGTCTTATGGTGCGGCGGCATGAACTGACGGATGCGCAGTGGCAGAGGATCGAGCCGTTACTTCCCGCCAACGGCAAGCCGGGTGGGCAGTGGGCCGATCACCGCACAGTGGTCAACGGGGTGTTGTTCCGTGCCCGTACCGGTGTGCCCTGGCCTGATCTGCCCGAGCGGTATGGACCGTGGCAGACCGTCTACGAGCGGCATCGCCGCTGGTCGGCGGACGGGACCTGGCAGCAGATCCTGGCAGAGCTGCAGATCGAGGCCGACGCCGCCGACCCCGACGGCCACCTGGCCAAGGCCCTCGAGGAGGAGGCACACCAGCGCTCCCGGGAGTGGGCGGTGAACATCGACTCCACTTCCTGCCGGGCTCATCAGCACGCGGCCGGGGCCCGCCGTCGGCCCCCGCGTGACTTCCCGCAAAAGGGGGCGGTGCACGTGTGGAGGCCGATGGGCGGGAGGCGCTGGGGCGCTCGCGGGGCGGACTGACCAGCGAGGTCCATCTGCTGTCCGACGATCGTGCCCGCCCGTTGACCTGGCAGACCTCGCCAGGCCAGCGGGGCGACAGCCCGATGTTCGTCGCCGTGCTGGAGGGCTTACGGATCCGCCGGCGGGGGCCGGGCCGGCCTCGCTGTCGTCCGGACCGCGTGCGTGGGGACAAGGCGTACTCCAGCCGCGACAACCGCGCCTATCTGCGCAGGCGGGGTATCAAGGCAACCATCGCCCAGCCCGATGACCAGCGGGCCAAGCGCCGGCGCAAGGGCCGGGCGGGCGGACGTCCCCCGGCCTTCGACAAGGCGCAGTACCGCCGACGCAGTGCCGTCGAGCGGTGCGTGAGCAAGTGGAAGCAGTTCCGCGCTGTCGCCACGCGCTACGACAAACGCGACTACATCTTCAACGGCACCCTGACCGTG
>NZ_WVUG01000671.1 GCF_017614965.1 Streptomyces griseorubiginosus | reverse complement strand
ACCCCGTCCCCCACCCTGTGGCTGGCCCGCGGCCGCTACGCCGGCACCGACGCGCCGGACGTCGTGCGCCGGACCCTCAAACGCCTGCGCACCGACGAGGTCCTCGACGACCAGCACGAGCTGCCCGGTGCCGAAGGCGTCCTGGAGCAGGTCTTCGAGGCGCGCTGGACCGTCGCCGCGACGGTCACGGTGCGGGCGCGGCTGACCCTCGGTCCCCTTGCCGACGACGCGCAAGAGTGGGTGCTGGCGGCGGAGGCGGAAAGCGCCTGGGACCAGCAGTGGCCGTCTCCGGCGACCATGTTCTGGCCCGACGACGCCGATGCCGCCTGGGACCACGAGCCCGCCACGGGACTGCGCCTGCGGCAGGTCAACCGGCTGCCCACGGAGGACAAGGACATCCGCCGGCTGCTGCGTGCCTCCGTGCGCGGCGGCTGGTGCGTCAACCTCGTGGTCCACGAGGCGATGACGCCCGACGAGCGCGGCAGCGGGCCGCTCGGTCCGCTGCTGCCGCCCGCTCTGCGCCACCGCGTCCTGGAGCACCGCGCGGCCCCGGACCAACTGCGCATCGTCAACCGGGCGCTGCGCGAGTTCGACGTACAGGTTCCGCGCGGCGGCGCCGTAGTGCTGCCCACCCATCCGGCGCCGGACGGCTTCGACGGGGACGACTTCGCGGTACGGACCGTCTTCCTCGACGGTTCACGGCCGGCCGAGCTGGTCGACGCCCTCACGCGTTTCGTGACGCTGCCCCTGCCGCTGCCGGACGGCGCCGAGGAGGCCGTGGCGGCACTGCGGGACGACTGGCGGCTGATGACCCTCGAGGAGGAGCTGGCCCGGGAGCGCAGGCTGGTGGCCATGTACGCCGAGGCCCTGGAGGCGATGACGAAGTCCCGGGACCTGTACCGGGAGGCCGCCGAGCGCGCGCACGAGGCGCTGACCGCCTACCGCGAGTCCGACACCGGTGCGCCCGCCCCGCCGCCGCAGCAGCC
>NZ_WVUG01000670.1 GCF_017614965.1 Streptomyces griseorubiginosus | reverse complement strand
GTGGGGGCCGGGCGGCTGGAGCGGGGGACGCCGTGCGCGGAGTGGGACCTGGGGGAGCTGCTCGGGCATCTCGACGACTCGCTCGACGCCCTGCACGAGGGGCTGACTGGCGGGCGGATCGGGCTGACGCCGGGGACCGCCGACCCGGCCTGCGCGTTCCGCACGCGCGCGTGTGCCGTGCTCGGCGCCTGGGCCGCCGGGCCCGGGCAGTGGGTGCTGGTGGGCGAACTGCCGCTGGACCTGCGGGTGATGGCGGCCGTGGGTGCCGTGGAGATCGCCGTGCACGGATGGGACGTGGCGCAGGCCTGCGGGCGGCGGCGGCCCATCCCGGCCGCGCTCGCCGCCGAACTGCTGCCCGTCGCGCGGTGCGTGGTCGCGGCGGAGGACCGGGGCGTGCGGTTCGGCGCGCCGGTCGCCGTGCCGCTGGGCGCGGGACCCGACGGGCGGTTGCTGGCCTTCCTGGGGCGGCGCGATTCCTTTGCGGGGTGAGGGTGGTCTGCCTTCCGTGAGCGACCTCATGAGCTCATGGAAGGAACCCCCGTCATGACCGACACACTGAGTGTCTCCGTGCACGAACCACCCGTGGCGACCGGCCCGTCCCGCCGCGGCTGGACCGTCCTGCTGGCCGGACTCGGCGCGCTGCTGTGCTCCCTGGACGTCGTGGTCGTCGCGACCGCGCTGCCCGCGCTGCGGGCCGATTTCGGGGCGAGCCTGTCGGACCTGGAGTGGACGATCAACGCCTACAACCTGGTCTTCGCCTGCCTCACCCTGACCGGCGCCGCACTCGGCGACCGCTTCGGGCGCCGGCGGATGTACGTCGTCGGGCTCGCCGTCTTCACCCTCGCCTCCGCCACCGCCGCCCTGTCGAACGGGCCGGAACAGCTCATCGGTGCCCGGATCGTGCAGGGCGCCGGGGCGGCCGTCCTGCTTCCGCTCACCCTGACCCTGATCAGTGAGGCGTTCCCGGCCGAGAAGCGGGGGGTCGCCATCGGGGTGTGGGGC
>NZ_WVUG01000066.1 GCF_017614965.1 Streptomyces griseorubiginosus | reverse complement strand
GTCGTGTTCGGGGTGTGGGCGGCGGTGAGCGCGGTGGTCGCGGTGGTGGCCGTCGACCGGCGCGACGTCTGAGAAACCCGCGGCCGGCGATGGGATAAACCCCCTTCGCCGCAAGGCAGTCGGCTGTCTCGTCAACGGCAACGTGTGTGGCGACGAGACGGTGTCGCGGTTCCTGGCGACGGGCGAGCGGCCCCGGCGGGACGTCTACTGCGGGTGAGCGCACCGGCTGTAGCGACGGGCGAGGGCGTGGAAGGCCTCCTTCGGCTCCCAGTGCCAGCCCGAACGCGGGTCGTCCGGGCGGTCCTTGATGACCTTGGTGATGCTGTAACTCGCCATGTCGAGGTCCTTGCGCGGGTCGTCCGCGCGGTGCGGGGCGTCGGGGGTGACGAACTCGAAGGCCATCGCCGCGTACAGCCCCATCGCCTCGAACACCGACAGCACGTCGACGAGGTAGGCGGCCTGGGTGTGCTCGCTGCGGACCAGGTGTCCCTTGATCTCGCCCTTGTCGTAGTCGACGACGTCCCAGCCCATGCCGCCCGCCTCGGGGGCGCCGACGTAGGTGCAGGTGCCGAACTCGGTGATGGCGAGGGGCTTGCCCCAGCGCTGGTAGCGCCTCAACTCCCGTATGTAGTCGGAATGGTGGTGGAAGTACGAGTAGTAGTCGATGCCGACGATGTCGAACAGCCGCCAGTCGACCTTGTCGTCCTGGGCGGCGGCATAGCTCAGGTCGCCGTGGAAGACGGACCGCCCGAGCGCCGCCGCCTTCGCGGTGAAGCGGTCGAGGCGGCGCTGCATCGCCACGGGGTCGACCTTCCCGTCCAGCAGGTTCCGGACCCGCTCCAGGACCGTCTCCCCCGGCACGATCCCGGGCACGAACAGCCAGAACTCGCAGCCCACGCTGAAGTCGACGCTCGCCCCCTGCCGCCGCAGCCGCTCAGCGAACCGCCCGCACTCGGCCATGTGCTCCAGGATGTCCCGCTCCGGGGCGTCCGCGAGGGTGGGTTGCAGCCATACGTGCAGTCCCCGCTCGGCGGCCTCGGCGGCGGTGGCGGTGAGCCGTTCGACACCGTCGCCGGTCACGTCGACGGTGTCCGCGTGCAGGCGGTCGCGGATGGCCCGGATGTCGCGCCGCATCCGGGCGGCGCTCCACGCGGTCCCCGGTGTCTCCCCCTCCCCGACGGTGTAGACGACTCCCCGGTGCCGGAGGCCGTGCCGTCCGGCGGCGGCCGCCGGCCGGGTCGCCGCCGCGACCGACACGGCCGCGGCCCCCGCCAGGAACCGCGCCCGGCTGATCCCCTTCGTCTCATCCATGACCCCAGCGTGGCCCGCGCGTTCCCGCCCCGCCGTCCGCCGATGGTCTACGGTCCGGCAACCAAGGAATGACGTCCTGGCGGTCCTGACGACCAAGCCGGACCCTGGTGGCCGACGCGCTCAGCCGGCGAATGTCCGTACGTAGCGCTTCTGCCAGGGCGTCTCCACGGCCCGCCGGTCGTAGTGCCGGCGTATGAAGTCCACCGCCTCCTCCGCCGGCACCCCGTCCAGCACCGCCAGACACGCCAGCGCGGTCCCGGTGCGTCCCCGGCCGCCACCGCAAGCGACCTCCACCCGTTCACACACGGCCCGCTCCCAGGCCGCGGTGAGGGCGACGCGGGCCGCCGGGCGGTCGGCGGGCAGCCGGAAGTCGGGCCAGCGGATCCAGGTGGACTCCCAGGGAACGGGCGGGGGTTGGCCGCCGAGGAGGTAGAGGGCGTACGAGGGTTCGGGCGCCCCGGGCGGGAGGGGGCGGCGCAGTCCCCGGCCCCGGATCAGCCGGCCGGAGGGCAGGCGCAGCACCCCGGGGTCCGCGGGGTTCCACGTCTCCGTCATCCGGCCAGCGTACGACCGACGGGGCGTCAACTCGGCCATAACAGCACGTCATTGGTCCGACCTCTGACGGCTACGCCATTCGTGTGCGTTCCCTTGACCGCCCTCTGGGCCCCTCCTAGGGTCGCGGCTGACGCCAGGACGTAGGACGTCGTATCTCCTCACCGCTGGAGGAACCGTGCACCGCCGGACCTTCCTGAAGCACACCGGCGCGCTGGGCGCGGCCTCCGCCTTCTCAGCGTCCCTGTCCGCCTGCTCGTGGGGGCCGCCGTCGACGATCGACACCGGGCGCGGCGGCAAGGACCGCACGCTCACCGCCGTCATCGGCTATGGGAACGACGGCAGCTGGGACCCGACGCAGACCGCGTCGGCGTTCTGCATGGCCGCCAACAACCACGTCTACGAGGGGCTGCTGGACACCGACCCGATCTCCCGTGAGCCGTACGCGGCGCTCGCGACCGAGGTGCCCACGGACCTCCGCGCGACGACCTGGCGTTTCACGCTCCGGGAGGGCGCGACCTTCCACGACGGCGAGCCCGTGACCGCCGACGACGTGGTCTTCGTCTTCGACCGCATCCTCGACCCGAGGACCCAGACCCTCGCCAAGGGCTTCTTCGCGAGCTGGCTGAAGGAAGTCCGGAAGGTCGACGCGCGCACGGTCGAGCTGGTGCTCGCGTTCCCCTTCCCGGAGGGGGCCGCACGGCTCACCATCGCCAAGATCATGCCGAAGCACGTCTTCTCCCGGCCGGGCGCCTGGGACGAGGCGATCAGGGGACTGGCGGTCGGCTCGGGGCCGTACCGGCAGACCGCGCACCATCCGAAGTCCAACACGACCTTCGCGGCCTTCGAGCAGTACAACGGCCCCCGCCCGCCGGCCTTCCGGCGGATGAACTGGCTGACGATCGTGGACGCGGCCCCGCGCGTGGCCCGGGTCTCCGGGGCGAGCGCGGGCGCGCAGATCGCCGACAACATCCCGTACGCCGACATCGAGCAGCTCAGGAGCGGCGGGCTGGCGGTCGCGGGCGGGGCGGGCATGAACAACCTGTTCCTGATGTTCAACACCCGGCACAAGCCCTTCGACGACGTACGGGTGCGGCAGGCGCTGCACTACGCCATCGACACCGAGAAGATGGTGCGGGTAGCGCTCAAGGGGCACGGGAAGCCGTCGTCCTCCTTCCTGAACGAGGGCAACCCGGCCTACCGGCGGGCGAGGACCGTCTACGGCCACGACCCCGAGAAGGCGAGGGCGCTGCTGAAGGCGGCCGGGGTGAGCGGGCTGAGGGTCGACGTCCTCGCGGTGAACGTGAGTTGGATCGTCGACTGTCTGCCGACCATCAAGGCCTCCTGGGACGCGATCGGTGTGCGGACCACCCTCTCACCGCAGGAGACGACCGCCGTCTTCACCAAGATGGACCAGAAGCGGGACTACCAGGTCGTGGCCGCCGCCTCGAACCCCAACCAGTTCGGCCTCGACGCCGACCTGATCATGCACTACAACTACGGACCCGCCAACCTCTGGATGGGCTACACCCGTTGGGCCGACGACCCGGTGGCCAAGCGGCTCTTCGCGGACATGGACCGGGCGACCCGGGAGCCCGACCCGGAGAGGAAGAGGGCGATGATCCAGGACTACATCGACATCGTCGCCGAGCAGGCCGTGCTCTACCCGGTCGTCCACAACGAGCTGATGACGGCGTGGGATCCGCGGAGGCTGAGGGGGATCAGGGCGCAGCCGTATCCCGGCATCAACCTGCTCCGGGCGACCTGGGTCTAGGGGCACCGTCGTGATCGCCGTCCTGCGCATCCTCGTCCGCCGTGTCGCCCTGCTCGTGCCGCTGATGCTCGGCGTGGTGCTGTTCGTGTTCCTGGTGATGCGCTTCTCCGACGTCGACCCGGCGTCCGCCTTCTTCCAGGGCTCCAACCCGACCGCGCGACAGCTGCACGACTTCCGTGAGCGCAACGGCCTGCTCGACCCGCTGCCCGTGCGCTACGTCCACTTCGTCGGCGGCCTGCTCCACGGCGACCTCGGCACCAGTGCCCTGACCCGCGCCCCGGTCCGCGACCAGGTCGCCACCGCGCTGCCGCTCACCCTTCAGCTCACCTTCCTGGGCCTCGCGATCGCCGTGGTGCTGTCCCTGCTCGGCGGGGTCACGGCGGCCGTCCACCGCGACCGCCTCCCCGACCAGATCATCCGGGTCGTCTCCCTCATCGGCGTCGCGGCCCCCGCCTACTGGCTGGCGCTGCTGATGATCCAGTACCTGGCGGTCGACCGGGGCTGGTTCCCGACCGGGGGCTACATCAACCCTGCCGACTCCCTCACCGGCTGGCTGCGGACCATGACCCTGCCCGCCCTGGCCCTGTCGCTGCCGGTCGCGGCCCAACTCACCCGGATCGTGAGGACGTCGGTGGTGGAGGAGCTGGACAAGGACTACGTCCGTACGGCGATCGGCAGCGGACTGCCGCCGCGTGTCGTCGTGGGCCGCAACGTCCTGCGCAACGCGCTCGTCAACCCGCTGACCGTGCTCGGGCTGCGCGTCGGCTATCTGCTCGGCGGCGCTGTCGTCATCGAGACGATCTTCGCGCTGCCCGGCATGGGCAAGCTGATGATCGACGCCGTGCAGAACGGCGACCCGGCGGTCGTGCAGGGCGTCGTCCTGACGACCGCGACCGGGTTCGTCGTGGTCAACCTCGTCATCGACGTCCTGTACCTGCTGCTCAACCCGCGCCTCAGGGAGGCGTCATGACCTTCCCCACCCGCAAGGACCTCGCCGGGATCCTGTCCCGGCCGGGGCTGCGCCCGCGCGGCTGGCGGCGGCTGCCACCGCTGTCGAAGGCCGCCGTCTGCTTCCTGGCCGTCGTCGTCCTGGTCGCCCTGCTGGCCCCACTGATCGCGCCGGACGACCCGCTCGACCAGCAGCCGCTCGTCGACGACACCGGGCATCCGTCCGCCGAGCACTGGATGGGCCAGGACAGCCTGGGCCGGGACATCCTCAGCCGGCTGATGTACGGCGCCCGCTGGTCGCTGGCCATCGGACTCGGCGCGACCGCGCTGGCGCTGGTCGTGGGAGCGCTGATCGGGGCGGTCGCCGCGACCTCGCGCAAGGGGGTCGACGAGACGCTGATGCGCTGCCTGGACGTGGTGATGGCGTTCCCCGGCATCGCGCTGGCCGCCGTGCTGGTGGCCGTCTTCGGGGGCGGGATCACGGTGTTGATCTGCGCGATCGCGTTCCTGTTCACCCCGCCGGTGGCACGGGTCGTACGCGCCAACGTCCTCGACCAGTACGGCGAGGACTACGTGACGGCGGAACGGGTGATCGGCGCCCGGACCCCGCACATCGTGCTGCGCCATGTGGCCGTCAACTGCGCCGCACCGGTGCTGGTGTTCTGCACCGTGCAGGTCGCCGAGGCGGTCGTCTTCGAGGCCTCGCTGTCGTTCATCGGGGCGGGGGTGCGGCCGCCGGACCCGTCCTGGGGCAGTGTCATCGCGGACGGCAAGAACATGGTGCTGACCGGGGGATGGTGGGCGACCGTCTTCCCCGGGCTGCTGATGCTGGTGACCGTGCTGTCGTTGAACGTCCTGGCCGAGGGCGTGTCGGACGCGTGGGCCGTCCCGGCGGGGCGTGCGGTGGAGGTGCGGGGCGAGGACGACCCGGTGGAGGCTCCGGAGCCGGGGAGCGGGGAGGTGCTGCGGCTGCCCGGGCTGGCGGCGGCAGCGGCGCGACTGCGCAGCAGGGCCCGTCCCCTCCCCCAGGGGCGGCAGCCCGTGCTCGCGGTGGAGGACCTCACCATCGGGTTCGACTCACGGCACGGCGGCGTCGACATCGTGGACGGCATCAGCTTCGAGGTGCGGCCCGGTGAGGTGCTGGGGCTTGTGGGTGAGTCGGGATGCGGCAAGTCGCTGACCGCCCTGACCGTCATGGGACTCCAGCCGAAGGGCGCCCGGGTGGGTGGCCAAGTCCGCTTCCAACAACGGGAGTTGCTCGCCGAACCGCTGCGGGAACGGCGTCGGCTGCTCGGCCACGAGATGGCGATGGTCTACCAGGACGCGCTGTCCTCCCTGAACCCGGCGATGACCGTCCGCGCCCAGCTCAAGCAGGTCCTGCGGCGCGGCGGCCACCGCACTCCCGCCGAACTGCTCGCCCTGGTCGGACTCGACGCCGACCGCACCCTGCGCAGCTACCCGCACGAACTCTCCGGCGGCCAGCGGCAGCGCGTCCTGATCGCCATGGCCCTCTCCCGCGAGCCGAGGCTGATCATCGCCGACGAGCCCACGACCGCGCTGGACGTGACGGTCCAGGCGCAGGTCATGGAGCTGCTGCTGCGGCTGCGCGAGGAGCTGGGCTTCGCGCTGATCCTCGTCTCGCACGACCTGGCGCTGGTCGCGGACGTCACCGACCGGGTGGTGGTGATGTACGGCGGGCAGATCGTGGAGACGGGCGTCACCGCCGACCTGGTCGAGGAGCCGGCCCACCACTACACGCGCGGACTGCTGGGCAGCGTGCTGTCCCTGGAGTCGGCCGAGGAGCGCATGACCCAGATCAGGGGCGTCGTCCCGTCCCCCGCCGACTTCCCGGCCGGCTGCCGCTTCGCCACCCGCTGCCCGCTCGCCACCGGCGTCTGCCGCACCACCCCGCCCGATCTGCTCGGCACGCCCGCGCACACGGCGGCCTGTCACCACCCCGCGGTCGATCTCGTGACGTCGTCGGAGTCGGAGGCGGTGCAGTGAACGCGATCGTCGAGCTGTCCGGCGCCCATGTCGTCCACCGGGCCCGCGGCGGCGGCCTGTTCACCCGCGACCGGGTCCACGCCCTCACCGGTGCCGACCTCTCCGTCGCGCCCGGCGAGACGGTCGGCGTCGTCGGCGAGTCCGGCTGCGGCAAGTCGACACTGGCGAAGGTGCTGGTCGGCATCCAGCGGCCGACCGGGGGCACGGTGTCCTTCCGGGGCCGCGACCTGTGGTCGATGCCGTCCGCCGAACGCCGGACCACCGTCGGCGCCGGCACCGGAATGGTCTTCCAGGACCCCTCGACCGCCCTGAACCGCCGGCTGCCGGTACGGCGGATCCTGCGCGACCCGCTGGACGTGCACCGGCACGGCACGACCGCCGAACGTGAGGACCGGGTACGGGAGTTGATGGGCCTCGTCGGTCTGCCCCGCGCCCTCGCCGACGCCCTGCCCGGCCAGTTGTCCGGCGGTCAGCGCCAACGGGTGGCGATCGCACGGGCGTTGGCCCTGGAGCCCGAGCTGGTCGTGGCGGACGAACCGACGAGCGCCCTCGACGTCTCCGTCCGCGCCCAGATCCTCAACCTCCTCCTCGACCTGAAGGAGCGCCTGGGCCTCGCCCTGGTCTTCGTCTCGCACGACATCCAGACGGTACGGCGGATGAGCGACCGCGTGATCACCATGTACCTCGGCAGGATCGTGGAGGAGTCCCCGGCCACGGAGGTCACGGACCGGGCCCGCCACCCCTATACCCGGGCCCTGTTCTCGGCGGTCCCCGGACTGCTGCGTCCCGTCGAGCCGATCCCCCTCACCGGCCCGGTGCCGTCCGCGACCCGGCCGCCCTCCGGCTGTCCCTTCCGCACCCGCTGCTGGAAGGCGGACGGCCGATGCGCGTCCGAGATGCCGGAATTCTCGGCCGCGTCGGCGCCCGGTCACCGGTTCCGCTGCCACCATCCTGTTCAGGAGGCCGAATCGACGCGCGACCTCGTACGGCAGAACCACCCCAGGGAGCCCTCATGACCCTTCCCACCCCGCTGACCGGTGTCGTCCCGCCCGTCTGCACGCCCCTGACACCGGACCGCGAGGTGGACGTCCCCTCGCTGCTCAGACTGGTCGACCATCTGGTGGACGCAGGGGTCGACGCGCTGTTCGTGCTGGGCTCCTCGTCGGAGGCGGCGTATCTGACCGACGGGCAGCGGCGGCTGGTCGTGGAGTCGGTGGCCGCCCATGTGGCCGGCCGGCTCCCGGTCCTGGCCGGGGCGATCGACATGACGACCCCCCGGGTCCTGGACCATGTGCGGGCCGTGACCTCGGCGGGCGCGGACGCGGTGGTGGTGACGGCCCCCTTCTACACCCGCACCCACCCCGCCGAGATCGCCCGCCACTTCCGCCTGGTCGCGCAGGATTCCCCGGTCCCGGTGATCGCCTACGACATCCCGACGGCCGTCCACACGAAGCTCCCCGCCGAGCTGGTCCTCACCCTCGCCGCCGACGGCATCCTCGCCGGGCTGAAGGACTCCAGCGGCGACCTGGCCGCCTTCCGCGAGGTCGTCACGGGCGCCCGTGCGCTGCCCGGCTTCAGCGTCCTGACCGGCTCGGAACTGATCGTCGACGCCGCCCTCGCGCTCGGCGCCGACGGAGCCGTCCCGGGCCTCGCCAACGTCGACCCCCATGGCTACGTCCGTCTCGTCCGCCTGTGCCGGGACGGTGACCGGGAGCGGGCGCGGGCCGAACAGGAGCGGCTGTGCGCCCTGTTCCGGCTGGTGGGCGTCGGCGACCCGGCCCGTATGGGCGGCAGCTCGTCGGCGCTGGGCGCCTTCAAGGCGGCGCTGCACCTTCGGGGTGTCATCGACTGCCCGGCGACGGCGGAACCCCAGGTGCCGCTGTCGCCGGAGGAGGTGGAGCGGATCGCCAAGTACCTCGCCGCCGCCGGACTGCACTGAGGGCTCCGCCGGAAGTGCGCGCGCGGCTCAGAGCCCGTCGACCGGCAGTCTGCGGAACTCGATCGTGTCGTACGGGCCGCTCGTCCCCGTCTCGTACAGGAGGCCGGCCGTCCGGGCGTCCACCTGGGTCAGGTCGGAGTAGGCGGCCGGCTGGTCGGCGAGGGTCAGGGACCTCGTGAAGGTCGCTCCGGCGTCCGCGCTGCTCCAGACGGCCATCGAGCGGCGGGCGGTCGGGACGGAAGGGGCCGAGAAGATCAACGGGGCTTGCGGACCGGCGAGTTGGAGGACGCTGCCCTCGACGACCGGGGCGTCGTCGAGGGTGGGCTGCCCGGCGTAGGGGTGGTCGACGCTCTCGCCGCCGTCCCCGGAGTAGGTGTCCACCCGGTTGCCGGGGCTCGTGCCGTTCTGGTCGCGGGAGTTGAAGTACAGCCGTCCGTCGGGGAGCTGGGCGGCGGTGGACTCGTTGGCGTTGACCACGCCGTCGTAGGTGTCGTCCGTGAACCCGATGTGCCAGCTCTCGCCGCCGTCGTCGCTGTAGATGTCGTGCGCGCCGTAGTACCTGGCCTCCGCGCCGGTGTCGGGGGAACCGGCGGGCGGCGGGCCGGAGTGGTTGGCGGCGACCACCAGGCGTCCGGCGTGCGGGCCGCTGGTGAGGGCGACCGCGTGGCCCGGCCCCGTCGCGTACCACCGCCAGTCCGGCCGCTTCACCTGGGCCGTGATCTCGCGGGGCGCGGAGAAGGTCAGCCCGTCGTCCCGGCTGCGCTGCACGAACACCCGCCGTCCCCGCTCGGGGGTCACCTCCCCGCGCATGATCTGCGCCTCCGTCACGGCTCCGCTGTTGTAGGAGGTGACCAGCACGATCGCCCCGGTGCGCGGATCGACGACCGGCGCCGGATTGCCCCGCGTGTCCCCGTCCCCGGGTGCCACCACCCGCAACGGCCCCCAGGTGCAGCCGCCGTCGTCCGACCGGCGCAGGACGACGTCGATGTGTCCGGTGTCGGAGGGGCTGTCGTGCCGTCCCTCGGCGAAGGCGAGCACGGTGCCCCGCCGGGTCGTGACGGTGGCCGGGATGCGGTAGGTGTCGTAGCCGCCCTCGCCGGAGACGTAGGGGACGGAGGACGTGCAGCCGTGGGCGGTGGAGGCGTGCGCCGTCGCCGTGGTGGGGGCGAGGACCGCGAGAGTGACGAGGAGGGTGCGGCTCAGGAGGGTCACGGGTCGATGGTTCCCGGAGTCACCAGTCCCGACTCGTAGGCCACCATCACCAGCTGCGCCCGGTCCCGCGCCCCGAGCCTGCCCATGATCCGGCTGACGTGGGTCTTGGCGGTGAGCGGGCTCAGCCCCAACGCCCCGGCGATCTCCGCGTTGTTGAGGCCCCGCGCCACCAGCGCCAGCACCTCCCGCTCCCGGTCCGACAGACACTCCGGGCCGCCCGTCGGCGGCGTCGACGGGCTGCGCAGGAACCGCTCGATCAGCCGTGCCGTGGGCCCCGGCGAGAGCAGTGACTCGCCCGCGGCCACGGTCCGGACGGCGTCGAGGAGTTCGGCCGGACGGGTGTCCTTGACCAGGAACCCGGAGGCTCCGGCGCGCAGCGCCTCGACGATGTTCTCGTCCGTGTCGTAGGTGGTGAGGACGAGGACCCGGACGTCCCTCAGCTCCGCGTCCGCGGCGATGAGCCGGGTCGCCTCGATGCCGTCCAGGTCCGGCATCCGGATGTCCATCACCACCAGGTCGGGCCGCTCGGCGCGGGTCAGCTCCACCGCCTCCCGGCCGGTGCCCGCCTGTCCGACGACGTCCATGTCCCGCGCCGACTCCACCAGCATCGCGAACGCGGCCCGTACCAGCGTCTGGTCGTCGGCGAGCAGTACGCGGATGGTCATCCTGTCCCTTCCCCCGTGGTCGTCAGCGGCAGCACGGCGGTGACCGCGAAGCCGCCCTCCCGGCGTGGCCCGGCGTCGAGTGTGCCACCCACGCTGCGGGCCCGCTCCCGCATGCCGGCCACCCCGAATCCGGGCGCGGTGCCGGGGTCGGGGCAGGCGCCGTCGTCGGTGACGGACAGGCGCAGGGCCCCGTCCGTCTCGTACACCTCGACCCGTACGGCGGCTTCGGGCCCGGCGTGCCGTACGGCGTTGGTCAGCGCCTCCTGGACGATCCGGTAGGCGGCCGCGCCCACGGCCGGGGGTGCCTGCCGCGCCCGGAGCGACGGCTCGACGCGCGCGCCCGCGAGCCGTGCCGTGCGAACGAGGTCGGGCAGTCCGTCGAGGCCGGGCAGCGGGCCGCGCCCGTCGCCGTTCTCACAGGCCCGCAGCACCTCCAGGGTGGTGCGCAGTTCACCGCGTGCCGTCCGGCAGGTCTCCGCGATGTCGTCCAGCGCCTTCGCGACGGTCTCCCGGTCCAGGCGCTCGGGGTCGGCGCCGAGGACGTGCGCGGCCACCGAGGTCTGCACGCCGATCAGGGTGATGCTGTGGGCGAGCAGGTCGTGCAGATCGCGGGCGATCCGCAGGCGTTCCTCGGCGACCCGGCGGCGGGCCTCCTCCTCGCGGGTGCGTTCGGCGCGCTCGGCCCGCTCGACGATCGCGGCGACGTAGTGCCGGTAGTAGCGGACGTCGACCCCGCAGAACAGGGTGGCGATCACCCAGCCGGAGATCCGCAGCAGTTCGACCGCCATGTGGGTGCTGACGGTGAGCATGGCGCCGGTGGAGACGCCGAGGACGACGGCGCCCGCCAGGATGGTGCGCAGCGGGCGGCCGGTGACGGCGACCGTGTAGAGCGCGACGATCGTGGCCGGGGTCGCCGCGAAGTGGTTGTTCTGCAGGGCGTGGTACGGCACGAGCAGCACGAGCCCGGTGACCAGGACGAGCAAAGGCCGGCGCCGCCGCCACACCAGCGGCACGTGCGCGGCAAGCAGCAGCGTCCAGCCGAGCGCGTCCGGCCGGCGGCTCTGGTCGGTGAACAGCGCGAGGCACACGGCCGCCGCACAGAGCACGGCGGCGAGGATCGCGTCGTTGCGGGTGCCGTGCGGGGCGGTGCGCGGGTCGCGGTTGACCACCGCCATGATCCGGTCGGCCCGCCGCGGCAGGGACGCTCTCGTCTGCGTCTGCTCCACGGGGTTCAGCTTCACACGGGTTCCCGCCGGCGCTGCGGCCGCACGGGCTCCGGCTCCCGCGACAGCCGCCCCGGCCACCACACCCGCCGCCCGAGCAGCATGCTCGCCGTCGTCACCAGGTACGTCCGCACCAGGAAGGTGTCGAGGAGCACCCCGACCGCGATCACGAACCCCAGCTCGACCAGGGGCACCAGCGGCAGCGTGGTCAGCACGGCGAAGGTCGCGGCGAGGACGACACCGGCGGAGGCGATGACCCCGCCGGTGGTGCGCAGCGCGGTGAGCGCGGCCGTCCGCGGTTCGGCGCCGGCGAGGGACTCCTCGCGCATCCGGTGCATGAGGAAGATGCCGTAGTCGACGCCCAGGGCCACGAGGAACACGAAGGACAGCAGCCCGAGGCCCGAGTCCGTGCCGTGGAAGCCCAGCACCGGCCCGAACACCAGGCCCCCGATCCCGAGCGCCGCGCCCCACACCGCGACGACCGCGACGAGCAGCATCAGCGGCGCGACGAGGCTGCGCAGCAGACCCACCAGGATCACGAACACGGCGGCCAGCACCAGCGGCACGACGACCTCACGGTCCCGGGCCTGGCTGTCGGCGAGGTCGAGCTGCTGGGCGCTGGGTCCGCCGACATGGGTGCCGTAGCGGTGGTCGAGCCCGGCGCGCAGGGCCTCGATGGTCCGCGTCTCGCCCGGGCTCTCGGGGGCGGCGGTGGGAAAGACCCGCACCTCGGTCCAGCCGCCTCCGCTCCGCCCGGCCGTCGCCTGCCCGACCCCGTCCGTCGCCCGGGCCGCGGCCAGTACCGCGTCGGCCTTCCCGGTCGGCGCGATGACCGTGACGGGCTGGCTGCTGTGCCCCGGGTAGGCCTGCGCGAGCGTCCGCGCGGCGACGATCGACTCGGGCCTCGTGGTGAAGGAGTCCTCCTGCCTGAGCGAACCGGGCAGGTGCAGGACACCGAGCGCCAGCGCTCCGAGCAGCACCGCCCCGCCGGCCAGCACGGCGACGGGCCGGCGCGTGGCGGACGTCCCCATCGCGGCGAACAGCGACCGCCGCGCCCTCGGCTCGCTCCCGAGGGCGGGGATCATCGGCCAGAAGACCCGCCGCCCCAGCAGCACCAGCACGGCGGGCAGCAGGGTGGTCATGGCGAGCAGCGCTGCCAGCACACCGACCGTCCCGACCGGTCCCATCCCGCTGCTGCTGTTGAGATCGGCGGCGAGCAGGCACAGCAGCCCGGCCGCGACCGTGGCCGAGGACGCGAGGATCGCCGGGCCGCAGCCCTTCAGCGCGGCACGCATGGCGTCGTACGGCCGCTCGTGCCGCCGTAGCTCCTCGCGGTAGCGGGAGATGAGCAGCAGCGCGTAGTCGGTGCCGGCGCCCAGGACGAGCACGGTCATCACACCGCCGCTCTGGCCGGTGACGGTGACGCCGAAGGCCTCGTGCAGCGCGTACCCGGCGGCCATCGCCAGACCGGCTGCGACCCCGGCCGTCGCGAGCGGGACGAGCCAGAGGAAGGGGCTGCGGTAGATGAGCACGAGCAGGACGGTGACGACGCCGAGCGTGGCGTACAGCAGCGTGCCGTCGAGGCTGCCGAAGACCTTGCCCATGTCGGTGTTGAGCGCGCCGGGCCCGCCGACCCGCACGCTCAGCCCGTCGCCGCCGTCCGCGATGACCCGGACCCCGTCGACGAAGGCGTCCCGCGCCTTGTCGTCCTGGCCGGGCCGGGTGCTGGAGACGGGGTACATCAGGGTGCTGCCGTCCCGGGAGGGGACGGCCCGCGGCGTGCCGGTGAGCGGGTACGCGGCCTCGATCCGGGCGACCTGCTCGCCTGCCCTCTCCTTGTCGGCGGATGTGAGCCCGCCCGCCCGGTGGTAGACGACCAGCAGGTCGGTGGCCTCCCCGCCGGGCAGCCGGTCCTGGACACGGGCCACCCGGGTCGAGTCCGCGCTGTCGGGCAGGTAGTCCACGGACCGGTTCTGCTGGATCCCGGAGAACTTCCCGGCGAACGGCCCCACGAGCACCAGCGCGGCCACCCACAGCCCGACCACCGCCCAGGGCACGGCCCGCCGACGTCCCGCTTCTGTCCTACCGGCCCCCATGGACGGGCCTCCCTCCGCTCGGGTGTCTGGTTCGCTTCCAGACTTCCGGCGCGCAGGGACGCGTTCGTCGGGCGTGGGATCGAGTTCGGGGCTACTGCGGGGGGAGGCCGCCGTACGGCGTTACTCCCGCGGGAGTATCAGGACGGCGTCCGTGCCGCCGCCAGCAGCCGCTTGACGTCGTCCGAGCAGATGGTCAGGGCCGCGCCCACCGTGGTCAGGACGTCCCGTTCGGGGGGCGTGTAGGGGCCGTCGGCGAGGGCGATGCGGGCGGCCTGGAGGAGGATCGACTCGCGGCCCACGGGGGCGAGGTGCGGGGCGAGGGGGTCGAGGGCCTCGTGCAGCTCTATGGCCAGACCCGCGCCGCCCGGCTCGCCGTAGACCCGGCCGGTGTCCGCGGCCAGGGCGTCGACCAGGGCGCCGAGCTGGTCCTCCGTGCAGTCCTCGAAGCCGGCGGCGCGGACGGCGGCCGCGGCCGTCTCCAGCGTCGTACGGGCGCAGGTGCCGCCCGCCGCGAGGACCGCGAGCGCGACGGTGTGCACGGCGTCGCGGAGCATCGCGGAGAAGCGGGTGGTGGTGGGGTGGTCCAGGGCGTCCGTGCCGAAGTGGCGGCCGCAGGCCGCGCACTCGACGACCGGGCCGGTCTCGCCGCGCGGCAGGACCGGGACGCCGAGGAGGGTGAAGCGGCGGCGGCCGGTCATCCGCTGGTAGTTGCGGTCGCCTCCGCAGCCCAGGCAGAAGAACTCGCCGTCCCCGACGGGCGTCCACGCGGTGCGGGTTCCCAGGAGGCGCGCAGGCCTGGCGGCCCGGCCGTTTCGTCCCCGTACTGGCAGCACGTCGCACCTCCTTAACACCGCGGCAACATCGCAGCGGTGTCGTGATGTTAGCCACATCGGGGAGGCGCAGTCAGTACCCCGGAAGAGACCTTTCCGTGACCTCCACGAAGAGGTGGCCGAAAAGGGGCGGGGCCCCGGTCGCCGTATACGACGATCAGGACCCCGAACCAGCACGTCAGAGGGGTCAGCGGGCGGCGCGGTTGACCGCCGAGACGACCGCCTTCAGGGAGGCACGCGTCGTGTTCGCGTCGATGCCGATTCCCCACAGAACCTTGTCGTCGATCGCGCATTCGATGTAGGAGGCGGCCTGCGCGGAGGCGCCCTCGCTCATCGTGTGCTCCTGGTAGTCCAGCAGCCGGGCGTCGACGCCGATCTTCTGCAGGGCGTCGAAGAAGGCGGAGATCGGGCCGTTGCCGGTACCGGTCAGGACGGTGTCCTCGCCGTCCACGGTCGCCTCGACCCTGAGCGTGTCCACCCCGTCCGTGTCGGTCGTCGACTGCCCGTTCCTGACCTGGATACGGCCCCACGGGTTCTCGGGGTTCGGCAGGTACTCGTCCTGGAAGACCGCCCAGATGTCGGAGCCGGTGACCTCGCCGCCCTCGGCGTCCGTTTTCGCCTGGATGATCTTCGAGAACTCGATCTGCATCCGGCGCGGCAGGTCCAGCTTGTGGTCGTTCTTCAGGACGTACGCGATACCGCCCTTGCCGGACTGCGAGTTGACCCGGATCACGGCCTCGTACGAGCGGCCCACGTCCTTCGGGTCGATCGGCAGGTACGGCACCGCCCACTCGATGTCGTCGACCGTCACGCCCTTGGCGGCCGCGTCGGCCTCCATCGCGTCGAAGCCCTTCTTGATGGCGTCCTGGTGGGAGCCGGAGAAGGACGTGTAGACCAGGTCGCCCACGTACGGGTGGCGCGGGTGGACCTCCATCTGGTTGCAGTACTCCCACGTACGACGGATCTCGTCGATGTCGGAGAAGTCGATCTGCGGGTCGACGCCCTGGGAGAACAGGTTCATGCCCAGGGTGACCAGGTCGACGTTGCCGGTGCGCTCGCCCTGCCCGAACAGACATCCCTCGACGCGGTCGGCGCCGGCCATCAGCGCCAGCTCGGCGGCGGCGACGGCCGTACCCCGGTCGTTGTGCGGGTGGATGGACAGGCAGACGTACTCGCGGCGGGACAGGTTGCGGCCCATCCACTCGAAGCGGTCGGCGTGGGTGGAGGGCGTGGAGCGCTCGACGGTCGCCGGCAGGTTCAGGATGATCTCGCGGTCCGGGCCGGGCTGCCAGACGTCCATGACCGCCTCGCAGACCTCCAGCGCGAAGTCCAGTTCGGTGTCGGTGAAGATCTCCGGGCTGTACTGGTAGCCGAACTCGGTCTCCGGGCCCAGCAGCTTCTCCGCGTACTCCATCACCAGCCGCGTGCCGTCGACGGCGATCTGCTTGATGTCGTCCTTGGAGCCCCGGAAGACGACCCGGCGGAAGACGGGCGCGGTGGCGTTGTACAGGTGGACGTTGGCCCGCTTGGCGCCCTTCAGCGACTCCACGGTCCGCTCGATCAGGTCCTCGCGGGCCTGGGTCAGTACGGAGATGGTGACGTCGTCGGGAATGACCCCGGGCTCCTCGATGATCGACCGTACGAAATCGAAGTCCGTCTGGCCCGACGCCGGGAAGCCGACCTCGATCTCCTTGTAGCCCATCTTCACCAGCTGGTCGAACATCCGGCGCTTGCGCTCGGGCGACATCGGGTCGATCAGGGACTGGTTGCCGTCACGCAGGTCGGTGGAGAGCCAGCGGGGGGCCTGGGTGATCCGCTTCTCGGGCCAGGTGCGGTCGGGGATGTCGACCTGCTCGTACTTCCCGTACTTGTGGATCGGCATGCTGCTGGGCTGCTGGCGGTTCGCCATGATTGCGGGGCTCCTCTTGGTGTCCGGAAGGACGGCCGACGACGCAACACGAAGCTCCGCGGGGAGGGAGTCGACCTGTCCTACAGGCCCTCGCCGCGGCAGCTAAGAAGAAGCAGCCCGAAACGCATGATGCGAAGCATGCTAGCCGAGCCGGCTCAGAAAGGCGGCCCCGTATCAACATGCGGGACTGGGACGCGCCCCACAGGGGCGCGGGGCTGTGTCGATGTGCGGCTCCGCCGCGTGGGCGCGAGCAACCACCCACCGCCTAAGCGGCATAACACAGTGCAACCACCAACGGCGGGAGCATCCCCATATTTCACCAATCATGGTCGCACCTAGTGACATACAGCTAACGCAGTGCCATCGTGCCGGGCATGACGAAGACCAACGGGGGCTCAGAGCCCGTCTTCTGCACCGTCGTACCGCCGCACATCCTCGACAAGCTGGCCCAGCACGAGGACCCGGCGCTCGCCAACGCCGCTCGCAAGACCCTCGAGCGCGACGCCTTCGAGCGCACCCACCGCCGTCTGACCACCGTCATCGGCGCCCCTGCCGTCGCCCCGCCCACCGGAGCGACCGCCGAGCAGCCCCACCGCACCATCTACGACGCCCGCCACGGCACCGACCTGCCCGGCCACAAGGTCCGCGGCGAGGGCGACGACCCCGGCAAGGACGCCACCGCCAACCGCGCCTACGCCGGTCTCGGCGCCACCTTCGAGCTGTATCTGAAGGCCTACGAGCGCTACTCGATCGACGGCAACGGGCTCCCGCTCGACGCGAGCGTGCACTACGACAAGGACTACAACAACGCCTTCTGGAACGGCGAGCAGATGGTGTTCGGCGACGGTGACGGCGAGATCTTCCTCGACTTCACCATCCCGATCGACGTCATCGGCCACGAACTCACCCACGGCGTCACGCAGTACACGGCCAACCTGACCTACTTCGGCCAGCCCGGCGCCCTCAACGAGTCCCTGTCCGACGTCTTCGGCTCGCTGATCAAGCAGTACACGCTCGGCCAGACCGCCGCCGAGGCCGACTGGCTGATCGGCGCCGGCCTGCTCGCGCCCCGGGTGACGGGCAAGGCGCTGCGTTCCATGAAGGAGCCGGGCACGGCGTACGACGACGACGTCCTCGGCAAGGACCCGCAGCCCGCGACCATGGACGACTTCGTCCGCACCGGCCGTGACAACGGCGGCGTCCACATCAACTCCGGCATCCCCAACCACGCCTTCTACCTGGCGGCGAACGCGCTCGGCGGCCACGCCTGGGAGAAGGCCGGCCAGATCTGGTACGACATCCTGACCGGCGGCGAGCTGAAGAAGGACGCCCTGTTCGCGGACTTCGCCAAGCTGACGGTCGCGGCGGCGAAAGCCCGCTTCAGCGACGGTGAGGAGCTTCAGGCCGTTCTGAAGGCCTGGGAGCAGGTCGGGGTGCGCACGTCGTAGTTCCGTACTAGACACGGACCCATGCGTATTCGAGTGAGGCGCACGGGTGGATTCGCGGGCATCGAGCGCCGCGCCGAGGTGGACACCTCGGGGCGGCCCGACGCGCACGAGTGGCAGGCCCTGGCCGAGAAGGCGGTGGCCGCCGGCCGGGCCACGCCGCCGGCGGGCGTGCCCGACGGGTTCAGCTACGAGATCACGGTCGACGGCAGGACGGTGTACGCCGCCGATCCCCGGCTCACCGAGGAGCAGCGGCAGCTGATCTCCCGGGTACTGAAGGAAGGGGCGTGAGAGTGGGGCGCGAGGACGGGCCGTGAGGGACGGTCGTAACGACCGGTTCACGTCAGGGCGTTGACTTCCGTTACCGGCGGTAAGGATGATCCCGCCCATGGCGACTGATGCAGGCAATCCGATACCCCGCTTCCCGGCCGGTTTCCTCTGGGGCGTGTCGACCTCGGCCCACCAGATCGAGGGCGCCGTCGACGAGCGCGAGCCCTCGGTCTGGGACGCCTTCACGGCCGAGCCGGGGCGGGTGAAGGACGGTTCCACGGCGGCGGTGGCCTGCGACCACTACCACCGCTACCGCGAGGACGTGGCCCTCCTGGCCGGCCTCGGCGTGGACGCGTACCGCTTCTCGGTCTCCTGGCCGCGGGTGAACTTCCCCGGCGGCCTGGACTTCTACGACCGTCTCGTGGACGAGCTGCTGGCCGCGGGCGTCCGCCCCGTCCCCACCCTCTTCCACTGGGACCTGCCCGTCACCCTGGACTGGCTGGAGCGCGACACGGCCTCGCGGTTCGCGGAGTACGTGTCCGTGGTCGCCGAGCGGCTGGGCGACCGGGTACGGAAGTGGATCACCCTCAACGAGCCCGCCGAACAGACCCTGCTGGGGCACGCGCTGGGCGCCCACGCGCCCGGCAAGCAGCTGATGTTCGACGCGCTTCCGGTCGCCCACCACCAGCTGCTGGCCCACGGTCTGGCCGTACGGGCCCTGCGCGCGGCCGGTGCCACGGACATCGGGATCGCCAACTCGCACGGTCCGACCTGGCCGGCGTCCTCGGAACGGGCCGACGTCGACGCGGCCGACTTCTACGACCTGCTGCTCAACCGGCTGTTCTCCGACCCCCTGCTGCTGGGCCGGTACCCGGACGGCATCGGCGAGTTGATGCCGGGTGACGTCGAGGCCGATCTGAAGGTCATCGCCGAGCCGATCGACTGGTACGGGATCAACTACTACGCGCCGACCCGCGTGGGCGCCCCGCAGGGCACGGACATCGAGTTCGGCGGCCTCACCATCCCGGCCGAACTGCCCTTCTCCGTGCGGGAGATCGAGGGCGTACCGGTGACCGACTTCGGCTGGCCCGTCGTCCCCGAGGGCCTGACCGAACTCCTCACCGGCTTCCGCGAGCGCTACGGCGACCGGCTGCCGCCCGTCGTCATCACCGAGAACGGCTGCAGCTACGAGGGCCTCGACGACCAGGACCGGATCACCTACCTGGACGGTCATCTGCGCGCCCTGCACCGGGCGGTGGAGGCGGGCGTGGACGTGCGCGGGTACTTCGTGTGGTCGCTGATGGACAACTTCGAGTGGGCGGAGGGCTACGCGCGCCGCTTCGGGCTGGTCCACGTGGACTTCGAGACGCAGGCGCGGACACCGAAGGCCTCGTACGGCTGGTTCCGGGACGTGCTGCGGGCGCAGAGATGACGACCACCCGGCCCCCGCAGGCACTCGCCGAGCCGACCGAGCGGGTCGGCCGGGGCTGGACCGCCTCCCTCTCGCTCGCCAACGGGGCGATCTGGGTGGGCTGGTACGGCCCCCTGCAGATCCTGCTGGCCTCCCAGGCGAAGGACTTCGCGCCCGGCTCCGGCATGTCGAAGGAGACCATGCTGGCCTGGGTGACCGGGATCGGCGCGGTCGTCTCCCTGGTCGCCAACCCCTTCTTCGGCGCCCTCTCGGACCGCACCACCGCGCGCTGGGGCCGCCGTACGCCCTGGATCGTGGCCGGGGCGGCGGGCGGTGCGCTGTCGCTGCTGGTCCTCGCCGTGGCGGACGGGATGGCGACGATGACACTCGGCTGGTGTCTGGTCCAGCTGACGCTGAACGCGGCCTTCGCGGCAGTGACGGCCGCGGTGCCGGACCGGGTGCCGCGGCTGCAACGCGGGTCCGTGGGCGGCTGGTTGGGGGTGGCGCAGATCCTGGGCGTGGTCGGCGGGACCGGGCTCGCGACGGCGTCCGGCGGGATCGGGGCCGGGTATGTGGCGTGCGCGGTGTTCACGCTGCTGGGCGTGCTGCCGTACGTGCTGCGGTATCCGGATCTGCGGCTGGGGGTCGCGGACCGGCCGGAGTGGTCCTGGCGCGGCTTTCTCTCCGGGTTCTGGCTGAGTCCGCGGCGGTACCCCGACCTGGGATGGGCCTGGCTGACCCGCTTCCTGATCAACCTCAGCAACGCGCTGGTGCTGCTGTACCTGCTCTACTACCTGCGCGACCGGCTGCACTACCACGACCCCGACCAGGGCGTGCTGATCCTGACCGCGGTGAACGGCGTGACCCTGCTCGCCACGGTGGTGGTGGGCGGGGTGTGGTCGGACCGGACGGGGCGGCGCAAGCCGTTCGTGCTCTGGTCCGGGGTGCTGATGGCGGTGGCGACGGGGGCGCTGGCGGGCTGGCAGACCTGGCCGGGAGCACTCGCCGCGGCGGCCGTGCTCGGCATCGGCTTCGGCGTCTTCACCTCGGTCGACTTCGCGCTGATGACGGACGTCCTGCCCAAGGCCCTGGACCGGGGCAAGGACCTGGGCGTGATCAACGTGGCCAACGCCCTGCCCCAGGTCGCGGCACCCGCCCTCGCCGCGCCGATCGTCACCTACCTCGGCGGATACCGGGTGCTGTACCTGGTGTCGGCGGTGATCGGGCTGGCGGGGGCGGTGCTGGTCCAGCGGATCCGGGGCGTGGAGTGACCTGGCGTGGAGTGACTGGGCGTGCAGTGACCTGGCGTGGAGTGACCGGGCGTGGAGTGACCTACAGGGCGCCGGCGTCCCGGGCCGCGTAGACCGACGGGTAGCGGGGGCGGTAGCCCAGCTCGCGGCGGATGCGGTCGGTGGACATGATCACCAGCCATGGGTCGGGGTCGGTGCGCTCGTGCAGTTCGGCGGGCACCTCGGCCCCGTTGAGCTGGTGCAGCTCGACCGCCGTGACGGGGGCGTCGTCTGCGATGTTGTAGATCCGGCCGGCGATGCCGGGGGCGTGCAGGACGCGCAGCAGGCCCTGGGCGACGTCCGCGTGGTGGCCCATGTGCAGGCGCTGGGTGGCCGCCCACTGCCCGGCCCAGCGCAGCGACTGGGCGAGGTGCGGGTCGCCCTCGCCGTAGACGAAGGGCAGCCGGGCGATCCGTACGTCCAGGCCCTCCATCGCCAGCAGTTGCCGTTCGGCCTCCGCCTTCGATGCGGGGTAGGCGCCCCACATCGAGCCGCCGGGCCGGCTCTCGTCCTCCTCGGTCACCGGACGGCCCCGCCCCACGCCGTACACCAGCCCGGTGCTGACCTGCACGAAGCGCCGCACACCGGCGGTCAGGGCGGCGCGGCCCAGCTCCACCGCCGCGTCCCGGTTGACGGCCCACGCCTCCTCGTCCGGGACCCCGCGGAAGGCGGCGGCGACGTTGACGACGGCGTCGGCTCCGGCGACCGCCTTGGCGAGGGCCTCGTCGTCCCGTACGTCCCCGATCACGACCTCGGCGCCGAGCCGGGCGAACGGCTCCGCGCGCGCCGCGTCCCGCACCAGGATCCGCACGTTCTCGCCCGCCCGGGCCTGTGCCAGCAGCCTCGGCACGAAGCGCCGTCCGACCTGTCCCGTCGTACCCGTGACCAATGTCAGCATGTCCTGCTCCTCTCGTCCCCACCCACCCTTCAGCGGGACGCCGGCCACCGGGAGAGACCTCCCGATCAGGGGATCGGCAGTCCCTGGATAAGCCGGGCCGGCTCCCGCACGCTGGAGGGGTGAACCGAGCCGAACTCGCCGACTTCCTGCGCCGTGGCCGTGCCCGCCTGGACCCCTCCGACGTGGGTCTCGCGGCCGGCCCGCGCCGCCGCACGCCGGGGCTGCGGCGGGAGGAGGTGGCGCAGCTGGCCGGGATGTCGGCCGACTACTACACGCGCATGGAGCAGTCCCGGGGGCCGCGGCCGTCCCGGCAGATCCTGACGGCGCTGGCCCGCGCGCTGCGGCTGACGGACGACGAACGCGACCACCTGTTCCATCTGGCAGGCGAGGAGCCGCCGCGCCGGGGTGGCGCGTCCACGCACGTCAACCCCGGTCTGCTGCTGGTCCTCGACCGCCTGCACGACACCCCGGCGATGGTCTCGACGGACTGCGGGGAGGTGCTGGCGCAGAACGCGATGTCGAGGGCGCTGAGCGGCGACGTGTCGGCGCGTCCGCCCCGGGACCGCAACATGCTGCGCCGCTTCTTCCTGGACCCCGCGGCCCGGGACCTGTTCCCGCCGGAGGACGTACCGGCCCACGCGCGCAGCCATGTGGCGAGCCTGCGGGCGGTGGCCGCGTCCCGCCCCGACGACCCGGAACCGGCCACGCTGGTGGCCGAACTGCTCGCCTCCAGCGAGGAGTTCGCGCGCCTGTGGGACGACCACGAGGTGGCGGTCCGCCGCCAGTCCACGAAGCGCTTCCGCCACCCCCTGGTCGGCCTCCTGGAACTGGACTGCGAGATCCTCCTCACCGAAACCGGCCACCACCACCTGATCCTCCACACGGCCCGCCCGGGCACGGAGTCGTACGAACGCCTGCAGTTGCTGCGGGTGGTGGGGTTGCAGGACCTGACCCCGTCAGAAGCCGAGACGCCGTAGCCGCCACGCCGACGGGCCGGGGAGGGTCCCGGCTCAGAACCCCAGGCGGCGCAACTGCTTCGGATCCCGCTGCCAGTCCTTCGCGACCTTCACATGGAGGTCCAGGAACACCGGCGTCCCCAGCAACGCCTCGATCTGTTTGCGGGACTTGATGCCGACCTCCTTCAGGCGCTTGCCCTTGGGGCCGATGATGATCCCCTTCTGGCTGGGGCGTTCGATGAACAGGTTGGCGTGGATGTCGAGGAGGGGCTTGTCGGCGGGGCGGTCCTCGCGCGGGAGCATCTCCTCGACGACGACCGCGATGGAGTGCGGCAGCTCGTCGCGGACGCCCTCCAGCGCCGCCTCGCGGATCAGCTCGGCGATCATGACCTGCTCGGGCTCGTCCGTGAGGTCGCCCTCGGGGTAGAGCGCGGGCCCCTCGGGCAGCAGCGGCACGAGGAGGTCGGCCAACAGGCTCACCTGCTTGTCGCCGACCGCCGACACCGGCACGATCTCCGCCCACTCGAAGCCGAGTTCCTTGCCCAGCTGGTCGATGGCGATCAGCTGCTCGGCGAGGGTCTTGGAGTCGACGAGGTCGGTCTTGGTGACGATCGCCACCTTGGGCGTCTTGCGGATCCCCGCCAGCTCCTTGGCGATGAACCGGTCACCGGGGCCGATCTTCTCGTTCGCCGGGAGGCAGAAGCCGATCACGTCCACCTCGGCCCACGTCGTACGCACGACGTCGTTGAGCCGCTCCCCCAGCAGCGTGCGCGGCTTGTGCAGCCCCGGGGTGTCGACCAGGATGAGCTGGGCGTCCTCCCGGTGCACGATCCCCCGCACGGTGTGCCGCGTGGTCTGCGGCTGGTTCGCGGTGATCGCCACCTTCTGCCCGACCAGAGCGTTCGTGAGGGTGGACTTGCCCGCGTTGGGGCGCCCCACGAAGCAGGCGAAGCCGGCACGGTGGACGGTCTCGCCCGACTCTTCGGATGACTGGGTACGAACGCTCATGCCGCCCATTCTCCCTGATCCCCGGACCCCCGCCGTACCGTGAGGATTCGGTAACCCCACCGCAACGAAACGTCACGGAAACACAGCCGTACGCAACCGGAAACGCACGCCGGTGACCCTCTGACGAGCCCCCACCTCGATGGAGACGACCGTGCCCCTCGCCGCCGCGCAGATCAACACGGGCGACACCGCCTGGCTGCTCGCCGCCACCGCCCTGGTCCTGCTGATGACCCCGGGCCTGGCCCTCTTCTACGGCGGCATGGTCCGCACGAAGAGCGTCCTCAACATGCTGATGATGAGCTTCGTGTCGATCGCCCTGGTCACCGTGGTCTGGCTGGCCGCCGGCTACTCGCTCGCCTTCGGCGACGACATCGGCGGCGGACTCATCGGCGGCCTGAAGCACGCCGGCATGGCGGGTCTGGGCCCCGACAGCGTGCACGGCTCCGTCCCCACCGTCCTGTTCGCCACCTTCCAGCTCACCTTCGCGATCATCACGGCGGCCCTGATCAGCGGCGCGATCGCGGACCGGGCCAAGTTCTCGGCGTGGCTGGTCTTCGTGCCAGTGTGGACGCTGCTCGTATACGTTCCGGTCGCGCACTGGGTCTGGGGCCCGGGCGGCTGGATCCTGGACCGCCTCGGCGCCCTGGACTTCGCGGGCGGTATGCCCGTCGAGATCGCCTCCGGCGCCTCGGGTCTCGCCCTCGCGCTGGTCCTCGGCCCGCGGCTCGGTTTCAAGAAGGACGCCATGCGCCCGCACAACCTGCCGATGGTGATGCTGGGCGCGGGTCTGCTCTGGTTCGGCTGGTTCGGCTTCAACGCCGGCTCCGCGCTCGGCGCCAACGGCCTCGCGGCCGCCGCGTTCCTCAACACCCTCGCCGCCGGCTGCACCGGTCTGCTCGGCTGGCTCTTCGTCGAGCAGAAGCGGGACGGCCACCCGACGACCCTGGGCGCCGCGTCCGGCGCGGTCGCGGGCCTGGTCGCGATCACACCGTCCTGCGGCACAGTCTCCCTGCTGGGCGCCCTCGTCGTCGGCCTCGCCGCCGGTGTCGTCTGCTCGTACGCGGTGAGCTGGAAGTTCCGGCTGAACTACGACGACTCGCTGGACGTCGTCGGCGTCCACCTGGTCGGCGGTGTGATCGGCACCCTGCTGATCGGAGTCTTCGCCGAGAAGGCGATGACCGGCGGGACGGAGGGCCTGCTGTACGGCGGCGGGCTCGCCCAGCTGGGCAAGCAGGCGGTCGGGGTGGTGGTCGTGGCCGCGTACGCCTTCGCGGTGACGTACGGCATCGGCAGGCTGCTCGACAAGGCCATCGGCTTCCGGGCGGCCGAGGAGCACGAGCACACCGGCCTGGACCTTACGGTGCACGCCGAGACCGCATACGATCACGGCGTCCTGGGCCACGGCGCCCCGGTCAGCGCGTCCGTGGTCCCCTCCGTCCGGAAGGCCGAGAGCCAGGCATGAAGCTCATCACCGCGATCGTCAAGCCCTACCGCCTCGACGAGGTGAAGACGGCCCTGCAGGAGATCGGCGTGCACGGCCTGACCGTGACCGAGGCCAGCGGCTACGGCCGCCAGCGCGGCCACACCGAGGTGTACCGCGGTGCCGAGTACCAGGTCGACCTGGTGCCCAAGGTCCGCATCGAGGTCGTCGTCGACGACACCGACGCGGACGCCGTCATCGACGCGATCGTCAAGGCCGCGCAGACGGGCAAGATCGGCGACGGCAAGGTCTGGTCCCTGCCGGTCGAGACGGTCGTCCGGGTACGCACGGGAGAACGCGGCCCGGACGCTCTCTGAGACACCACCGGCGAAGGAAGCACTGCCCGGCGCGCACACGGAGCAGGCCGCCCGGGCATCCGCCGCGACGCTCATCGCCCCGACGGATGCCGCTCCCGCACGGCGTCGCGCGCCGAAGCCGGGGATCCCGTGGGGCGCGCCGGACCCTGACCGGCCGCACGCGTCCGGCGGGATCTGACGAAGAGCACCGTGCCCACGGCCAGCGCCGCCAGCAGCACCGCCGTCGCGATCCACGGCACCGCGAAGAAGGACGCGCTCGCCGACTCCCGGGTGTCCTGCGCGCTCGCCGTCAACGTGATGTCGCCCCAGTCGAGTTGGGGCGCACCGCGCCACGGCTCCGTGAGGTGCACGCGCTGGCCCGGCAGGAGTTCGGAGGGGATGCGGGACAGGTCGCGGGAGAGCAGGGTCCGGCCGAACAGGCCCTGCGCGCGCAGCTCCACCTTGGGGTCGAGCGTGACGTTGCCGGTGTTGTGCAGGGTGTAGGAGATCGTCGACGTGCTGGTCCCGAAGCCGGGGACGAGCGGCTGGCTGTGGCTGATGTGGACGTTCTCGACGGAGATCGCGGGGAGGGTGGGTCCGCCGACGCGCAGGTAGACACGGGCGGCGACCGCGCGCTGCACGCCGAGCGCCAGGGACCCGCTGCCCTGGTCGATCCGCTCGTCCAGCGCGACCAACGCGCCCGGATGGTCGCCGGGTTCGGCCCCCTCGGGGACCCTCAGCGTGAAGGGAACGGTGACCCTGCCGTGCGCGGGGACGGTGATCCGGGACGTGGCGGGTCTGGCCCAGGCCCCGACGCCCAGCTGCCTCTCGTGCAGCGTCCGCACCGCGAAGCCGCCGTCCCGGGCGGTGTTGTAGGCGTCGGCGGCGTAGAGGCGGAAGGTCAGCGGCCCGGCGGTCTTGTTGGCGACGACGACCTTGTCCGAGACGGTCGTACCGGGATCGGCGGAGAGGTAGAAGTAGGGGCGCGCGGCGATCTTCGAGGCGAGGGGATAGACCGACCAGCTGCCGTTGTCGGCGGCGTGCGCGGGCGTGGCGAGAGCGGCGAGGAAGAGACCGAGCAGGAGGACGGAGAGCTTTCTCATGGGTGCGGACCCCCACGGACTTCGGCGGTAGGAGAGCAACGGGCGGGTGCGGACGCCCGTACGGTCAGCTGAGCGTCAGGGTCAGGACCCCGGAGTACGACCCGGGAGGCGTGAACGCCGGTACGTCCAGGGAGAGCTGGGCGTCCGCGGTGAACTCGCCGCCGGTCAGCGTGCCGTTGGGGGTGGACGCCAGGGTCGCGCCCGAGGTGCCCACCGTGCCCGCCGACCCCGCCTGACAGGTGCTGGGGCTGCCCGCCTTGGTGGCACAGGCGGGGGTCCAGCTCAGCTTCCCGGCGTCTATCTTGGCGCCGGGTCCGGTGAAGTCGGTGACCTTGCCGGTGAGCGACCAGCCGGCCGGACCGCCGCGGAAGTCCTTGACGGTGACGGTCTGCAGCTTGCCCGTGGAGGCCCCGCCCTTGCCGAAGTCCACCGCCGACAGCGCGACGGAGTCCCCGGCCTGGGACATCGACAGCGTGCCCGCGTTCACGGTGGTCGTCAGCTTCTGACTCCCGGCCGGGATCGGCGTGTTGTCGATGACCGTGTACGTGGCGGGCCCGGCGCCCAGGGCGTCGCTGTACGCGCTGCCCTCGTACGCCACGATCCCGGTCGTCGTCTTGTCGTTGACGACGAGGGAGCCGCTGATCTTGCCGCTGGCGTCGGCGGTGACGGTGGCCTTGTCCGCGGTCTGGGTGGATCCGGACCGTCCGGCCAGGGTCACCGTGGCGCCCGCGGTGAAGCCGGTGCCGCTGACGCCGACGCTGTCACCGGGGTTGCCGGACGCCTTGTTCAGCGTGATGGCACGGGTGTTGACCGGGGTGGAGTTCGTCGCCGTGACGGTCTCGGAGACCGGGGCGGGCGGGTTGGTCACCGTGCACGGGGTGTCCAGCTCCAGGATGTAGCTGGTGTGGATGTTGTAGTCGCCGGGCGAGAGCTTGATCGCTCCCGGCGCGGTGACCTTGAAGGTGCCGGTCATGGAGAACGACGGGAAGGCGCCGTTGCCGGGCACCGGGTCGTTCTTCTTGGGGCCGGCGACCGTGACGTCCCCGGTCTGCGCACCGGTGAGGGTGATCTTGCCGGTGGGCGTCATGATGTCGGCCGGCAGGGCGATCGCGGTGGGGTTGCTGGCGGCGGGCTTGACCACCGTGTAGGTCACGGTGACGGTGTCGCCGACCTTCGGTGCGGTGTTGTCCACCGAGATGCTCGCCGTGGTGGTGCCGTCGATCGGCGGGATGCCGGCGACGGCGGGCGGGATGCAGTGCGTGGGGAAGTCCACGTTGGTGGCGGCGCCGGCCGGACAGGCCAGGGCGCCGCCCGCGGTGACCGCGAGCGCGGCCGCCCCGAACAGCGACGCCAGACGGCGTCTTCGGTTCTGCGAACCCATGGGTGTGCCCCCTCTTCTTCTGTGCTCGCTGGGGGCATTGATGTGTGGATCGCGTGAGAAGTCAATGGAGATGCCGAAATGAACTGATGGACCGTCAGTTCCTGTGTGTCCGCTGGGAACTGACGGTCCGCCGGCTGAGCAGCCCGGGCTCGGATCAGTCGAACACGAACGGTCCGGGCGATTGCGGTCCGGTCGCCGTGCAGGTGACGGTGATCCCGAAGACGACCAGCTGCAGCGAGCCGCCGTAGGCCTCCAGGCTGTCACCGGAGGCGACGGTGCCGTCTAGGGGGCCGACGGTGACGGGGTCACCGGCCGCGATCGCGGGGTTCTTGGTCCCGCTGAACGTGCTGGTGCTGCCATTGGTGTTGTTCACCAGGGTGAGCGTCGAGGAGATCGAGTCCTGCGACAGGGCGATCGGGGCGGTGACGGCCGACGTGACGGTGATGGTGGCCGCCGTGCCGTCCTGGGTGGCGGTGAGCGTGGCCTCGCCGCTGCCGAAGGCGCCGCAGTCCGCGCTGATCGTCGCGGTCTGCGGGGTGACGGCGAGGGCACCGGGCGCGAACGCCAGCGAGGCGGCCGCGAGGGCCCCCACCACCATGGCCGCACCTGCTCCTGTGCGTTTGCCTCTCATGGGGAATCCGGCTCCCTTCCCGTGTCTGGGAAAGCCATGTGGGGATGGATGGGAGAGGTCCGGACGGGCCGCCGGCAGGCGCGGTGCGGGGCGCCAAGTGGGGGGTGGCGTAAGGAATCTGACGGACCGTCGGAACTACGGATTCCATTGATGCCCGAGAGACACGCAAGCGGCAAGGACGATTTCCGGCCGACTCCGGCCGCTTCGGGCCGACTCTGAAAAGGGCGGTTTTCAGCCTGCGGTGACCGTGCCGCGTACCGTCCCGTCGGGTCCGGCGAGCAGCACCGGCGTCCCCTCCCCGCCGAGATCCCGTACGGCCGCCAGGTCCTGCTCGGGCACGGACCCGGCCTCGGTCACCACGGCCGCCGCCTCCAGGGACTTCGCACCCGAGGCCACCGCCATCGCCACCGCCGTGCGCAGCGCGCTCAGCTCCAGCGAGGCGAGCGCGACGGTCCCGGCGACATACGTCCGCCCGGTCTCGTCCCGTACGGCCGCCCCCTCGGGCACACCGTTGCGCGCCCGCGCGGAACGGGCCAGGGTGACGATCTTGCGGTCCTCGGGACCAAGCGCGCTGCTGTCGGTCATGAGCCGAGCATAACCACCGCCGCCGCGCAGCTCAGGGGCGGTCGAGGCGGAGCCGCTCGGCGCGCGGCAGACCGGCCACGACCAGGTCGTAGGAGTCCTCGACGAGTTCCCGCACCAGGCCGTCGGGCAGGTCGCCGTCGACCGTGACGGTGTTCCAGTGCCGCTTGTTCATGTGGTAGCCGGGGATGATCAGGCCCGGGTGGTCGGCGCGCAGCCGGATCGCGTCCTCCGGGTCGCACTTTAGGTTCACCGTGAGTGGCCGATTGTCGAGCCGGCTGAGCGCGAACATCCTGCCCAGGACCTTGAAGACGGAGATCTCCGGCGAGAACGGGAAGTCCTCCACGGCCGCGTTGAAGGACAGACAGAAGCCGCGCAGCTCCTCGGGGGTCATGCGTCCTTCTCCTCCTCGGCCGGACCGGCCGGCCCCACCGGCTCCACCAGCACCGTGACGATCTTGTTCCGGCGGCCGGCGGCGGCCTCGGCGGTCAGGCGCAGTTCACGCCCGTCCGGAAGCTCGACCGCGCTGGACGCGCCCGCGATGGGCACGCGGCCCAGGGCCTTCGCGAGCAGACCGCCGACGGTCTCCACGTCCTCGTCGTCGTACTCGTCGAGCCCGTACAGCTCGCCGAGGTCGGTGATGTCGAGGCGGGCGGTGACGCGGTAGCGGTCCTCGCCGAGGTCCTCCACGGGCGGCAGTTCGCGGTCGTACTCGTCGGTGATCTCGCCGACGATCTCCTCCAGGATGTCCTCGATGGTGACGATGCCGGCCGTGCCGCCGTACTCGTCGATGACGACGGCGACGTGGTTGCGCTCCTGCTGCATCTCGCGCAGCAGATCGCCGGCGTTCTTGGTGTCGGGGACGAAGGCGGCGGGCCGCATCGCCGTCGACACCAGCTCGCTCTCCGCGTCCCGGCTGATGTGCGTCTTGCGGACCAGGTCCTTCAGGTACACGATCCCGACGATGTCGTCCTCGCTCTCGCCGGTGACCGGTATGCGCGAGAAGCCCGAACGGAGCGCGAGGGTGAGGGCCTGACGGATGGTCTTGTAGCGCTCGATGACCACGAGGTCGGTGCGCGGGACCATGACCTCCCGGACGAGCGTGTCGCCGAGCTCGAAGACCGAGTGCACCATCCGGCGCTCCTCGTCCTCGATCAGCGACTCCTTCTCCGCGAGGTCGACCAGCGCCCGCAGCTCCGCCTCGGAGGCGAACGGTCCCCGGCGGAAGCCCTTGCCGGGGGTGAGCGCGTTACCGATCAGGATGAGGAGGTTGGGCACCGGGCCCATGATCCGCGCGAGGGGCACCAGGACGTACGCCGCCGCCGTCGCCGTGTTGAGCGGATGCTGGCGGCCGATGGTGCGCGGCGAGACGCCCACGGCGACGTACGACACCAGGACCATCACGCCGATCGCGGCGAGCAGGGCGCGGGTGGTGCCGTCGACGGACTGCAGACAGGCATACGTCACCAGGGCCGCGGCCGCCATCTCGCAGGCGACGCGGACCAGCAGGGCGACGTTCAGATACCGGGTGGGGTCGGCGGCTACCTGCGCGAGCTTCGCGCTGCCGCGGCGGCCGGAGCGGACCGCCTCCTCGGCGCGGAAGCTGGAGACACGGGCGAGGCCCGCCTCCGCACAGGCGGCGAGCCACGCCACGACGACCAGGGCGACCGCGCCCGCGACGATCTGACCGCTCATGAGACGGTGGGGGCCGGGGACGGACCGGTCAGGCCCCTCTCCGCGCGCCAGCCGTCCACGATGGCCGCCTGCAGACCGAACATCTCGGCCTTCTCGTCGGGCTCCTCGTGGTCGTAGCCGAGCAGGTGCAGCACGCCGTGGACGGTGAGCAGCTGGAGCTCCTCGTCCATGGAGTGCTGCGTCTCGGCCTCCTCGCCCTGCTTCTTGGCGACCTCGGGACACAGCACGATGTCACCGAGGAGGCCCTGCGGGGGCTCGTCGTCGTCCTTCGACGGCGGACGCAGCTCGTCCATCGGGAAGGACATGACGTCCGTGGGCCCCGGCAGGTCCATCCACTGGATGTGCAGCTGTTCCATGGCGTCGGCGTCCACCACGATCACCGAGAGCTCGGAGAGGGGGTGGATGCGCATCCGTGCGAGTGCGTAGCGGGCGATGTCGAGGATCGCCTGCTCGTCGACCTCGGTTCCGGACTCGTTGTTGACGTCGATCGACATGGCGCTGTGTGTGTCTACTTCCCCTTGTGCGCGGACTTCCCCCGGCCGCCCTTGTGGGTGCCGTTCTCCGTGCCGTGCTTGCTGTCGTACTTCTCGTACGCGTCGACGATACGGCCGACCAGCTTGTGCCGTACGACGTCCTGGGACGACAGGCGGGAGAAGTGGACGTCGTCGAGGCCCTCCAGGATGTCCTGGACCTGACGCAGACCCGACTTGGTGCCGCTGGGCAGGTCGACCTGGGTCACGTCACCGGTGATCACGATCTTCGAGTCGAACCCGAGCCGCGTCAGGAACATCTTCATCTGCTCGGGGCTCGTGTTCTGGGCCTCGTCCAGGATGATGAAGGCGTCGTTCAAGGTACGGCCACGCATGTATGCCAGCGGCGCCACCTCGATCGTCCCGGCCGCCATCAGCCGCGGGATCGAGTCCGGGTCGAGCATGTCGTGCAGCGCGTCGTACAGGGGTCGCAGATACGGGTCGATCTTCTCGTACAGCGTGCCCGGCAGGAAGCCCAGACGTTCGCCGGCCTCGACCGCGGGGCGGGTCAGGATGATGCGGTTGACCTGCTTGGACTGCAGGGCCTGCACCCCCTTGGCCATGGCGAGGTAGGTCTTGCCGGTACCGGCGGGGCCGATGCCGAAGACGATCGTGTGCTTGTCGATCGCGTCGACGTACCGCTTCTGGTTGAGGGTCTTGGGGCGGATGGTGCGGCCGCGGGAGGACAGGATGTTCTGCGTCAGTACCTCGGCCGGGGTCTCCTGGCCGTCGCTCGTCCCGTTCTCGCTCGCCTTCAGCATGGCGATCGAGCGTTCCACTGCGTCCTCCGTCATCGGCTGCCCGGTGCGGAGCACCAGCATCATCTCTTCGAACACGCGCGAGATGAGGGCGACGTCGACCGGGTGGCCGACCGCGCTGATCTCGTTGCCCCGGACGTGGATGTCGGCCGCCGGGAAGGCCTTCTCGATCACGCGCAGGAGGGAGTCGCCTGATCCCAGCACGGTGACCATCGGGTGCTGGGCGGGAACCGTGAACTGTGCTCTCGCCTGCTCCTGCGCGGGGGTGTGAGCTGTGGGTGTCTGAGTCATGGGCCGGCTCTGTAGGCCTGCGGTTCCTCCTCGTCACGGCCGCGCAGCTGAGGGCGGCCTCGCGGTTCCAAGGGTACGACGGTGCACTGACAACGCCGTAGGGCTTTTCGGCGTCCGGCTAGGCCGAGCGCCCGAACCCGATCGTCGGCACCGCCCGCCGCAGCGGCCACGGGCGGGTTGCTCCCTCCGCCGGAACCAGCGCGTCCAGGAAGGCGTACCGGCTCAGCGCCTCCGGCTCCTGTCCCTCCACCGACTGCACCTTCCGCCACCAGGCGCCGATCTCCGCCCAGCCAGGGGCCGAGAGGGAGCCGCCGAACTCCTGGACGGACAGGGCCGCCGTCAGTCCGGCGAAGGCGAGCCGGTCGGCGAGCGGCCAGCCCGCCAGGGTGCCGGTGACGAAGCCGGCCACGAAGACGTCACCGGCGCCGGTCGGGTCCAGGGCCTCCACGGCGATGGCGGGGACCTCCGCCGTCTCCCCGGTCCGCCGGTCCACGGCGTAGGCGCCCTCCGCGCCCAGGGTGACCACGGCGAGCGGCACGTGTTCAGTGAGGGCGTGGGCGGCGGCGCGCGGACAGGAGGCGCCGGTGTAGCGCATGGCCTCCTCCGCGTTGGGCAGGAAGGCCTCGCAGTGCTCAAGGTCGGCCAGGCCCGTCAGGTCCCAGGCCCCGGTGTCGTCCCAGCCGACGTCGGCGAAGATGCGGGTGCCGCGGCTCGCGGCCTGGGCGATCCAGGGGGCGCGCGTGCCGGGGGTGAGGGAGGCGACGGCCGCGCGGGCGTAGGG
>NZ_WVUG01000669.1 GCF_017614965.1 Streptomyces griseorubiginosus | reverse complement strand
GTCCAGAAGGCGGGGGTGAAGACGGATGCGGTGGTGGGGCGCTGAGCGGTGACGACGTGGTCGGCGAGGTGGCGGAGTACGTCGAGGTACGGGCCGGCGTCCGGGACCCGGAGGAGGGTTTCGGAGAGGAGACGGGCGGGCCACCAGGCATCCGGGTCCGTCTCCAGCGCCTGGACCAACTCGTGCAGGCGGGTGGCGAGTTGGGTGGTGCCGTGTTCCCGGGCGAGGAACAGCAAGGCCTGTACGACCGGGCCGATGCGATGGTGCGGCACGGGCAGCGGCTCGGCGTGCGGGGAGGGGGTACGGCGGTGGACCAGGGCCCGCAGCGCCTCGTCGATGTCGAGGTGGGTGCCCTGGATCCAGTCGGCGAACTCCTCGTGCGCGAAGCGGTAGCCGGTGCCGGCCGGGACGAGGAGCCCTTCGGTGAGGACGGCAGAGGCCCAGCCGCTGCCACCGCCGAGGTGGGGCAGGGCCTGGCCCCAGGGGAACACCGCCTCGAACGACGCACGGTCCAGTTCGCCCTGGCCCGGGCCGAGGCTGCGGCGGGCGGCCTCGTGGACCTGGCCGGAGACCTTTGCCGCCAGGCGCCGTACGGCGGTGCCGCGGAGGCCGTTCCCCTCGGCGAGGCGGACGGCGATGCGGAGGCACATCAGGTCCAGGTACGCCGAGAAGACGGTGTCGCGGTCGAGGGGCGCGTGAGGAGCGCCGAGGGTGTCGGGCAGGGCCGTGCGGATCTCGGCGAGGAGGCGGAGGGTGAGGGGGTGACGGGCGTCGGCCGGGGTGAGGGCGCCTTCGGGGATGCCGTGGCGTTCGCGGGCCGTGCGAGCCTCGGGTTCCGTGAGGTCGGTGAGGTGCAGACAGGCGGGTGGCGCTGAAGGAGCCTCGTCCGCAAGGGTCGGAGGCGCCGGGAAGTGCGTCACCGCTGTCTCCCAGTACTCCTGCCTGCAGGCCACCACCAGGCGGGCGCCTGTTTCGGCCAGCCAGGTCGCCGTGCCCTGGGTCCAGGCGGGGAGGCGGTGGGAGAGG
>NZ_WVUG01000668.1 GCF_017614965.1 Streptomyces griseorubiginosus | reverse complement strand
ACCCCAGCCCGCACCCCCAGGACGCCCCCTGGCACCAGGTCCGTCTCCTGCTGCGTCTGCACCGCTACGCCCGCGAGACGCTGTGCGGCCCGGACGCCCCCGTCGACGTCCGTCTCCTCACCGCCGGGCAGGCACTCGACCGGCACCGGGACGCCTCGGAGGCGGCCGCCGCGGCGGCCTCGGCGGCCCGGACCCCCCGTATCGCCCCGGCGACGGCGTACGCGCTCGGGGTGCTCCACGCGGACCAGCGGCACGAGGTGGAAGCGGCCCGGTTCGCGTTCCAGCAGTGTTGGCAGAAGCAGGTGGTGAGTACGTGACCGCGAGCCCCGACAGCGACAACACCCTCATCCAGGCGGCCGGCTGCGTCCTGTGGCGCCGCTCCCCGGTCGACGGCGAGCTGGAGATCTGCCTCGTCCACCGGCCGAAGTACGACGACTGGTCCCACCCCAAGGGCAAGTTGAAGCGCGGCGAGGACCCGCTCACGGGCGCGCTGCGCGAGGTCGAGGAGGAGACCGGGTACACCGCCGATCCCGGCGTGGAGCTGCCCAGCATCCGCTACATGGCCAACGGCCGTCCCAAGCAGGTGCGTTACTGGGCGGCCGAGGCGACCGAGGGCCGCTTCGTCCCGAACGACGAGGTGGACCGCATCCTGTGGCTCTCCCCCGCGGCGGCCCGCAGCCGCCTCACCCAGTACCGCGACCGCACCCTGATCGACGAACTCCTGCCGCTCTGAACCCCGTTGGGGTCAGTCCCGCACGATCGCCACATGCCCCTCGGCGTCCGTGCGGGCCTGGCTGCGGGCTCTTCGCGCCGGACCGCGCCAGCCGCAACTGCACCGGGCAAAACAGAAACGGCCCTGTTCGACCGTTGTCGTGCGATGTTCCTCCTGCGCCACTCCGACAACGTTACCCACCTCGGGTAAGGGTCGTGTGTGCGCGTGACGGCCCCACCCGTCCGTCGTTAAGCGGAACGACAGGGGGCACGTGACTCACGCACCGGCTGGGGTGGGCGGCGATGGCGAAGCGGCAGCGCAGGGC
>NZ_WVUG01000667.1 GCF_017614965.1 Streptomyces griseorubiginosus | reverse complement strand
GGGGACGCGTCGTCGCCCGCGGGAGTACGGGGGCGTGTGTCGGGCGTCTCGCCCTTCCCGGCCGACGTCAGCCGGCGCAGCACCACCGTCAGGCGGGAGCCGCTCGTGCCGAGGCCGTGCACGAGGCTGTGGAGGGCCGGCAGAAGGGACTGGGTGGTGTAGGCGAGCGCGCCGACCAGGGCGCCGGTGCTGACGCCGTGGGCCAGGAGCCAGGGGGCGGACGCCAGGAGCAGGACGACGGGAAGCCGGCCGCCGAGCGCGAGCGCGGCGACCCGCAGGACGCCCCAGCGGGCGAGGGAACGGGCGGCGCGGAACTCGGCGCCGACGCGTTCCGCGGTGTCGGCGGCGATCGTCTGCTCGGCGCCGGTCGCCGTGACGTCGCGCAGCGCCGGACACACCGCGCCCAGACGGTCCGCCAGTTCCTCGTCGGCGGTGAGGAACGCCTCCTGCCGGCGCGCCAGCGGACGTAGCGTCGCCGCGAACAGGGCCACCCCGGCCAGCAGCGGCGGCCCGACGACCAGCAGGAGGAGCGGGTCGAGGGAGAACAGCCCGCCCAGCGCGCCCGCCGCGGTGAACACGAACGACCGCGACACCATGACCAGCCCGGCGAAGGCGTCCCGGGCGATCTCCACCTGCTGGGTGAGCCGCGAGAGCGCCCCGCCGTCGGCCTCCCGCACCCCGTGCCCGACCACCCGCTCCACCAGCCGGTCCCGCAGCGGCTCGACCAGCGCGGCGACGGCCCCGTAGACGCGCGCCGTCCCGTAAGCGCCCACGACCACGCCCAGTCCGGCGGCCGCGAGCCAGACCAGCCCCACGTCCGTCCGCCCGGCCAGGAACCCCTCGTCCAGCGCCCGCGCGGGCGCGTACCCGGTGAGGAACGTCTGCCCCGTCTCCAGCACCGACCAGGCCGCGAGCCCCACGACGACCCGCCACCGGACCCGGAGGAAGCGCAGCCCGCTCCGCACGACGCCGTCAGCCATCCCCGAACACCGCCCGGTACTCCGGATCGCGCCACAGCCGCGCGTGCGGTCCCACCGCCCGCACCCGGCCCCCCCCCAG
>NZ_WVUG01000666.1 GCF_017614965.1 Streptomyces griseorubiginosus | reverse complement strand
AGCCACCACCCACCACACACCCCGCACACACCAGGCAGACATCAGCAGGAGGTAGCGAGCCATGGCGCTCGACCAGTCCTTCGTGGGGCGGACCTACCCGCCCACCGACCCCTATGAGGTGGGCCGGGAGAAGATCCGCGAGTTCGCCGAGGCGGTGGGGGACACCAACCCCGCGTACACGGACCCGGAGGCGGCCAAGGCGCTCGGTCACCCCGACGTCATCGCCCCGCCGACCTTCGTGTTCTCCATCACCTTCAAGGCCGCCGGACAGGTCGTCCAGGACCCACAACTCGGCCTGGACTACAGCCGCGTGGTGCACGGCGACCAGAAGTTCTCCTACGTCCGCCCGGTACGGGCCGGCGACCGGCTCACCGTCACCTCCACCATCGAGGCGATCAAGTCCATGGCCGGCAACGACATCCTCGACATCCGGGGCGAGGTCCACGACGAGGCGGGCGAGCACGTGGTGACCGCCTGGACGAAGCTGGTCGCGCGCGCGGCAGAGGAGGCGTGAGAGCAGGATGACGGCGAAGATCGCATACGACGATGTAGAGGTCGGCAGCGAACTGCCGGCCCAGTCCTTCCCCGTGACCCGTGCCACGCTCGTCCAGTACGCGGGCGCCTCCGGTGACTTCAACCCCATCCACTGGAACGAGAAGTTCGCCAAGGAGGTGGGCCTGCCGGACGTCATCGCGCACGGCATGTTCACGATGGCCGAGGCGATCCGGGTGGTCACCGACTGGGCCGGCGACCCGGGCGCGGTCGTCGAGTACGGGGTCCGCTTCACGAAGCCCGTCGTCGTCCCCAACGACGACCAGGGCGCCCTGATCGAGGTCAGCGCCAAGGTGGCCGCCAAGCTCGACGACAACACGGTCCGCGTGGACCTCACCGCGACGAGCGCCGGCCAGAAGGTGCTGGGCATGTCGCGGGCGGTAGTACGCCTGGCATGAGCACGATGGCCGAGGCGATCCGGGTGGTCACCGACTGGGCCGGCGACCCGGGCGCGGTCGTCGAGTACGGGGTCCGCTTCACGAAGCCCGTCGTCGTCCCCAACGACGACCAGGGCGCCCTGATCGAG
>NZ_WVUG01000665.1 GCF_017614965.1 Streptomyces griseorubiginosus | reverse complement strand
GGCCGGGGGGAGGGGCGGCCACACGACGAGGCCCGTACCGGCGGCGGTGCGTCGCCGGGACGACCCTCGGCCGTCCGTACGGTCCGGGGCCGGTCACGCCCGTCGGGACCGCCGCCACCGAGCGCACGGCGGCCGCCGAGACCGGCGCCACTCCGGGAGCACCCGACCGTACGGCCTGGTGGTACCGGCGGTCCATGGTCCGGGCTCGCCGCAGCACCGCACGGCGCCTGCGCGGGTCGGACAGGACCGCCGCCGTCTGGCCGGCCAGGGTGCGGGCGGCCGAGCGCGCCGTGACCGGACGGCCCCGGGCCACCTGCCGGGCCAGGCTGCCGGCGGTGCGTACGGCGATGGTGGGGAGCGCCCGGACCAGCGGCCGTGTCGCGGGATTGCGGCGCAGGGTGCGGGTCACGCCCGCGAGGCCACGGACCAGTTGCGGGGCGTGGCGGATGACGGCCGGCGCGGCCCGGCGCACCAGGCCCACGGCGATGGGCGCCAGTGCGCCGATGAACGCCTCGGCCTCCTCCTCGGACTCCGCCTCGGCGGCGGCATGTCCCAGGTGCTCCATCAGGGCGTCCGGGTAAATTCGCCGAAGGGGATTGGTCATCCCCTCGGACTCGTACTCGAACTCGCCCTCCTCCTCGTATTCGTGGAGGAACTCCTCCTCGAACTCCCTGTGGTGCAGGCCCTCTTCCTCGTACTCCTCCTCGAACTCGCCCTCCGTTTCGAAGAGATACTCCTGCTCCGATCCCCCGCCGCTCAGGGCACCGAGTGCCGAGCGCGCCGCCCGGCCGGCCAGTCCCGCGAGGGAGGACAGGAACTCCTCGCCTTCGAACTCGCCCGCGAACTCGCTCTCGCCCTCGTACTCGTACTCGTTTTCGTACTCGTTCTCGTACTCGTTCTCGTATTCGTTCTGCAGGGCGCCTTCGCCCTCGTAGAGGTTCTCCCACTCCCCCTCCAGCTCGGGGAGCGGCGCCGCGCCGGACGTCCTGGGACCGGCACCGTTGGTGGTCGTGCTCATGGCCGCAGTCCTTCCTGTGGCTCAGCGCGGGGCCGAGTAGCCGGGGCGGCGGGGCCGCGCACCCGCGTAG
>NZ_WVUG01000664.1 GCF_017614965.1 Streptomyces griseorubiginosus | reverse complement strand
GGTCAAACCGGTTGCCGTGGTCGTGGCCGTCCTGGTTAGCCTGCGGTGGTCCCTCCCGCACCCGAACGGAGTCCCCGTGCCCCGCATCGCCCTCGCCACCTACGATTCCCGGCCCCAGCCCAACCGCGACCGCGACCTGCCCGTGCTGCTGGCCGCGCTGCGCGAGGCGGGGGCCGAGGCGGACGCCGTGTGCTGGGACGACACCGAGGCCGACTGGGCCGCGTACGACCTGGTCGTCATCCGCTCGACCTGGGACTACAGCTGGCGCGCGGCCGAGTTCGTGGCCTGGGCGCACAAGTGCGGCACGGCCACCCGGCTCGCCAACCCGGCCGAGGTGGTGCGCTGGAACACCGACAAGCGGTACGTCGGCGACCTCGCGGCGGCCGGCGTGCCCGTCGTCCCCACCCGCTACCTCGCCCCCGGCGACGCCCCGGACCTCCCCGAGGACCACGAATACGTCGTCAAGCCCACCTCCGGCGCGGGGGCCCGCTATGCCGCGCGGTACACACCCGGGCAGCGCGAGGAGGCCGTACGGCATCTCGCGCGCATGCACGAGGAGGGGTTCACGGCGATGGTCCAGCCGTACATGCGGGCCATCGACACCGGCGGTGAGCGGGCGCTGCAGTTCTTCGGCGGCCGTCTGCTGCACGCCAGCCGCAAGCGGGCCGTCCTCGAACGCGGTGCCGCCTACGACGCCGACAAGGTGCCCCACCCCGATCTGGAGCCCTGGACGCCGGCCCCGGCCGAACTCGCGGTCGCCGAACGCGCCCTGGCCGCCGTACCGGACGCGCCGGAGCTGCTGTACGCGCGCGTGGACCTCGTGGACGGGGACGACGGACAGCCGCGGGTGATGGAGCTGGAGCTGGTGGAGCCGAACCTGTTCCTGTTCCTGCATCCGGGGTCGGTGGAGAAGGTGGTGGCGGCGGTGCTGGAGGCGGCCGGCAGGTGAGCCGGCCGCTCAGCCGCTGACGGCCACCCGCTGCAGCAGGCCCCAGGTGAACTCCGCGACCACCTCCCGCCGTGTCCCCTGCTCGTCCGGGGCCGTGAACGCCAGGCCCCAACGGGTGGGGGCCGTGCCCTCCAGGGGGC
>NZ_WVUG01000663.1 GCF_017614965.1 Streptomyces griseorubiginosus | reverse complement strand
GTCGTACCACTGCCTGCTCTCCGGCTGGAGCAGGAGGCAGAGGATGACGGTGGGGAGCAAGAGCTGGAGGCCCGCCCGGCCGGAACCGGCGGCGAGGTTGGCCAGGCCGCCGAGGATCAGCCATGCCTGTACGGCGACGAGGCCGCGCCGGACCCAGGGGCCGCCCTGTCGGCTGCGCCGGGCGAGCCACCAGCCAAGGGTGCCTGGGGCGGCGGCGTAAGCGACGCGGGCGAGGATTCCGGCGTCGAGGGTGTCGTACGAGGCGGCGGTGAGGAGGATGCCGAAGGCGCCGAGGACGGTGAAGGCGAGGAGGACGTGGAGGAGGACGAAGGCCACCGACAGTGAAGGCGGCGGCTCCCCACGTTCCGCGGGCTCACGCCCCATCCCCGGCCACTCCGCCACTCCCCCGACCGACGCCATGCCCCCTCCTCCTCAACCTCCTGCGGCTGCACCGCTGTTGGTCCACGACATTGGCCGAGGGTAGGGAGGATGCGGGGCGCCCGAGATGGGTCCGGGGGCCCAAATCGGCGCCCAAAACGGGGTGGTTGGGGTCTGCGCGCTTTGGTGCGTGGGCGTCAGCTCTCCGAGCGGGGGAACGTCACCTCCACGCGGCGGTTCTTCTTGCGGCCGTCCTCCGTGGAGTTGTCGGCGATCGGGTACTGCTCGGCGTAGCCGCGTACGTCGAAGGTGATGTTCGGGTCGTTCAGGTCGTCGTCAAGGACGGCCTGAACGGCGTTGGCGCGCTGCTTGGACAGGACGACGCCGTGGGCGTGGGTGCCGAGGTTGTCCGTGAAGCCGAAGACGCGTACCTGCGTGGCGTTCTGCTTCTTGATCTCCTCGGCGATCGCGGCGATCCGTGCCTTCGCGTCGGCGTTCAGCTTGGCGCTGTCCTTGGCGAACAGCACCTCGGCCTGCAGCGCGAAGGTCACTTCGGTGTTGGTGTCCTCCCGGCGTTCGTCGCCGGACTGGTCCTCGACGACCGACTTGATGTCCAGGACCTTGGGGGCGGCGAGCGTGGCGCCCTCGGGGAGTTTGAGGTCGGGGTCGTTGGGGTCGATCTTGACCGGGGCGGAGGCGGAGGCCTCGGTGTCGGGGG
>NZ_WVUG01000662.1 GCF_017614965.1 Streptomyces griseorubiginosus | reverse complement strand
GTTCGGGGGTGTGCCGGGAGGTACCGACCGTGGCGGTGGCCCGCGGCGGGGATCCGGCGCCCGGCAGGAGCAGCGCCCCGCCCACCCCGACCAGCGCGAGGGAGGCGGCGCCGCCCACGACGGCGGCCCGGCGCCGCAGCAGGCGCCGGCGGCCGACGCGGACACCGGCGGCGACGAGTTCGGCCCGGTCTGTCGCGAAGGCGGCGCCCGCCTGGTGCAGTTCGGCGGTGAGCCGGTCCTCGAAGGGGTCGCTGTGCTGTTCGACGGGCATGGCGGTCCACCGTTTCGCTGAGGGTTGAAGTGAGGTGGGTTGAAATGAGGTCGGTCGACGTGATGTGGGTGGGCTGAAGTGACGTGGGTCAGGGGCGCGCGTACTCGCCGAGGTCCTCGCCGAGCAGCTCCCGCAGCCGCCCCAGCGCCCGCACGCACCGCGTCCGTACGGCGGCCGAGCTGGCGTTCATGACATCGGCGGTCTCCTCGACGGAGCGGTCCTCCCAGTACCGCAGGACCACCACGGCCCGGTCCTTGGCGGCCAGCCGGCCGAGCGCCTCCAGCAGCGTCAGCCGCAGCGAGGGGTCTCCGTCGGGGGCGCCGTCGGGCAGCTCGGGCAGCGTGTCGGTGGCCTGCTCGGTGCTGCTGCGTCGCCGCTGGTGGGCGAGGAAGGTCCGGGTGAGCACGGTCTGGGCGTACCCCGCGGGGTTGCCCACCCGGGACACGCGTCCCCATCTGACGTAGAGCCGGCCGAGGGTCTCCTGCACCAGGTCCTCGGCGAGATGCGTGTCCCCGGCGGTTAGCAGACAGGCGGAGCGGTACAGATGCCCGGCGCGGGCGGCCGCGAACTCGGCGTACTCGTCCGCACGTGCCTGTCTCATACCGTCTTCCCCCTGCCGCGGCGCCGCTCTCACTTCATTGATGCGGTGGCACCGGGGAAATGTTTCACACGGATCGACAAACGGGATCGACAAACGGGATCGACAAACGGGATTCGACAGACTGGATCGATGAACGGGATCGATAAGGTGCACCGCCCGCTCGATCACCGTGACCGCCCCTCGCGACGGAGGCCTGCCGCATGACCAGTCCACCGAGCCCACCG
>NZ_WVUG01000661.1 GCF_017614965.1 Streptomyces griseorubiginosus | reverse complement strand
CCCGCACCGCCCCCTCCAAAGGAGAACCCCAGATGATCATCTCCCGACCCGACGCCTCGGCCCCGGGAGCCGCCCGATGAGAGTCCTGCTGATCGGAGCCAACGGCTACCTCGGCCGCTTCGTCGCCGACCGCCTGCTCGCCGACCCGGCCGTCCAGCTCACCGCCCTCGGCCGCGGCGACGACGCCGACGTCCGCTTCGACCTCGCCGCGGGCAGCCCCGGCGCCCTCACCCGCTTCCTTGACGCGGTCCACCCCGGCGTCGTCATCAACTGTGCCGGCACCACCCGCGGCGGCGCCCGGGAACTCACCCGCCACAACACCGTCGCCGTCGCCACGGTCTGCGAGGCCCTCCGCCGCAGCGGCTGCGGCGCCCGGCTCGTCCAGATCGGCTGCGGGGCGGAGTACGGCCCGAGCCAGCCCGGCTCCTCCACCGCGGAGGACGCCGTGCCCCGCCCTGGCGGGCCGTACGGCGTCAGCAAGCTCGCCGCCACCGAACTGGTCCTCGGCTCCGGCCTGGACGCGGTCGTGCTCCGCGTCTTCTCCCCGGCCGGCCCCGGCACCCCCGCCGGATCGCCGCTCGGCCGCCTCGCGGAGGCCATGCGCCGCGCCATGCAGTCCGGCGACGGCGAACTCAAGCTCGGCGGCCTCGGCGCACAGCGCGACTTCGTCGACGTACGTGACGTGGCCCGCGCGGTCCACGCCGCGAGCCTCTCCGCCGCACAGGGCGTCATCAACATCGGCTCGGGCCGCGCGGTGCGTCTGCGCGACGCCGCCGCCACCCTCGCCCGCGTGGCCGGATACGGCGGCGCACTCCACGAGCTCGACGGCCCGCCCGGACCGCTGCGCGCCGCCATCGGCCACCCGCGCGCGGACTCCGACCACGCGGCCCCGGTGGCGTACCCGTACCCCGACGGCTGCGGCAGCTGGCAGCAGGCCGATGTGCGCACCGCGCGCGACCGGCTCGGCTGGCGGCCCCGGATCAACCTCGAAGAGTCCCTCGCCGACATCTGGATGGAGGCCGCATGCCGCATCTGACCAGCACCACAGCAGGCACCACGAGCACCGGCGTCCGCACCGGCTTCGGCGTCCCCGGCTACGCCCACCCCCTTGTCG
>NZ_WVUG01000660.1 GCF_017614965.1 Streptomyces griseorubiginosus | reverse complement strand
ACTCCGGGCGGAGCGACGCCGGGCGGAGCGGCACCGCCAAGACGGCCCAGGCGAGCCCGGACGGCGTCCGGGGACTCAAGGACACCGTCCGCCATGTCTCGCGGAAGACCGCCTACGCCACCCGCCCCCATCTCGTCCGGACGTGCCGGCCCGCCACCCGGCGGGTCCGGCACACCTCACGGTCGGGCAGCGGCACCCACCGGACGACCCGCGTCTGGTACACCACCGAGCACTACCAGAGCTGCACGAAGGTCCAGAAGGGCACGGAGAGGTACCGGCGGGTCGTCCGCCGGGAGCGGTGGTGCGTGAGCCTGGACGACGTCAACGGCGTCGGGACCCAGGACGACGTCTGGTACGAGGTGGACCGGCAGACCTACTCTCAGGTGCTGGCCGCGGACGACCACACGCGCGTGGAGTTCGTCCCGACCGGCACCGGCTGCTGACCGTCACCGTCGGCGCCACTCCCGCGCCAGGAGTTCGTAGGACCGCACCCGGTCCGCGTGGTCGTGGGTGATCGTGGTGATGAGCAACTCGTCGGCGCCGGTGGCCTCCTGGAGCTGTTCCAGCCGGTCGGCGACCCGGCCGGGGGAGCCGACGAACTGCGTGTCGATCCGGTCCCGCACCAGCTCCCGGTCCTCGTCGCTCCAGTCGTGGGCCCGGGCCTCCTCCGGCGTGGGGAAGGGAATGGCGCCCTCGGCCGTGCGGATGCTGCGCACCCACAGGCCGTAGCCGGTGGCGAGTTCGCGGGCGGTGGCGTCGTCCCCGGCGACCACGACGTCGGCGGAGACGCTGACATAGGGCTTGTCCAGGACGTCGGAGGGCTGGAAGGCGGAGCGGTAGCCTTCCACCGCGTCGAGGACCGTGGCCGGGCTGACGTGGTAGTTGGCCGCGAACCGCAGGCCCCGCGCGCCCGCGACCCGGGCGCTCTCGCCGCCGCTGCTGCCGAGGATCCACAGTTCGACCTCGGCCCCCTCCCCCGGCACGACATGCGCCTCGACGCCCTCCGGGGAGCGGTAGCTGCCCTCCAGCAGGGCGAGGATGTCGTCGATCTGCTCGGCGTAGTCCTGGGATTCGGCCCCCGGCAGGAGGAGCAGCCTGCGCTGCAGGGCGATGCGGGGGGAGCCGAGGAGGCGGGCGAAGGAGAAG
>NZ_WVUG01000065.1 GCF_017614965.1 Streptomyces griseorubiginosus | reverse complement strand
CCCTCCCGCTCGGCCCGCCGGTACGCCGTCCACGCCAGCGCCAGGTCCTGCCAGGGCAGACCCACCGGCGCGTACACGGTCCGCTGCTCGACGCTTCCCCGGCCGGGGTGCTCTCCGCGAATCACCTCGCCCAGTGTCGCCGCGACAGCCGTGGCAGGGAGGCCGGAGGACGCCAACACGCCCGTCTGCGCCGCCAGTTCACAGTCGTCGACGACGAGCAGCGCCGCTTGAAGGAGTTCCGCCGCCAGCTCCCGCTTGCCCGGCTCGTCCACGCCCAGGCTCGTGAAGTGCTGCCCGGCCCTCGTCTCGGCCAGCCCGAGCAACGGCTCCCGCGACCACGTCGCCAACACCACCACATCGGCGGCAGCGGCGACGTCCGCAGTCGACCCCAGCACCCGTCCACCGTGCCGCGCGGCGAACTCCTCCGCCCGCCCGCCGTCCGTGTCATGGACGACCAGGGCGCCCGGGCCCCGCAGCGCCACCAGCCCCCGCAGCACCAACTCGGCCTGCGCGCCCGCTCCGACCACCCCCGTCACCTCGCCGCGCCCGGCGAGGAGATGCGTCCCCAGGGCCGCCGCCAGCCCGGTGCGCCAGGCCGTCACCGTGGCGGAGTCCAGCAGGGCGAGCAGTTCACCGTCCGCGCCGCTGTGCAGGCAGATCACCCCCCGCAGGGCGGGCCGCGCGCCGGGGAACTTGGCGTTGACCTTCACCGTGTACGCCTCGACGCCGGGCAGCAGACCGGGAAGCAGGGCGGTGGCCGTCCCCGGGAACGGCAGATCGGTCCGCACCCGCAGACCGGCCACCGGCACGGCGTCCGCCGTACGGAAACCCTCCCGCAGCGCGTCGAGACAGTCCTCGACGTCCAGGAGGGCCCGCAGGTCACCGTGGGTCAGGAGAAGCGTCACCCGTCCATGATCGGTCAACGGGGCCGCGCAAGAACGCCTCAGGCACCCGCGGGCCCGTCCTTCCTCGCCCGGCTCGGCTGTACCCGCTTGGGCTCGCCCGGCATCTTGGGGTACTCGGGCGGGTACGGCAGATCGCCGAGCCCGTGCTCGTGCTCGTCCCGGCGCGCCAGTTCCAGCAGCGCCTCCAGGGAGTAGCGGTGGTCGTCCATGTCGGCGTGCACGTCGCCGAGTTCGGCGAAGCGCGCGGGCATGGTCGCGATGTCGAAGTCCCGCGGATGCGCGATGCCGACCTCGTCCCAGCGCAGGGGCGCCGACACGGGGGCGTGCGGGCGGGGCCGTACGGAGTAGGCGGAGGCGATGGTGCGGTCGCGGGCGGTCTGGTTGTAGTCGATGAAGATCTTCTCGCCCCGCTCCTCCTTCCACCACTTGATCGTCACGTGGTCCGGCATCCGGCGTTCCATCTCCCGGCCCACGGCGATGGCGGCACGGCGTACCTGGGTGAAGGTCCAGCGCGGCTCGATCGGCACGAAGACGTGCAGTCCGCGTCCGCCGGAGGTCTTGGGGAAGCCCTTCAGCCCGCCGAACTCGTCGAGGACGGCGCGCAGTTCGTGGGCGGCGCGGACGGCGTCGTCGTAGTCGGTGCCGGGCTGCGGGTCGAGGTCGATGCGCAGTTCGTCGGGGCGGTCGACGTCGTCGCGGCGAACCGGCCAGGGATGGAAGGTGAGCGTGCCGAACTGGGCGGCCCACAGCACGGCGGCCTCCTCGGTGGGGCACATCTCGTCGGCGCTGCGGCCGCTGGGGAAGGTGATGTGGGCGGTCGGGATCCAGTCGGGCATGTTCTTCGGCGCCCGCTTCTGGAAGAAGGACTCGCCGGTCACGCCCTCGGGATAGCGCTCCAGAGTGGTGGGCCGGTCGCGCAGGGCGCGCAGGATGCCGGGGCCGACGGCGACGTAGTACCGGGCGAGGTCCAGCTTGGTGAAACCGCGCTCGGGGAAGAAGATCTTGTCGGGGCTGGACAGCCGGACCGTGCGGCCGCCCGCCTGAAGTTCCACCGCTTCGCCCATGCGGCCACGGTAGGCGCACCGCGCACACCGCGCACACCGGGCGAGAGCCGCCGTATGCGCGCAGAATCGGAATCATGGATCTGCCGGTGATGCCGCCCGTGAAGCCGATGCTCGCCAAGTCGGTGGCGAAGATCCCGCCGGGCATGCAGTACGAGGCCAAGTGGGACGGGTTCCGCGCGATCGTGTTCCGCGACGGCGACGAGGTCGAGCTCGGCAGCCGTACCGGAAAGCCTTTGACCAGGTACTTTCCGGAACTGGTGGCGGCGCTGAGGGAGCGGGTGCCCGAGCGGTGCGTGCTGGACGGGGAGATCGTGATCGCCCGGGAGGGGCGGCTCGACTTCGACGCGCTGACCGAGCGCATCCACCCGGCCGACTCCCGGGTGCGGATGCTCGCCGAGAAGACCCCGGCCTCCTTCGTCGCCTTCGACCTGCTGGCGCTGGCGGACGAGGCGCTGACGGGTGTGGAGCTGACCGAACGGCGGGCGCTGCTGACCCGGGCGCTGGCGGGGGTCACCGCGCCGGTCCATCTCGCGCCCGCGACGACCGACATCGAGGTGGCGCGGGGCTGGTTCGAGGAGTACGAGGGGGCCGGCCTCGACGGGGTCATCGCCAAGCCGCTCACCCTGCGCTACCGCCAGGACGAGCGGGTGATGTTCAAGATCAAGCACGAGCGCACCGCGGACGTCGTCGTCGCGGGCTACCGCTTCCACAAGAGCGGCCCGGTCGTCGGCTCACTGCTGCTCGGGCTGTACGACGACGGGGGCCGGCTGCAGCACGTGGGCGTGTCGGCCGCGTTCGCCATGAAGCGGCGCGCCGAACTGGTCGAGGAGCTGGAGCCGCTGCGGATGGACGACGTGGCGGGGCACCCGTGGGCGGCCTGGTCGGACGAGGCGGCGCACGAGACGGCCCGGCTGCCGGGGGCGCCGAGCCGCTGGTCGGGCAAGAAGGACCTGTCGTGGGTGCCGCTGCGGCCGGAGCGGGTGGCCGAGGTGGTGTACGACCACATGGAGAACGGGGCGCGCTTCCGGCACACGGCCCGGTTCCGCCGCTGGCGGCCGGACCGTACGCCGGAGAGCTGCACCTACGCGCAGCTTCAGGAGCCGGTGCGCTATGACCTGGACGAGATCCTCGGCTCCCCCGGCTGAGTCCGCTCCCCTTGGTGGGTCACGGCGTCATCAGCACCTTGACGGCGCCGTCCTGCTTCTTCTGGAACATCTCGTACGCGTGCGGGGCGTCCGAGAGCGGCACCCGGTGGGTGGCGAACTCGTCGACGCCGAGCTCGTCCTCGTCCGTCAGATACGGCATGATCTCGTCGCTCCAGCGGCGCACGTTGGCCTGCCCCATGCGCATCTGGATCTGCTTGTCGAAGAGGGTGAGCATCGGCATCGGATCGGCCGTCCCGCCGTAGACGCCGGTCAGGGAGATGGTGCCGCCGCGGCGGACCAGCTCGATCGCGGTGTGGAGGGCGGCGAGCCGGTCGACGCTGAAGCGTTCGGCGAACGGTCCGCTGATCCTGCGCGGCAGCATCGCCGAGGCCTGCTGGGCGAGGCGGGCGGCCGCGCTGCCGTGGGCCTCGGTGCCGACGGCGTCGATCACGGCGTCGGGGCCGCGGCCGTCGGTCTCGGCGCGGATCGCCTCGACCAGTTCCTTCTCGTTGTCGAAGTGCCTCAGGTCGTACGTCTCCACGCCCCTGGCGCGCGCCCTGCGCAGTCGCTCGCTGACCAGGTCGACGCCGAAGACCCGCCCTGCGCCGCGTACCCGGGCCACCCGGCAGGCCATGTCGCCGATCGGTCCGAGGCCGAGCACGGCGACGCTGCCGCCGTCGGGGATGCTCGCGTACTCGACCGCCTGCCAGGCGGTGGGCAGCACGTCGGAGAGGTAGACGAAGCGGTCGTCGGGCGGCCCCTCGGGGACCTTGATCGGCCCGAACTGGGCCTGCGGGACCCGCAGGTACTCGGCCTGGGCGCCCGGGACGGCGCCGTAGAGCCGGGTGTAGCCGAACAGCGCGGCACCCATGCCCTCGCTGGTGACCTGGGTGGTCTCGCACTGGGTGGGCAGCCCGGTCAGGCACATCCAGCAGTTGCCGCAGGCGATCTGGAACGGCACCACCACCCGGTCGCCCGCGGCCAGGTCCGGCACCCCGGGTCCGACCTCCTCGACGATGCCCATCGGTTCGTGTCCGAGGATGTCGCCCGGTGTCATGAACGGGGTGAGCACCTCGTACAGATGCAGATCGGAGCCGCACAGACCGGAGGACGTGATGCGGATGATCGCGTCGGTCGGCTCCTGGATCTTCGGATCGGGCACGTCCTCGACCCGTACGTCACGTTTGCCCTGCCAGGTCACAGCCTTCATCGCGTGGGGCTCCCTCCGTCGCGTCGGGGTGTCCGGTGGCATGGACGGCCCGAGTACCCGGCCCCTCCTCGGCGAAGCGCCGCCCTGTACGCCCATCGGGGTCGTTCGGAATCATTCGGGGTATTCAAACGCGCGCAACCAGAACCGAGCGGGTATGGCCACCAATGAACCTATAAACGCACAATCACTGACACGGGATGTGGGGCCACAGTGGGCAGATCGCAACAGCGGGCGCGCAGACGACACGCCTCGATGACAGTGGCCCTGCTGGCCGCCACGGCAACCGCCGCGCTCGCGGCGGGCTGCACGCAGTCGCACACCTCGGACGACAGTCGCGGTCGCACCGAGCCACCGAGCCCCACCCCGACCTCCCCGAGCCCGAGCAAGAGCGCCACCAGCCACGGCCACGTCCTCGCCGTCAAGATCGACAACGCCCCCGACGCCCGTCCCCACACCGGGCTGCGACAGGCCGACGTCGTCTACGTCGAGCAGGTCGAGGGGGGACTCAGCCGCCTGATGGCGGTGTACGCGAGCACCCTGCCCAAGGTCGTCGGCCCGGTGCGCAGCGCCCGCGAGTCCGATCTGGAACTGCTGCGCCAGTACGACCATCCGACGCTCGCCTTCTCCGGGGCGCAGCACAAGCTGCTGCCGCTGATCGCCAAGGCCCCGCTGAAGGCCGAGCCGCCGGAGAAGGCGTCCGACGCCTACTTCCGCGGCAGCGACCGGGCCGCACCGCACAACCTCTATCTGCGCCCGGCCCGTCTGATGCGCACCGCTCCCGGCCCCGGCGCGCTGACGAACGGCTTCCGCTACGGCCCCGCACCCGACGGCGGACGACCGGACACCTCGCTCACCGTGCGCTATCCCGCCGCCCGCTTCACCTTCACCTGGTCCGCCGGCCGCCACGGCTGGCTGGTCGCGATGGACGGCACGCCCAGCAGGACGACCGACGGGCAGCCGGTGGCCCCGGCGACGGTCGTCGTGCAGTACGTGACGATGCGCAAGTCCCGCTTCCACGACTTCCTCGGCAACAACACGCCCTTCACCGACACGGTCGGCTCGGGCCGGGCGAAGGTGCTGCGCGACGGCAGGGCCTACGACGTCGACTGGAAGCGCGCCAAGGCCACGGACGGCACGGACTTCACGACGAACGACGGCAAGCCGGTCGACTTCGCCAAGGGCCAGGTCTGGGTCGTCTTCGCGAAGGCGTCCTGATCGGCATCCTGATCGCCGCCATGCGCTCAGCCCTGCGCCGCCAGGGGCTCCGCGGGGTTGCGGAGCCCCTCGGCCGCGTCCGCGACCCGCTGGATCAGCTCGAAGAACACCGTCTGCTCGGCGGCCGACAGCGGGGCGAGGAAGACCTGGTTCATCCGGGCGGTGCGCACGGTCAGCTTGCGGTGGGTGCGCACCCCGTCCTCCGTCAGACGCAGCAGGAACCGGCGGCCGTCCCGCGGGTCGCGCACCTTGTCGAGCAGGCCGCGCCTGCCGAGCCGGCTGATCACCTCGGCGATCGTGGACCGGTCGAGTCCCACCCGCTCCCCCACCGTGCGCTGGTCCAGGCCCGGCTCGGCGACGAGCGCGTTGAGGACCGCGAACTGGGGCGAGGTGATCTCCTCCGAGACCATCGTGTTCCACAGCAGGTAGTGGGCCTGCTGCAGGCGCCGGGCGAGATGCCCGGGGTGGGTGGCGAGGTCCACCGCTGCCATGTGCGCTCCCCCCGTCGAATTCGTTGGTGCACTGAACGATACCTGGCGGCCATTCCTCTGTCTTCAGCCTGTGCTCCCCTGTTTGACCTTGTCCTTCTGCGAGGTCTTGACGCCGGACGGCTCGGGTGGCAGCGTGAAGGAAACTTCACCAGAATACTCAGTGCCCTGATTAATTACCGGGGAATCCGCCATGACTCTCACCCAGCACGACATCGACCAGGAGATCGCGGCCGAGCACGCCGCGTACGAGAAGCGGGTCGCCGACGGCGCCCCCGTCGAGCACCATCCGCGGCGCGACTACGCGCCGTACCGCTCCTCGCTGCTGCGCCACCCCAAGCAGCCGCTGGTCGCCATCGACGTCAGCAAGGACCCGGAGCTGGTGGAGCTGCACTCCCCCGCCTTCGGCGAGCGGGACCTCGGCGCCATCGACAACGACCTCACCCGGCAGCACACGGGTGAGCCGGTCGGCGAGCGCATCACCGTCTCGGGCCGCCTGCTGGACCGGGCCGGGAAGCCCGTGCGCGGCCAGCTCATCGAGATCTGGCAGGCCAACTCGGCCGGCCGCTACGCCCATCAGCGCGAGCAGCACGACGCCCCGCTGGACCCGAACTTCACCGGTGTCGGCCGTACGATCACGGACGCCGAGGGCCGCTACCACTTCACCACCATCCAGCCCGGCCCCTACCCCTGGCGCAACCACCTCAACGCCTGGCGGCCGGCCCACATCCACTTCTCCATGTTCGGCACGGCGTTCACCCAGCGGCTGGTGACGCAGATGTACTTCCCGGCCGACCCGCTCTTCCCGTACGACCCGATCATCCAGTCGGTGACGGACGACGCGGCGCGCCAGCGGCTGGTCGCCACCTACGACCACGACCTGTCCGTGCCGGAGTTCTCGATGGGCTACCACTGGGACATCGTGCTGGACGGGCCGAACGCCACCTGGCTCGAGGAAGGGCGCTGACCTGCCATGACGAAGATCGACACCAGCAAGCCGGAGAGCGTGCTGCCCACCCCCTCGCACACCGTGGGCCCCTTCTACGGATACGCGCTGCCCTTCCGCGGCGGCGAGGAGATCGCCCCCGTCGGGCACCCGGACACCGTCACCGTCCACGGGTACGTCCTGGACGGGGAGGGCGAACCGCTGCCCGACGCCTTCGTGGAGCTGTGGGGCGCGGACCCCGACGGCAACGTGCCGACCACCGACGGCTCGATCCGCCGCGACCCCGCGACCGGCGGCTATCTGGGCCGCAACGGCGTGGAGTTCACCGGGTGGGGGCGCGTCCAGACCGACGCGAACGGCCACTGGTACGCACGCACCCTGCGGCCGGGCGCCCGTGGGCGCAGCGCCCCGTACCTCAGCGTGTGCGTGTTCGCGCGCGGACTGCTGGTGCACCTGTTCACCCGGATCTACCTGCCGGGCGACGAGACGGCGCTGGCCGCCGACCCGCTGCTGGCCCGGCTGGACCGTGCGCGACGCGACACGCTGATCGCGCGGGACGAGGGCCACGGGACCTACCGTTTCGACATCCGCCTTCAGGGCGAAGGCGAGACGGTCTTCCTGGAGTTCACGTGACCTCTGCCGATCCCGACGACGCGGGCCTGCTCGCCCCCGGCTGGGCGGGCTCCCCGGCCGCCTCCGCGACCTCCGACACGGCCTTTCTGCAGGCCCTCCTCGACGCGGAGGCCGCCCTCACCCGCGCCCAGGCCGCGTTGGATCTCGCCCCGTACGAGGCGTCGGCGGCGGTGACCGAGGCGGCCGACGCCGGCCGCTTCGACCTGCGCTCCCTCGCCGGGCGCGCCCGCTCCGGCGGCAACCCGGTCATTCCGCTGGTCGCCGACCTGACGAAGGCCGTGGGCGAGGAGCACGGCCCCCATGTCCACCGGGGCGCGACCAGCCAGGACATCATGGACACGGCGTTGATGCTGGTCGCCGTGCGCACCCTGGACTTCGTGCTCGCCGACCTCGCCCGCACCGAGGAAGCCCTGGCCCGGCTCGCGGCCGAGCACCGCGACACCGCGCTGCCGGGACGCACGCTCACCCAGCACGCCGTACCGACGACGTTCGGGCTGAAGGCGGCCGGCTGGCGGTCACTGGTGCTCGACGCACGGGACCGCGTCCGGACGGTACGGGACGGCCTGCCCGCCCAACTCGGCGGCGCGGCCGGGACCCTGGCCGCCTTCACCGCCTACGGCACCGAGGACACCCGGGCGCTGACGGCAGCCTTCGCCCGCGAACTCGGCCTGCGGGAGCCCCTGCTGCCCTGGCACACCCTGCGCACCCCGATCGCCGACCTGGCCGGCTGTCTGGCCTTCACGGCCGGGGCGCTGGGCAAGATCGCGGCCGATGTGCTCGTCCTCGGCCGCACCGAGATCGCCGAGGTCGCGGAGGGCAGCGGCGGCGGCTCGTCGGCCATGCCGCACAAGGCCAACCCGGTGCGCTCCACGCTGATCGCGGCCGCCGCGCGACGGGCGCCCCTGCTCGCGGCCACGCTCTACGGTTCGATGGCCGCAGAGGACGAGCGGCCCGCCGGTGCCTGGCACGCCGAGTGGGAGCCGCTGCGCGATCTGCTGCGGCTGGTCGGCGGGGCCGCCCGGGACGCCGCCGAACTGGCCGAGGGGCTGCGGGTGAACGCCGACGCGATGCGTGAACACCTCGGCCTCACCCACGGGTTGATCGTCTCGGAGCGGCTGTCCGCCGAGCTGGCGCCGGTGCTGGGCCGCGCCCGCGCCAAGTCCGTGCTGACGGAAGCCGCCCGTCGCACCTACGCGGAGGGTCGTTCCCTGGGCGAAGTCCTCGCCGAGGTGCCCGAGTTGAAGGACACCGACCTCACCGGGTCCACCGACCCCGCCCGCTACACCGGCTCCGCCGGAGACCTCACCGACCGTGCCCTGGAGCGACGTTGACCGAGAAACTCCTCAATCACCGCACGGAGGGCGCCCCTTCCGCGCCCGCGCTGCTGCTCGGCCCTTCGCTCGGGACGTCGTACGCCCTGTGGGACAAGGTGGCGCCCGAGCTGTCCGTCACCCACCGGGTGGTGCGCTGGGACCTGCCCGGGCACGGCGGTTCCGCGCCCGGGCTGATCGGTCCCGGCGCCACCGTCGGTGACCTCGCCGACCTGGTGCTCGCGCTCGCCGACTCGCTCGGCCTCGAACGGTTCGCCTACGCCGGTGTGTCGCTGGGCGGGGCCGTTGGTCTGCATCTCGCCGTGCACCATCCGCAGCGGCTGTCGTCGCTGGCGGTGATCTGCTCCTCCGCCCACTTCAACGGCGCGGGGCCGTGGGAGGAGCGGGCCGAGCGGGTACGGCGGGAGGGACTGGAGTGGCTCGTGGAGAGCGCTCCGGCGCGCTGGTTCACGCCCGGTTTCACCGTTCCCGAACTCGTGCGGGACCAGGGGGCCGCCGACCCCGGGGCGTACGCGGCCTGCTGTGACGCGCTGGCCGCCTTCGACCTGCGCGAACGGCTCGCCGACATCTCCGTGCCCACCCTGCTGATCGCCGGGCGTGAGGACCGGGCGACCCCGCCGCCGCATCTGCGGGAGATCGCGGACGCCGTGTCCGGCTCCACCCTCGTCGAACTGCCGGGCGCCGGGCATCTCGCCCCCGCCCAGTGCCCCCGGGCCGTGCTGACGGCGCTGCGGGCCCACCTCGACGGGGGCGCCAGGCGTGGCATGGAGGTACGGCGCCAGGTGCTCGGGGACGCGCACGTGGACCGGGCTCAGGCCCGCCAGACGCCCTTCACCGCCCGCTTCCAGGACTTCATCTCCCGCTACGCCTGGGGCGAGATCTGGACCGATCCCACCCTCTCGCGCCGCGAGCGCAGCATGATCACGCTGACCGCGCTGGTCGCGCACGGCCACTACGACGAGCTCGCCATGCATGTCAGGGCGGCCCGGCGCAACGGGCTCACGCCTGAGGAGATCGGCGCGGTGCTGCTGCAGACGGCGGTGTACTGCGGGGTGCCCGCGGCGAACTCCGCGTTCGCGACGGCCCAGCGGGTGCTGGCCGAGGAGGACGAGGACCGAGGGTGACCCTGCTGGTCGTAGCTCCAGCAGCACCTCGCACATGCCCCCGCCGCGTGCCTACGGTGGGGGCATGTCCACGATTCTCATCACCGGCGCCACCTCCGGCCTCGGCCGGTACGTCGCCTTCGAGCTGGTCCGCTCGGGCCATGTCGTCCTCGCGCACGGCCGCGATCCGGAGCGTACGGAGCGGCTGGTGGAGGAGCTGCGCACGGAGGGAGACGCCGAGGGCTTCGTCGCCGACCTCGCCTCGCTCGCGCAGGTCCGCGAGCTGGGGGCGCACGTGGCCGACGCGCACCCCGACCTGGACGTCCTGATCAACAACGCGGGCGTGGGCGCGGGCGCCCCCGGCACGGGCCGCGAGCTGAGCGTCGACGGGCACGAACTGCGGCTGGCGGTCAACTACTTGGCGCCCGTCGTCCTCACCCGGGCCCTGCTGCCGGTGCTGCGCGCGAACACCCCCGCGCGGATCGTCAACGTCGGCTCGGTGGGCCAGGAACCGGTCGACTTCGACGACATCGAGTTCCGGCGCGGCTACGCCGGCTTCGCCGCGTACTGCCGCGCCAAGTTCGCCCTGGCCGCGCACACCTTCGCCCTGGCCGAGGAGCTGGCGGGCTCCGGAGTCGCGGTGAACGTGCTGCACCCGGCGACCTTCATGGACACGGCCATGGTCCGCGAGGGCGGGATCGCCCCCTGGAACACGGTCGCCGACGGCGCCCCGGGCGTCCTGTCCCTGGCCACCGAGGACCGGGGCACGGGCGGCTACTTCGACGGCACCACCCCGTCGCGGGCGCACGAGTCGACGTACGACCGCGAGGTGCACAAACGTCTGTCGGCGGTCACGGACCAGCTGCTGGCGCTGTGACCTACCGGACCGCGTGCCCCGGCTCCAGCGCCTGACGCGCCTGCGCCACCAGGCCGTCCGCCCCGCACGAACGGGCCAGCGCCAGACCCCGTTCGAGGTCGGCGTCCTGCCGCGCGGCGATGCCGTACTCGATCCGTGCCGCCGCGTGCTCGTACTGGCACGGGGATGCCTCCAGGTAGGCCACGGCCCGGGCGGCCAGCCGGACCGCGCGCTGTCCGCTCTCCAGTGCCGCGGCACACCGGAGGGCCTCGCCGATCGCCGTGTCCGTGCCGAACCGCTCGGCCTGCCACCTCGCGTCCGCGGCAATCCGGGCGGCCCGCTCCGGGTCCCTCGTGGCGAGGGCGCGCGCCAGGTCCAGCGCCCAGGGCACGATGACCGGGTTGTGCCGGCCCCGGGCGGCCGCGGCCTTCTCCGCCGCCTCCAGTTCGGCGATGCCGTCCTCGGTCTGGCCGACGGCGAGCAGCAGACGGCCCCGCACGGACCGTGAGTCCGGCATGGCGATCGTGGACGGGTACGGCGGCGCGAACCCGTACTGCTCGGCGATCTCCCACGCCTGCTCGACGTGTCCGCGGGCGAGCAGGGTGTCGACGAGGTTGCAGGTGGCGTTCCAGTACAACGGCAGTCCGCGGCCGACCCGTTCGGCGAGCCGAAGCGACTCGCGCAGGGATGCCTCCGCCTCCCGCAGGCGGCCGCGCCGCCGGTGGCCGAGGCCCACGCAGGCGTGTGCCAGGGCGAGGTGGCCGCCGCTCCAGCCGGCCGACTCATACGCGTGCAGGGCCTCGTTGTAGAGGCTGTCGGCGCGGTCGAGACGGTCGGTGAAGGCGTAGCAGTTGCCGAGCATCAGCAGCAGTTCGAAGCCCCACTCGGTGTCGGTCCAGCCGAGCCCGGGCGCGAGCCGGCCGTTGACCAGGGAGCGGTCGCAGAACTCGACGACCTCCTCGGCGCTCTGACCCTGGATCAGGGCGTCGAAACCGCGCAGCATCAGCAGGGCGCGCTCGGAGTTGTCGCGGCCGGCGCAGCTGCCGGCGAGCGCCGCCAGGCGCTCGGAGCGGTCCGGGGAGATGGCCTCGCCGACGTAGATGGCCTCCCACATGAAGTGCACGGCCTGCAGCCGCCGTTTGGCGGGCCCCTCCTCGTGCCGGGCGGCCTCCGCCTCGGCGGTGCGCACGGCCTCCTCCAACTGGTCGTTGTGCATGAGCGCCTGGGAGAGCCGGAAGACGGCGTCCACCCGCTCGGCGCCCTGGAGTCCGGGTATGGCGAGCGCGTTGCGGAGGTGGTCGATGGTGGTGGCGGGCGGCGCCGTGAGGAGGGTGGCGCAGCCGAGTTCGTACAGGACGTGCGCGTGGACGTCCGGGGTGGGCGGTTCCAGCAGGGCGCGTTCCAGGCAGTGGCGGGCCGCGTCGGGGGCGCCGACGGCGAGGTGCTCGCGGGCGGCCTCGCGCAGTTGCGCGACGAGTTCCTCGTCGTCGTCCGGGTGGACCCGCAGCAGATGCCGGGAGGCCATGGCGGCGCCGAGCCCGGAGTCCGTGATGACCTGGGCGGCGATGCCGTGCATGGCGGTGCGCAGGGCGTCCGGGATGGAGTTGTAGACGGCGGAGGCGATCAGCGGGTGGACGAACTCCAGCTCCCCGGCGTCCCCTTGGGTGCCGGCGGGGTCGGGCGCGGTGAGGATGCGGGCGCCCTGGAGCAGTTGGGCGCAGCGCGCGGCGTCGTCGCGGTTCATGGTGGCGAGCCGGGCGACCAGGTCGACGGTGATGCCGGTGCCGAGGATGGCGGCCGCCCAGGCGAACCGGGTGGCGTCGATGCCCAGTTCCTCCAGGCGGGCGACGAGGCCGCCGCCGCGGGCCGAGCGGTTGAGCGCCCGCAGTTCGGCGGCGCCGGTCTCGGTCGGCTCCAGCTCGCTGTCGCGGACCTTGGCGAGGAGTTCGACGGTCTCGTACGGGTTGCCGCCGGTGACGGCCCACACCTCGCGGCAGAACGGGGCGTCGGCGTGCGCGCCGAGGGTGGCGCGGGTGAGGCCCGCGGTGGCCTCCGGGGTGAGGGCGTTCAGTACGGCGGCGGGGCCGGCCGCGGCGGCGACGGCCTCCAGGTGGCGGGCGCTCTCACCGCTGACGTCGGCCGGCCGGCGGGCGACGACGACCAGCACCGACAGGTCCTCCAGGCGCTCGGCGAACGCGGCGAGCCAGCGCAGGGTCTCCTGGTCGGCCCAGTGCGCGTCGTCGATCAGCAGCACCAACGGCCAGTCGCGCCGGGCCAGTCGGCGGACGGCGGTGACCAGGCCGTCGTAGACGCCCTGCGGGTCGGCCTGGCGCTCCCCCGGTTCGGTGATGCCGAGGGCGGGGCCCGCGACGTCGTACCAGTCGCCGAGGTACTCGCGGGCCTCCTCGGGCATCAGCGAGATCAGCGCGGGCTGTAACAGCTGGCGCACCACGTTGAAGGGGACGGACCTGAGGGTCTCGGCGCCGCGGGCCGACCAGACGGCGCAGCCGCGCTGTTCGGCGATGCGCCGGGTCTCGGCCAGCAGCCTGGTCTTGCCCAGGCCCGCCTCGCCCCGGATCACCAGCAGGCCGCCCGGGGAGGAACGGTCGGCGCACAGGGTGTCCACCGCCCGTTCGACGGCGGCGATCTCCTCTTCGCGCTCCCACAGGGAGGCCGAGGCGGCCTCTCCGGGCCGTGCCTCCGTCATCCCGCTACCTCCCCAAGTCGCCCGAACGACGTACCGAGGTCGAGCGTAGCCGTCGCCATGGTCCGGCGGAGCACGGTCGGGCCACCAGTTCCCGTGACGGGTGAACCGGTCGCGACGGGTCGACGCGCCAGGGCTGTGACCTGCCGCCGGGAGGCCTCGCGAGGAGACGGCGGGGCGAAGGCCGGATCCTCTCATCCCGCTTTCACCGACGCCTCATACGGTGGGGGCATGACGCAGGTGACTCCTCCCGGGTGGTATCCCGATCCGGGGCAGACGAGTGAGGGTCCCGCCGCCGAGCGCTGGTGGGACGGCAAGGCATGGACGGACCGGACCCGACCCGTGGGCTCGGCCGCCGTATGGGGTCCCCCGGCGCAGTCGCCGACGGCCGGGGCGGATCCGGCGTACGCGGCGTATCCCGCCTATCCGGCGTACCCCGCGCACCCGCCGGCCGCCCCGAAGCGTGGTCTGCGCACGGGCATAGCCGTCGCCGTGGCCGCGGCGGTGCTCGCCGGCATCGGGGTGGGTGTGTGGGCGCTGACCGACAACGGCGGCTCGAACGGCAACGCCGGCTCCCAGCAGGGTTCGGGCGGTCAGGGCGGATTCGGCGGTCAGGGCGGCCCGTTCGGCGGCAACGGCGGCGGCTCCGGAGGTTCGGGCGGCTCCGGTGGCTCGGGTGGTTCGGGTGGCGGTGACGGCGGTCAGTCGCCCGCGCCCGGGCAGTCGGAGGCGCCGAAGATCACCAGTGGTTCGGTGGCCGACCCGGTCAGCGGGATCAGTCTGCCCATTCCGGACGGCTGGTACGGGCAGCAGATCCAGGTGGGCGCCTCGGTCACCTCCGACGCGTCCTACAAGTGCCCGGGCGACACCTCCCAGACCTGCACGAAGGGCGGTGCGTACTCGGCGCCGGCCTCCGTGCTCAAGACGGCCGGCAGCACGGCCGAGGCGGTGGCGAAGGCCGACATCGCGGCGAACGCCAAGGAGTCCTACGGCGGCACGACCTACGGCTCCATCACCTCGCACGACGTGCTCGAGTCCAAGGCCGTGACCGTGGCCGGGCAGAAGGGCTATCTGGTCCGCTGGAAGGCGGTCACCAGCAAGGGCGCCGACGGCTACGTCGAGTCGCTCGCCTTCCCGTCGCCCGCCAACCCCTCGGAGATCGTCGTGGTCCGCTTCGGCGTCGACGTCGGCCAGAAGGAGTCCGTCATCGACGACATCACCAAGGGCATCAAGGTGTCCACCGGCGGCGGGGACGGCCACAACGTCTGACCCCGGCCCCCGGCCCCGGACAGCGGTCGGCCGGGCGGGGCTCCCCTCCGCTCAAGGAGGAGCCCCACCCGGCCGGGGGGTGCGCGCCGCCCCCGTCCCCACGGTGCGGCGCGGCCAGGCCACCGTCCAGTCATCCCGTGGACGGCGGCCTGCGTCTCAGGTCAGGCCCAGGGCCGGCAGCACGGCGGCCTCGACGAAGCAGACCAGGTAGTCGGGGTCGGCGTACCCGTCGCCCAGGATCGGGCGGACCCGCACGATGCCGAACATCTGGGCCGGGATGTACTCCAGGGCCGGGTTGTCGGCGGACACCTCTCCGCGCTCGACCCCGCGCCGCAGCAGCTCCCGCAGGGCCTCGATCTCCGGGAAGACCAGCGCCTCCCGCAGCGCCCGGGCCAGCTCCTCGTCCTGGGTGACGGCGTGGCCGAGGGCCTGCAGCAGCTTGGTGTCCGTGTTGGACCAGCGCCCGATCGCGCGGGCGGCCTCGCGCAGGTCCTCCGCGAGCGACCCGGTGTCGATGCCGCCGAGGCGCTTGCTGCGCCGGGAGCGCAGGGCGGCCACCACGAACTGGGGCTTGGTCTTCCACTGCCGGTACAGCGTGGACTTGCTGCACCGCGTGCTGGCGGCCACGCCCTCCATGGTCACGGCCTCGTACCCGCACTCGCGGATCTGCTCGAGCACGGCGTCGAAGAACTCCTGCTCACGCTCCGGCGTGATCTTGGAGCGGCGCGAGGCGACCGTCTCCGGTCCGTCCGCGGCCTGCGACGTCATGTGCCCTTCTCCTTCGTCTCAAGCGGTGTGCCGAGCCCGGCTCTCGAGCGGTTCCTTATCCCGGCTTTATTCCCGGGATCCGGTGTGGCGTTCCTCAATCGATACGCCAGTGTACCGGAACGCCTCAGTATCGGTACACTCCCGTATCGGAACGCTTTCGTTTCGGCACGGACGCGTACCGATGAGTTCGGGCCCCGACAGCGGTCTCGACTCCTGCCAGCACACCGCACCACCGTCAGCGAAGGGGCCGGGGGATGAATGCCCGCACCGAGCCTGCAGAAGGAGAGACCGGCGCCATAGCCCGGCCTCCGCTCGTCCGTGAGCTCCTGCTCGTCGCAGGGCTCTTCCTCGTCTACAAGTTCGGCCGTCAGCTGGCGACCGGCCACACCGGCGAGGCCCTGCACAACGCCCGCCGCGTGTGGGACTTCGAACGAGCGGTCCATCTGCCCGGCGAGGGCTCGGTGCAGTCCCTGCTGCTGCACGGCGACACCCTGGCGCGCGTCGCCAACACCTACTACGCGACCGTCCACTTCCCCGCCACCGTGGCCTTCCTGGTCTGGCTCTACCTCCGGCGCCCCGCGCACTACGTCTGGGCCCGCCGGGTGCTCGCCACCGTGACCTCGGCGGCCCTGGTGCTGCCCTTCGTGTTCCCGCTGGCCCCGCCGCGCATGCTGGCCGCCACCGGCCTCGTCGACACCGCGCACGTCTACGGCCCCTCGGTCTACGGCCCGCCCTCCTCCGACCACCTCTCCAACCAGTTCGCGGCGATGCCCTCGCTGCACTTCGGCTGGGCCCTGATGGTGGCCATCGGCCTGATCGCGGCGACCAGGTCCCGCTGGCGCTGGCTCTGGCTGCTGCACCCGCTGATCACCCTGCTGGTCATCGTCGGCACCGCGAACCACTACTGGCTCGACGCGATCGTGGCGACCGCGATGCTCGGCGCCGCGCTCGCCCTCATCCACCGTCCCCACCGCACGACCACCACAGCCGGACGCGGCACCGAACAGCTCGCGCCCGTCGCCGAGGACAACGTCCTGGTGGGAGCGGGCCGATGACCGCCACCCTCGTCGCCGTCGCGCTGTCCCTGGTCTCCGCCGTCGCCTACGCGGCCGCGGCCGTCGCCCAGGAGCGGCTCGCCGCCCGCAGCTCCGGCACCGGCATGCTGCGTCTGCTGGGCGCGGGAGCCTGGTGGGCGTCGGTCGGACTCAACGCCGGCGGGGCCCTGCTGCACGTGGTCGCCCTCAAATACGGCCCGCTGACCGTCGTGCAGCCGCTCGGCGCGCTCACCCTCGTCGCCGCGGTGCCGATGGGGGCGCGGGTGGCCGGCCGCAAGGTGAGCACGAGCGAGTGGCGCGGTACGGCGCTCACCCTCGCCGGACTGGCCGCGCTGCTGGTCACCGCGTCCGGCTCGGCGCCCGCGCAGGTGCTGAGCCTGACGGAGGCGGTGGCGGTCGCGGGCGTCACCGCCGCCCTGATCGGCCTGCTGGCCCGTCCGGGGGCCCGCCCGGGCCTCCGGCACGCCACGGCCTCCGGCTTCGCCTCGGGTGTGGCCTCGGCGCTCACCCAGACGGTGACGGTCGCCGCGACCGACCACTCGGGTCCGGTGCTGAGCCTGCGGGTCGTCCTGGTGGCGGTCATGGTGGCCGCGTTCGCGGTGGGCGGCCTGCTCCTGTCGCAGACCGCCTACAAGGGCGGCCTCGGCGCCCCCCTCGCGGTGGTGACCCTGTCCAACCCGGTGGCGGCCGCGGTGATCGGCCTCACCCTGCTGGGCCAGGGCCTGCGCGGCGGCGTGGCGGGTGTGCTGCTGGGCCTGGCGGGCGCGGCGCTCGCGGCGTGGGGGGTCGTGCTCCTGACCCGCGTGGCGCCGGTCGCACCGGTCGCGCCGGAAGAGGAGCACCCCGTGGCGGCGGTCCTGGCGCTCAAGCCGGAGACGGCCACCCTCGAACCGGCGCTGGTGCCCCGGCAGTCGGTCGACCCGGGGCACCTCACCTCGCTCTGACGGAACGTCAGCCGAGACCCCGGGAGTCCTGCTTCAGGGCCGTGTCGACGGTCAGCGCCGTCGCCACGACCAGACTCAGCAGCGGCTCGGGCAACTGATAGTGGATCTGCAGCACATAGTTGTCCGCGGTGGTGAACATCGTCTTGGCGAGCCCCTCCCACGTCTTCGTGATCCGGGCGACCTCGTTCTCCGCGTGGTCGACGATCGCGAAGTTCCAGGCCCGCCAGTTCTCCGCCTTGATCGCGCCGACCTGCTGCCCGTCGACGGTCATCGCGAAGTTGATCTTCCCGATCATGTTCTGCTGGACGATCTCACCGACCGGCGAACCGTCCGGACGGGACACGATGACCCGGGACTTGAAGACCTTCGCGGGCCGGGTCAGCACCAACTGCGGCTGCCCGTGGGCGTCCCGGATCTCCAGCCGGTGCGTCATGAACTGGTCGAGGCTGGAGACGAATCGCGCCACCTTCTTCAGCGTGCTCTGCCCGACCTCGGTCACCGAGCCGATCTGGTGGCCGTTCTGATCCATGACCGTGTACTCGTTGGTCAGCTCGATCAGCTTGGCCTTCTGGTTGACCACCAGAACGGGCTCGGAGAACAGGGTGCCGCCACCGGGGCCGCCCGCGGCGACCCCGGCCTGCTGCTGCACCTGACGCTGCACCCGCGGATCGGGCCCCGCGGGCTGCTGCGGCACCTGCTGCTGCATCTGCTGGTGAGGCACCTGTTGTTGCGGCACGTGCTGCTGCGGCACCTGCTGGGCAGCGGCGTGCTGCGGGGCCTGCTGCTGGTCCGCGTGCGTGTGCTGGGTCCACTGCGCGCCGTCCCAGTACCGGAGTGTCTGGGGCGCACCGTGCGGATCCGGATACCAGCCTGCAGGAGTGTTCGAATGCGTGGTCACCGGGGCACACTACCCCGGGCCCACCGGCACCTGACCAGACCCCGGGGCACGCCCTGCATCACCCTTTACCTGCCTGCCACCGCCCGTTCGCCTACGCGGTGAGGATCGCCGGGTCGCTCACACCCGGACGCCCGTTCTCGACATGGCCCGCGAACCGCCGTACGAACGCCGGGTCGGCCTCGGAGGTGACGGTGAGGTCGTACCAGCGGCGGCTCGCCTTGAGGTCGACGCCGTGCTTCACCGTGGCGCCGGGCCGCACGGTGACGATCTGGGACTTGTGGCCGTAACCGCCGCTCAGCCGCAACCGCACCGTGCCGGAACCCTTGTTGGTGAAGGTGAGCTCGAGGTCGTCGCCGTGGTGGCGGGCGGTGACCTCGGGTCCGGCGGTCTTGTTGACGCCCTTGAAGACGCGCAGGAAGCCGTTGGGGCCGTGCACCGTCAGGTCGTACGATCCGCCGGAGTACGCCGAGTTCCAGGTGTCCGTGACGGACTTGCCGGCCTCGGTGGTGTAACTCCAGGGGCCGTCCGTGCGGTTGCCGGAGGTCACCAGGAAGGCGGCGCCCGCCTTCGCCCCCGAGGCGAAGGTGAGGGTGAACTTCCCGGCGGCCGCGTCGACCGAACCGTCCACGTGGGGCGCGTACTTGAGCGGACGTGCCGGGCGCAGACCGCGCTCCTGCCGGGGCAGGGAGCCCTTGGCCGGCGGGGTCGGGACGTAGTCGGGGTGGCGGTTCTTGTCCGGCGGCCGGTAGCCGTCGGTGCCCGGCAGGGCGACCGGCTTGGTGTCCTGGTGGGAGAAGTCGAACGCCGAGGTCAGATCACCGCAGACGGCCCGGCGCCAGGGCGAGATGTTCGGCTCGTGCACACCGAAGCGGCGCTCCATGAACCGGATGATCGAGGTGTGGTCCATCGTCTCGGAGCAGACGTAACCGCCCTTGCTCCAGGGCGAGACGACGAGCATCGGCACCCGCTGGCCGAGGCCGTAGGGGCCGGCCGGGTGGCTGGCGTCGCCCTTGAACAGGTCCGGGCCCACGTCGACGGTCGACTTGCCCTGGGCGGCCGAGCCCGGCGCGTAGGGCGGGATCAGGTGGTCGAAGAAGCCGTCGTTCTCGTCGTAGGTGATGAACAGCGCGGTCTTCGCCCAGACCTTCGGGTCGGCGGTGAGCGCGTCCAGGACCTGGGAGACGTACCAGGCGCCGTAGTTCGCGGGCCAGTTGGGGTGCTCGGTGAAGGCCTCGGGGGCCACTATCCAGGAGATCTGCGGCAGCTTGCCGCCCTTGACGTCGGCCTTGAGCTGGTCGAAGAAGCCCTCGCCCTTGGTCGCGTCGGTGCCGGTGCGGGCCTTGTCGTAGAGCGGGTCGCCGGGCCCCGCGTTCTGGTACTGCTTGAAGTACAGCAGCGAGTTGTCGCCGTAGTTGCCGCGGTAGGCGTCCTGGATCCAGCCCCAGCCGCCGGCCGCGTCGAGGCCGTCGCCGACGTCCTGGTAGATCTTCCAGGAGACGCCGGCCTTCTCCAAGCGCTCCGGGTAGGTGGTCCAGCTGTAGCCGGCCTCGTCGTTGCCGAGGACCGGGCCGCCGCCCTGGCCGTCGTTGCCCGTGTAACCGGTCCACATGTAGTACCGGTTGGGGTCGGTCGAGCCGATGAACGAGCAGTGGTACGCGTCGCAGATGGTGAAGGAGTCGGCGAGCGCGTAGTGGAACGGGATGTCCTCGCGGGTCAGGTACGCCATGGTCGTGGAGCCCTTGGAGGGCACCCACTTGTCGTACTTGCCGCCGTCGAAGGCGGCGTGTCCGTCGTTCCAGCCGTGCGGGAGGTCCTGGATGAAGGCCATGCCCAGGTCGTCGGCGTCGGGGTGGAACGGCAGGATCTCCTTGCCGCCCGCGTCCTGCTGGTGCCAGACCGACTTGCCGTTCGGCCAGGTCACCGGGCGCGGGTCGCCGAAGCCGCGGACGCCTCTGAGTGAACCGAAGTAGTGGTCGAAAGAACGGTTCTCCTGCATCAGGACGACGATGTGCTCGACGTCCTCGATGGACCCCGTGCGGTGGTTCGCGGGCAGCGCGGCGGCGCGCTCGATGCTGTTGGACAGGGCGGTGAAGGCGGTGGTCGCGCCCGCGAGTTGCAGGAATCGGCGCCGATTTACTTCGGGCATGGGTGAGTGCCTCTCATCCTGGGTGCGGATGGCCGGAACGTGACGGATTGCGCGCGGTGCGAGTGTTCCAAGAGCAACAAACGTCAGGGAAGGGTCCGGTGGCGTCCGTGTGAAAGTCGTCAGTACGAGAGGTGATGCGCGACGGGGGCCCGCCGGCGGGGAGACCGGCGGGCCGCGGTCTGTCGTCGTCAGCTGATGAAGGAGCCCGGGGCGCAGGCGCTGTCCGGAAGCCGCGAGGCGGCGGCCGCCGTGGCGGTCTGACGGGCCGTCGGGTCTCCCGCCGTGCAGCCCGTCGGGGCGGGGGAGGCCACATTCGTATGACGTCGCGAGCACACGGGCTTTTCTCGCGTCTCCTGTCATACGGCGGCCCCCGCGCCGCCGTCACACGGGTGAGCGGTGCGTCCGCGTGTCGCTCGGATCCAGCCAAGTGACGAGCCGAGGAGGACCGGGAAGGCAGCTGTTCTCGTTCCGGACGCCAGGCCCCGTCGGGGACCCGCTCCGCTGCCGCGGACCGGCCCGATCCGGCCAGCCGGTCCGGTCTTTGGCATGTCCACCCAATGCATGCGCCGATATCGTTGCCACGATCCGCGGGGGGCGGGCGGTTCGGCGATCGGGGAACGATGCTCCAGGTACGTCTGCTCGGTCCGGTGGAGCTGTGGGACGGGGACCGGCGCGTGCCCCTGGGCGGGGTCAGGCCCCTGGCGGTGCTCTCCGCCCTGGTCGTCCATCTCGGCGAAGTCCTGTCCACCGAGCGGCTCGTGGACTTCGTGTGGGACGAACAGGCGCCCGCGACGGCCGGTGCCCTCGTCGCCACCCATGTCTCCGCCGTGCGCCGGGCCCTGGCCCGGGTGGGCGAGGCGGACGTCGTGCGGACCCGGCCGCCGGGCTACTACGCCGAACTGGATCCCTCCCGGGTCGATTCCCGCCGCTTCGAGGAACTGCTCACCGCGGGCCGGGCGTCGGCCGCGGCGGGCCGCCCCGAGGAGGCCGGAGACCTGCTGTCCGAGGCGCTCGGTCTGTGGCGCGGGCAGGAGGCCCTGGAGGGGCTCGGCCAGTCGTTCGCCCGGATCGAGGCGGCCCGGCTGGCGGAGCTGCGGGTCGTCGGCCAGGAGGAGTCCTTCGGCCTGCAACTGGAGCTGGGCCGCGCTGACCGGACGATCGCTCCCCTGCTCGCGCACGTCGCCACCCACCCGCTGCGGGAGCGCCCGCGTGGCCAGTTGATGACCGCGCTGGCGCGCACCGGCCGGGTGTCCGACGCCCTGCGCACCTACCAGGAGGGCCGCGAGGTCCTGCGCGAGGAGCTGGGCATCGACCCCGGGCCGCAGCTACGGGCGCTGCACAAGGCGGTCCTGACCAACGATCCCGCGCTCCTGGGCACCGGCTCCAGGAGTGCGACGGCCCAGCCCGCCGGACGTCCGAAGCCCCGGGAGACCGCGAGAGCGACGGATCCCGTACCGCGCCCACGGCCCGCCCCGTCCCATCTCCCGCCGGACATCGCCGACTTCGTGGGCCGCTCGGAGCAGATCGACTGGGCCGTCTCGCTGCTGCGCGGGGTCGACGCCGCCGGCCGCACGGCCCCGCCCATCGGTGTCGTCTCCGGGCGGTCCGGCACGGGCAAGACCGCGCTCGCCGTGCACGTCGGCCACCGCACGGCCGAACTCTTCCCGGACGGGCGGCTGTTCGTGGACCTGCGGGCCGCCGACACCGCACCGCTGGAGCCCGCCGACGCCCTCGCCCGGCTGCTGCGCGCCATGGGCGCCGAACCGGAGACGCTGCCGTCCTCGGTCGAGGAGCTGACGGGGCTGTACCGCACGCACATCGCGCACCGGCGTGTTCTGCTGATCCTCGACAACGCGGCCGGCGAAGCACACGTGCGGCCCCTGCTGCCGCCGGGCCCCGGCTCCGCCGTGCTCGTCACCAGCCGCCGCCGGCTCGTCGCGCTGGAGGGCGCCACCCACCTCGACCTCACCGTGCCGGAGCCGGCCGAGGCGCTCGAACTGCTCCGGCGCGTGGCCGGAGCGGAGCGCACCGACGCCGAGCCGGAGCGGGCCGCCGAGATCGTCTCGCTGTGCGGGCGGCTGCCGCTGGCCGTCAGGATCGCCGGGGCGCGCCTCGCGGCCCGTCCGCACTGGGCCCCCGGCCGGCTCGCCGGCCGACTGCGGGACGAGCGGCGCCGGCTGAACGAACTGCGCGCCGGTGACCTGGAGTTACGCACCAGCCTGGAACTCGGGTACGGCGACCTCGACCCGCAGGAGCGGCGTGCGCTGCGCCGGCTCGCCCTGCTCGACCTGCCCGACTTCGCGGCCTGGATCGCCGCCCCGCTGCTGGACATCGGCACGGAGGAGGCAGAGGAGGCCGTGGAGCGGCTGGTGGACTGCCACTTCGTCGACGTGCTCGGCGCCGACGACACCGGACGCGTCCGCTACCGCATCCACGACCTGGCCCGCGAGCACGCCCGGGAGCGCTGTCTGTCCGAGGAGAGCGCCGAGGAGCGCACCGGGGCCGTCGAACGGCTGGTGGAGTGCTGGCTGGGGCTCGCCGAACGGGCGGCCGCCCGCGGGCCGGGCGGAGCGGCCCGGTACTTCCCGGAGCCGGCGGCCGTACGGCCCCTCGACGCTCTCGACCCCCGGGGCGAGGACGAGCTGCTCCAGCGGCCCGCCGCCTGGTTCGCGGCGGAACAGGCCTGTCTGCTCGCCGCGGTGGAGTACTGCGCGGACCACGGGATGGACCGCGCCGCCCGCGATCTGGCGGGGGCGCTGATCGCGAGTTCGGCCGCGCTCTACAACCAGTTCGACGCCTGGTCCCGTTCCCACGCCGCGGCGATGGCGGCCGTGCGCCGCAGCGGGGACGGCGAGGGCGAGGCGTGGCTGCTCACGGGCCTCGGGCAACTCCGCTACGAGCAGGACGAGTTCGAGGAGTCGTACGCCTACTTCGGCCAGGCCCTCAGGTTGTTCGAGGCACGCGGCGACGTGCCGTGGGGCGAGGCGCTGGCGCTCGCCGGCATGGGGACCGCACGGCGCGAACAGGCCCGGTACGGCGAGGCGTCCCACCTGCTGACGGCCGCGCTCGAACGCTACGGCGAGTTAGCGGACCGCGGCGCCCGGGCCCGTGTGCTGTACGGCATCGGCTATGTGCACCGGGAACAGGGACGCGGCCCGCAGGCCCTTCAGGCCCTGTCGCGGGCGCTGGAGCTCTACCGCGCGGAGGGCGACCGGCACGGCGAGGGACTGACCCTGCGGTCGCTGGCCCTGTGCCACCGGGCCGAGGGCGAACTGGCCGATGCGGAGCGGCTGTTGCTGGAGGCACTGAGGATCTTCGACGGGCTGCAGGACAAGTTCGGGGTGATGTACACCGAACAGTCCCTGGCCAAGACCGAGGTGCGGCAGGGCCGCCTGGACGCGGCGCGGGCGCGGCTCGACCGGTGCCTGGAGGTGGCCCGCGAGCGCCAGGACCGGTTCGGGGAGGCACTGGTGCTGCGCACCGTGGGCGAGTCGCGGCTGGCGGCCGGTGATCCGGCCGGCGCCCGGGAGCCGCTGGAGCGGGCGCTTGCGATGTGGGAGTCCCTGGGCCTGCCGCTGTGGCGGGCCCGTACGCTCCGGGACCTCGCCCGGGTGCGGGCGGCACTCGGGGACGAGCCGGCCGCGCGCTCGGCGCGTGCCGAAGCGATGGCGGTCTTCCGGGAGTTGGACTGCCGGGAGGCCCACGAACCGGACGCCGGCGAGTGATCCCGACCGGCTGCGGAAAGGCCGGTAGACCGCTTACAGGCAACTTGCAGAGCATGTGCAGCGGCCTGGGCGACGCTGATCCGCGTGACCGACATCATCACGCTCTCGGACCCACGGGTCGCGGCGGTCGCGGAGGCAGACTGCGGTGAACCGCTGGTCGACCTGCGCGGGACGGACCAACTGCGGCTCGATCACCGGCAGGCGGACGTCGACGGCGACTACGCCCATCTGCGCTCCGGCGCGCTGCGCCGGCTGGTGCGGGCTCAGCGTCTGCTGCCGGCCGGTGTCCGGTTCCTGGTGGTGGAGGGGTACCGGCCGCCGGACCTGCAGCGGCGGTACTTCGAGCAGTACGCGGAGGTGATGCGCCGGGCCCACCCGGACGCGGGTCCCGAGCGGATCCGTGAACTGGCGAGCGCCTACATCTCCCCGCCGGAGGTGGCACCGCACGTCAGCGGCGGGGCGGTCGACCTGACGCTGTGCGACCGGGACGGCAGGGAACTGCCGCTCGGCACGGAGGTCAACGCCACGCCGGAGGAGAGCGGGGGCGCCTGCCGCACCGAGGCACCCGGCATCGGCGCCGAGGCGCGCGCCAACCGGGCCGCGATGAACCGGGCCCTCACCGCGGCCGGCTTCGTCAACTACCCGACCGAATGGTGGCACTGGTCCTACGGCGACCGGTACTGGGCCCTTGTCCGCCGGGCCCCCGCCGCCCGCTACGGCCCCGCCGTCCCGCCCGGGTCCACGGCCTGACCAGCCGCGACCAGGACACGGCACGACCACACCGTACGACCGAGGGGGAACCTCGTTGGAGATCAGCAACGCCGCCTGTCCGCCCACGCCAATCCCCGGCCCCGACCCCGGCCGGATGAGCCCGGGGGACTTCGACGCCTCCTTCACCGCCGAGATGCCACGGCTGCGCCGACGGCTACTGGCACTCACGGGCAACCCGCACGACGCCGACGACCTGCTCCAGGAGACGTATCTACGGCTCTCCCGGCGCGCCCGCGCCGAGGACCTGACGCACCAGCGGCACCCGTACGCCTACACCTGCACCGTAGCCCTGAACCTGCTCAGAGACTCCTGGCAGCACCCCTCCCGCCGGGAGCGGAGCACCGACCGGCTGCCAGAGGCGGGCTGGGACGGCGGACTCGCCTCGTACGAGGCCTCGGCGACCACGCTCGCGCTGCTGCGGACGCTCTCCGAGAAGGAGGCCGCCGCGGTGATCCTCGTGGACCTGGAGGGCCTCAGCCACGACACGGCCGGCGAGCGGCTCGGCGCCCACCGGGGCACCGTCCAGCGCAACCGCATGCGGGGCCTGGCCAAGATCCGCGCCGCCCTCGACCTCTAGGACCGTGCCGCTCCCCCACGGGGGTGGGGAGCGGCCCGCAGCCAACTGCCGCCTCCGGTTCAGCCGGTGACGACTCATCGATGCACCGACTCATCGACACATCTACTCACTGAGACGCACTGAGACGCACTGAGACTTACTGACTCATCGACGAAGGATGACTTCCGTGAAGATCAGCAGCACGCGCCGCCGGACCAGCGGCGGGCTTCTGGGGGCCTCGGTCCTGGCCCTGACCGCGTTCTTCTCCGCCCCGGCCCACGCCGCCGCCGAGGACACCTCCTGCGGGGTCCTCGCGCCGGGCGCCTCGGCCACCGCGCAGGCCGCGGTGAGCGCGGCCTGTTCCCAGATCGGCGTCTGGTACAGCTGGGGCGGCGGTCACGGGGCGACGCCCGGTGCCACCTACGGCTACTACGACGGCTCGGACCCGGACAGCCTGCACGACAACGAGCGGAAGGGCTTCGACTGCTCCGGCCTGATGCGGTACGCGTACTGGAGGGCGACCGGCAGGGACCTGCTCAACGGCACGGCGGACGACCAGTTCCACAGCTCGCAGGCCTCCGCCCGCTTCTCCGCCGGGCAGGGCACCGCCCCGCTGGTGCCGGGCGACCTGATGTTCTGGGGCAACGGGCACATCCACCACGTCGCCATGTACCTCGGCAACGGGCAGATGGTCGAGGCCTACGAGTCGGGCACCCATATCAGGGTCACCCCGGTGCGCACGGGCGGCGACTACGCGGGCGCGATCCGGGTCAACGGGTCGGGCACCCCGACTCCCCCGCCCGCGAACGGCGGTACGACCTTCGAGACGTGGGGCACCGGAGTGCGCACCCACTCCACGCCGAGCGTGCGGTCCGCCGTCGTCGACACCTTCGCCGGTCCCACCCAGGTGTCGGTGCAGTGCCAGCAGCACGCGGAGACCGTCACCGCGGAGGGGTACACCAACGACATCTGGTCGAAGCTGGCCGACGGTTCGTGGATGACGAACATCTACATCAAGGGCCCGGCCTCGCTGCCCGGCGTACCGGACTGCGGCGGAAGCAGCACGCCGCCGCCGTCGGGCGGCAGCACGCCGTTCCAGACGTGGGGGACGGGAGTGCGCACGCACAGCGAGCCGAACGTGAACGCCGGCGTCGTCGACTACTTCGCGCAGCCCACGACGGTCAACGTGGTCTGCCAGGCGCACGCCCAGGAGGTGACCGCGGACGGCTACACCAACGACGCGTGGGCCAAACTGACCGACGGTTCCTGGATGACCAACATCTACATCAAGGGCCCCGCCTGGCTCCCCGGCGTCTCCACCTGCTGACGGGACACGACGGGCGACGGCAGACCAGGACCGCGAGCCTCGTCCCGGCGGCCACGGGATGAGGCTCGCAACCGAGCGGGTCAGTCCTTGCGGCGGCAGGCCAGCCACACCAGGACGGCCGCACCGGCGGCCGCCAGCAGCAGGTTGCGGTTGTCGCGCGCCAGTCGCGCTCCCTGAGCGGTGGTGTGCTGTACCTGTTCGGGCGCCTTGTCGTGCCAGACCTGGCCGGCCTGGGCGGCCTTGGCGCGGGCCTGTCCGGCGGCCTGGGCGGCCTTGTCCTTGACCGGGTCGGGCAACTTGTCCTGTGCCTGATGCGCCAGGTCGGCGGCCTTGGTCTTCAGCTCGCCGGCCCTGGCGGTGGCCTGTTCCCTGACCGCGGTGGCCTTCTCCTGGGCCCGTGTCTTGACATCGGCCTTGGCGGCCAGCGCCTCGACGGTCTCGCCGAGCTCCGCGCGGGTCTGCTCCACCTGCTCGCGCAGTTCCTCGGGACCGGCGGCCGTGGGCTCGTCGTGGGGTGGCTGGGTCATCGCTGTGCGCTCTCCTTGATCTCGGCCACGTCGGCCTTCACGTTCTCGATCGTCTGCTCGGGCGTGGGCGGCGCGGCCTGGCCGACCTGCTTCTTCCCGCCGAGGGCCAGCACCGCGGCGATCACGGCCAGAGCGGCGGTGACGATCAGCGCGGCGGCCCACACGGGGAGGGGTACGGCCAGCGCCGCGATGACGGTGGCCACCAGGGCCTCCAGCATCAGGAAGCCGACCACACCGGCGCCGCCGAACAGACCACCGCCCTTGCCGTAGCGTTTGCCCTTCTCCTTCATCTCCGCCTGCGCCAGGCGCATTTCACCCCGCACCAGCTCCGTCAGCTGCTGCGAGGCCCGTTGCACAAGCTCGCTCACCGGCTCCTGGCCGGAGGGGTGCGCGCCGTGGTCCGTCCCGGGCGCGGATCGCTGGGTGCTCGACACGGCCGTCACCTCCCGTCGCTCTCGTCCTGGGCCGGGCATCCGGCCCTTTTCACTCGCACGCGAGTACCCGGAAGACCGCAGTTCACAGACGAGCGGTGCGATCGGATGTGGAGTCTTTCCGACTGACGCCATGGGCCAGGCGCAGCCGGCCGACCGGTGCGGGGCGTCGGAAACGCTTGCCGCCCGCGGTGAACCCTCATTAGCGTCCTCGGACGTGGAGATAGAGGTCAGAGAAGTGCCGGCCGGTCGCCTTGAGGACGATCCGGTGTGGCCGTTGATCGATGAGCTCGGACAGGGCGACTGGGTGCGGTTCGCCGCCGGCTTCCATCTGAGTTCCCACCTGCTGGCCGCGGGACCGCAGGACGGCCCGCCCGTCGGATTCTGCCGTTACGTGGTCCAGCCCGTCGGCCCCGACACAGGCTGCCCACCGGTCACCCTCGACGGACAGGTTGTGACAGAGGCGAAGATCCTCGCCTTCGGGGTGCGGGAGCGGTCGCGCCGGACGGGCGTGGGTACGGCCTTGCAGCGCGCGGTCATCGAGGCGGCGGGTGCGCAAGGATGCCATCAGGTCAGATCGCACAGCGCCGGCGAGAACACGGGAAATCACCGCCTCAAGCTGCGGCTCGGCTTCGCTGTCCACCCCGTCGTGCGCGACGACGACAACCGGGGCTGCTACTTCCTGCTTCCGCTGGCCCCGCTCGCAGGCCCGACAACGCCACCACGGCCTCCGGCATGACCGCTCTCACCAGGCACTTTCCAAGCGCTCTTCCGTGACGCGGAAGCCGTGTTGCGCCCCCGGGCGGCCCGTCCCGACGATGTCGCCATCACCCAGAGACGGGAGCCGCATCCATGCCGCACATCACCGCTTTCGCCAGGAACCAGTGGTACGTCGCCGCCTACAGTCACGAGGTCGGGCGGGAGGAGTTGCTCGGGCGGACCGTTCTCGGGGAGCCGCTCGTCTTCTACCGGACCGAGGAGGACGGGGCGCCCGTCGCGCTCGCGGACCGCTGTGTGCACCGCCGGTTCCCGTTGCACGAGAAGCCGAGCCGGCTGGACGGTGACCGGCTCGTGTGCGGGTACCACGGGTTCACGTACGACACCACCGGCACCTGTGTGTACGTGCCGGGGCAGAAGCGGATACCGCGCACCGCCCGCGTCGCCTCCTACCCCGTCGTCGAGCAGGACTCGCTGGTGTGGGTGTGGATCGGCGACCCGCAGCTCGCCGACCCGCAGACCATCCCGCGCGCCAAGCACCTCGACTCCCCCGGCTGGGTCACCGTCCGCGGCATGGAGCCCATCGACGCCGACTACGGCCTGCTGGTCGACAACCTCCTCGACCTCTCCCACGAGACGTACCTGCACGGCGGTTACATCGGCACCCCCGAGGTCGCCGAGACCCCGATCACCACCGAGGTCGACGAGGGCGCCGGCATCGTGCGGGTGAGCCGGCACATGGACGACGCCGCGTGCCCGCCGTTCTACGCGAAGTCGACGGGTATCGAGGGGCGGATCACCCGGTGGCAGGACATCGAGTACCACGCGCCCTGCCTGTACCTGCTGCACAGCCGGATCGCCCCGGTCGGTGTGCTGCCCGAGGCCGACGGCAGTGACCCCAACGGCTTCCACACCGAGATCACGTACGCCATCACCCCGTCCTCCGACGGGCACGTGTACGACTTCTGGATGGTCTCGCGGGACTGGGCGACCGAGGACGCCGAGGTCACCGAGTTCCTGCGCGGCAACAACCACACCGTGGTGATGCAGGACGTCGACGCGCTCAACCTGCTGCAGCGGACGCTCGGCACCGAGCGCACCGGCTACCAGGAGCTGAGCATCAACATCGACACGGGCGGTCTCGCCGCCCGACGTATCCTCGCCCGCCTGGTCGAGGAGGGCGACAAGCCCGTGGAGAAGGTCCTGTGAGCACCGGCGCCACCGGGGAGATCTACCGCATCGACTGGCTGCCGGGCACCGACGTGCTGCACGGCACCTGTCACTGCGGCGCCGAGCACACCGCCCAGGACCCGGTCGAGATGTGGGAGTGGATGCTCGCCCATCCCGAAGGACACCGGCCACAGGAGAGCAGCGACTCATGACCGTGTACGAAGCCGAACTCGTCGTCGACCGCAGGGAGTTCGCGGCCGACGGCGTGCTCGCCCTCACGCTGCGCCACCCGCTCGGCGAGGATCTGCCGGCCTGGGAGGCGGGCGCCCATGTCGACCTGGTGCTCGGCCCCGGGCTGGAGCGGCAGTACTCGCTGTGCGGGGATCCCGCGGACCGTTCGGCGTGGCGGATCGCCGTGCTGCGGGAGCCGGACGGACGTGGCGGATCCGCGCATGTGCACGAGCAGTTGGGGCAGGGCGACAAGGTCCGGGTGCGCGGCCCGCGCAACCACTTCCGGCTGGAGCCGGCGCCCCGCTACCGCTTCGTCGCGGGTGGGATCGGCATCACCCCGATCCTGCCGATGCTGGCCGCGGCGGAGGCGGCGGGCGCCGAGTGGAGCCTGCTGTACGGCGGCCGGACCCGTGACTCCATCGCGTTCACCGAGGAGTTGGCGCGGTACGGCGACCGAGTGACCGTCGCCCCGCAGGACGAGACCGGGCTGCTGGATCTCGCCTCCGTGCTGGCGGACCTGCCTGAGGAAACGCTCGTGTACTGCTGTGGTCCCGGGCCGCTGCTGGACGCGGTCGAGGAGCGCTGCCCGGCCGACCGGCTGCGGGTGGAGCGGTTCTCGCCGAAGGACCAACCAGCCGGCGAGAACGACGAGTTCGAGGTGGAGCTGGCGCAGAGCGGCCGTACCGTCACCGTCGCGCCGGACGTCTCCGTGCTCGACGCCGTCCGGGCCGCCGGGGTCGAGGTGCTGTTCTCCTGCACCGAGGGCACGTGCGGCACCTGCGAGACCGACGTGCTGGAGGGGACCCCGGACCACCGGGACTCCGTGCTCACGGAGGAGGAGCGGGAGAGCGGGGAGACCATGATGATCTGCGTCTCGCGCTGCCGGGGAAGGCGGCTGGTGCTCGACCTCTGACCGCCACGGCCGCCCCGCGCTTCGCCGAGCCGCGGACCCACGTGCGGGAGCGGGTCCACGCGGCGGAGCGCGGGGGTACGAACGACGCGCTCACGACGTCAGATACGCCTCCACCTCACTGAACTGCCCTGCGGGCCAGCCGGTGTTGGCGCTCACCGACAGCCTGAGGTAGCGCAGGTTCACACCGCTCGGCAGGGCGACGGTCGCCGTGTTGCCGGTCGCCGGGTCGAAGCGGTAGCCGGCGGCACCGAGGACGGTCGAGTAGGCCGAACCGTCGGTGCTGCCGAGCACGGTGACGGTCTGCGTGCGCGCGCCCCAGGCGGAGGACGGCGGCAGCTTCAGCACCAGCCGGCGGACCGCGTAGGAGGAGCCCAGGTCGACCGTCCAGGACTGCGGGAAGGCGGTGTTGGTCGACTCCCAGTAGCTGTTCGCGTCGCCGTCGACCGCCTTGCCGGGTGTGTAGACGTCCTGTGAGCCGGTCGCGGTGGCCGGACGTCCCTTGGCGAGGTTGCGGTTCGGGTCGGGGTCGGGGTTGCCCTGCCCTGGCTGCGGCCAGGTCGAGCAGTCCGCCCAGGTGCTGCTCCAGCCGGAGTTGCCGCCGCCGTCGGTGAGGACGAAGGTGCCGGAGTTCGCCGGGTAGGGGCAGTTGTAGATTCCCGCGGCGCCGACGCCCGTCGCCGTGACGTTGCGGAAGGTGGCCGCGCCCTGGGCCTCCGCCTGGACGACGACCGTACCGGTGCCCCGCACGGTCGCGCCGTCCACGGTGACGTTCCTGACCGGGTAGCCCTGTCCGCCGCCCGACACGAACTCGAAGGCGCTGTACGGGCTGTCGGTGACGGTGGTGTTGGTGATGTTCACCGTGGCGTTGACGGCGCTGTCGTAGGAGTCGACGCGCAACGCGCCCATGGGGTGGTTCCAGTTGGGGTTCATGGCGCCGGTGCGGACGAGGGTGTTGCCGTCGACCGTGATCGTGCCGGCGAGCGGGGAGAAGGGGTCGAGGAACTTCTGGTTGGAGATCGCGATGCCGCTGCCGAGGGCGTTGGTGTCGGAGACCAGGTTGTTCCTGACGGCGATGTCGGTGCCGCCGTAGATCGCGATGCCGTTGGCGAGGTTCGGCTGCGAGACGGTGTTGTTCTCGAAGCTGGAATCGGTGTCGGGCGAGTACAGCGACCACATGGCGAGCGCGTCGTCGCCCTGGTCGCGCAGGAAATTGTTGCGGACGCGGACGCCCTTCGCGGTGCCGTTGAGGTTGATGCCGTCGGCGGTGGTGTCGAGGATGCGGCTGCTCTCGATGACGAGGTTGTCGTTGTTCCCCGTCAGCCACAGGCCGACCTTCAGGTGCTGGATCCACATCCCGGAGACCGAACTGTTCGGTCCCAGCGAACCGTTGACGAAGTTGTCAGGGTTGGAGTCGACCCGCTCGGTGACCTCGCCCATGACGGCGAAGTCCTTGATGCGGACGTTGCCCAAGGAGCTGGACTGGTCGATGAAGCGGGAGGTGTGGACCACGGAGTACCAGCTGCCGGCGCCCTGCAGGGTGACGTTCTGGACGCCGCTCAGCGAGGACGTCAGCTTGTAGTCACCGGGCGGGATCCAGACCACTCCTCCCTGGGCGGCGGCGATCGCATCCCGGAACGCCTGGGTGGAGTCGCCGTTGCCACTGGGGTCGGCGCCCTTGGAGGTGACCGAGACCGATCCCGCGGGCTGGGTGGCGGCGGCGCCGACCTGCTCGAAGTCGGCGACGTCGACGGTGACTTGGGTGCCGCTCGACTGGAAGGCGACCTTGTCGCCCGGCTGGAGGTTCTGGCCGAGCAGCAGTCGGGCGTTGTCGAAGAAGTGGTGCGTCCTGGCGCCCGGGATCCAGCCCGTGTCGATGTACGAGTACTTGGAAGTGACCGGGAGCGTCTTGGCGAGCTTGGCGCCGTTGACGTACACGTCGAGCGAGCCGGACTGGCCGTCGGGGACGCTGTAGGCGAGGTTCACGGCGTTGGCCGCGCGCGGCACGGTGAACTCGACGCGCTGACCGGAGGTGAGCCGTACGGCCTGGCGCCCCGAGGCCTCGGAGGCGAGGGTGCCCTGGGTGTAGTCGGGGCCGATCCTCGAACCCGTGGTCGTCGCGGACTCGGCCTCGACGGAGGTGAAGGGCAGGGTGGCGCCGGCGGCCGCGTGGGCGGCCGGAGCGAGGGTGACGAGCGTGCCGGCCGCGAGGGCGACGACCGCCCCGATTGCTGGCATGCGCCTGACAGATCTGGACCTGGACATGTGCCGATCCCTTCGGGGTGGGGGTGCG
>NZ_WVUG01000659.1 GCF_017614965.1 Streptomyces griseorubiginosus | reverse complement strand
GATCGGCGTACGGCTATCCGCAGGGGGCGGGTGGTGCGGGAGCGCCTGGCTCGTCTCCGGGGGCTTCGGCTCCGGGTTCCGTGCCTCCACCCCCGCCGGGTGCGTCGTCGTATGGGTATCCGCAGGGGCCGGGCGGCGCGGGAGCGCCTGGCTCGTCTCCGGGGGCTTCGGCCCCGGGTGCGGTGCCTCCGCCGCCGCCGGGTGCGTCCTCCTATGGGTATCCGCAAGGGCCGGGCGGCGCGGGAGCGCCTGGCTCGTCTCCGGGGGCTTCGGCCCCGGGTTCCGTGCCTCCGCCTCCGCCGGGTGCGTCCTCCTATGGGTATCCGCAAGGGCCGCCCGGTGGGGCTCCGGGTATGCCGCAGCCCCCCGGTCCGCCGGGGCTCGCGCCGAACGCCGGGGACATCGCCGACGCCGCGACCAGCAAGGCCGCGCCTCCGTCGCGTCGGGGGTCGACTCCGCCGCCCCCGCCGAGCGCCCCGGGGACACCGGGTGCGCGGGCGGGGAGCGCACCTCCGCCCCCGCCGGGGCCCGGTGCGGGCGGGTACGTGCCCACGCAACTCGTCTCGGCGCTCGGTTCTGACGGCCCCGAGGGGGCTGCCGGACCGCAGACCCCGGGCGCACCGCATCCGCCCGGCGCGCCGAACCCGCCGGGCGCCCCCCAACCGCCCGGTGCGCCGAACTCGCCCGGCGGTACTCCGCCGGGCGGCCCCCACCATGCCGCCACGGTGCTTGCCGACCCGGGTCGGATGGGCCCGGGCGGGGGCGCGCCGCAGCCTCCGGGCGCCCCGGGTGTTCCGGGCGCCCCAGGCTTCCCGGGCGCACCCGGCGCGCAGGCGTTTCCGGGCGCCCCGGGCACGGCGAACGCGCCCGGCGCGTCAGGAGCCCCGGGAGCTCCCGGTACGTCGAACGCACCCGGCGCCCCTGGCGTCTCCGGTGTGCCCAGCGCCCCGCTGCCTCCGGGTGCCCCCGGCGCAGCCGGTTTCCCGGGGGCGCCCCAGGGGCCCGGAGCACCCGGCGCGCCTCAGCCGCCTGGCGCCCCAGGTGTACCCGGCACGCCCAGCGCATCCCAACCGCCAGGCGCCCCGCGTATGCCGGGCGCGCCGGGCGCTCCTCAACCCCCTGGTGCTCCCGGCGCTCCCGGCGCTCCCGGCGCTCACGGCGCCCCCGCGGCACCAACC
>NZ_WVUG01000658.1 GCF_017614965.1 Streptomyces griseorubiginosus | reverse complement strand
ACCCACCCCGGTCGGCCTTCGCAGCGCCCTGCGACGTGCCCCCACCGCCCGACGCGCCTGCCCCGCGCTCGGGCGGGCCCTCGGTGTTCCGTGCGTCCCGGCCGGCCTCCCCGGCTCTGCGCCGCTGCGTGCCCTCGGGTTCGCGCGCGTCCCCGCCGGGCCGGTCGGGCTCGCCGCCCGACGTGCCCTTGGGGCCGGTCGTCGCGTTGATCGCCGCGCGGACCGCCGCCTCCGCCTGCTTCTCCGGATCCTGCGGCACGCTCCGGCGCCGGGCGTCCCGGGCGTCAGCCGACACTGCGCTCCGCCGCCTCGACCACGTTGACGAGCAGCTGGGCGCGGGTCATCGGGCCGACGCCGCCCGGGTTCGGGGAGATCCAGCCGGCCACCTCGGCGACCCCGGGATGGACGTCGCCCACGATCTTGCCCTCGGCGCTGCGCGAGACACCGACGTCCAGGACGGCGGCGCCCGGCTTGACGTCCTCGGGCCGGATCAGATGGGCGGAACCGGCGGCCGCGACGATGATGTCCGCGCGCTTGAGGTGGGCCGACAGGTCCCGGGTGCCCGTGTGGCACTGGGTGACGGTCGCGTTCTCGCTGCGCCGCGTGAGCAGCAGCGGCATCGGCCGGCCGATGGTGACGCCGCGGCCGACGACCACGACCTCGGCGCCCTTGATCTCGACGCCGTACTGACGGAGGAGGGTGAGGACACCGTTCGGGGTGCAGGGCAGCGGCGCCGGCTCGTTCAGGACCAGCCGCCCGAGGTTCATCGGGTGCAGCCCGTCCGCGTCCTTGTCCGGGTCCATGAGCTCCAGGATGCGGTTCTCGTCGATGCCCTTCGGCAGCGGCAGCTGGACGATGTAACCGGTGCACGCCGGGTCCTCGTTGAGCTCCCGTACGACCGCCTCGATCTCCTCCTGCGTGGCGGTGTCCGGCAGTTCGCGCTGGATGGAGGCGATGCCGACCTGGGCGCAGTCGCGGTGCTTGCCCGCGACGTACTTCTGGCTGCCGGGATCGTCGCCGACGAGGATCGTGCCGAGGCCGGGCGTGACGCCCTTCTCCTTCAGCGCCGCCACGCGGGCGGTCAGATCGGACTTGATCGCGGCTGCGGTGGCCTTGCCATCGAGAATCTGGGCGGTCATGACCCCATCCTCGCGGATGACCGCCCCGCGGTTCCAATCCGGGTGCCACCAGCGCCCGCGCCCGCCC
>NZ_WVUG01000657.1 GCF_017614965.1 Streptomyces griseorubiginosus | reverse complement strand
GGGTCGGGGTCGAAGGGGATGCGCTGGGCGCGGGCCATGTCGCGCAGGGCGGTGAACCCGGCGCGCAGCACGAGTCGGGCGGCCGGCGGGGCGGTGCGCGGGGTGAGCGCGAGCTGGACGGCCGCCGCGTCCATCACGGCGACCAGGCCGACCAGCCAGTGCCGGTACGGGCGGGGCGAGCGGAACGCCATCAGCACCGGGTACGCCGAGTGACTCTCGCCGATGTCGGAGGCCAGCCGTTCCCACGCCCGGTACAGCTCCGGCAGCGCGGTCTCGGTGTCGACCAGCCACTGCCGGGCCAGGATCTCCGGACCCCAGGCGGGCTCGCCGGCCCGTGACTGCAGCAGGGTCACTTCCAGCTCGCGGCGGTTGTAGGCGGCGTACAGCGTGGGCAGGTAGGCGATCTGCAGGGCGATCAGGACGGGTCCGGTGGCCGCGGCGACGAAGTCGAGCGCGGACAGCCGCAGCCGGTCGCCGCTGGCGAAACCGAGGGTGAGCAGGCTGGAGCCGGCCTCACGGAAGGAACTGCCCCAGGACAGCCCGGACAGGGCGTGCAGCAGCAGGCCGAAGGCGAGCAGCGCGCCGCCCAGCCAGGTGGTGAGCATGCCGATCAGGATCAGGGGCGCGAGCCAGGTCTGGGCGCGGTCTATGGCGTCGTATCCGCCACCGGGCGCTGCGAGCCGCAGCAGGCGGCGCAGCAGCCACCACAGCCGGTACACCAGCATCGAGTACAGGCCACGCGGCACCACGAGGGTGCGCAGGACGCTGCCGACCAGGACCGCCAGCAGCAGCCCGCCGGCCACGCCGGAGATCCATTCCATGCGGACATTGTTGCCCGCTGCGGCGACCGGCGATCAGTTTCGACAGCTCACCAGCGGACCGGGCGGAGCGGTCGGGCGCGCAGACCGTCGGCCCGCCGCCGTACATGCCACGATCCGCCATCATCTGCGGCCGGTCGCCGTGCGTCCTACGACACGGCACCGGCCGTATCGTCGGCCCCGGCTGCCGCACGCGTCCGGGGCTGAACGGGGTCGGTGCCGTTCACGCTCCGGCCGCGCGAGCCACGGGAGCCTTTGCGACTCGCTCTCAGCTTGGCGTTTAACCTCGCGGGTCACTCGTCCTGCTGACCTGCGGTTCTTCACGGGACAGCGGAGGCGGCCGTTCTCCACGCTTCGAGATGTCGAGTCACAAAGCACGAGAGAACGGCCGCTGCCC
>NZ_WVUG01000656.1 GCF_017614965.1 Streptomyces griseorubiginosus | reverse complement strand
GCACGGGGGCGTGCGCAGCGGGCGTGTGCGGCGCGGGCGTGTGCGGCGCGGGCGTGTGCGGCATCGGGGGCGCGGCGTACGGGGGTTGCGGAGTGCTCGGCACCGTCGCCGCGGTGAACGGCGAGGCGGGCTGCGGGTATCCGTAGCCCGGCGCCATCGGCGGCTGCCCCGCGCCGACTTGGTGGAGCCGGCTGTGGTGGCGTATGTCCGCGTAGAGGAAGTAGCCGACGCAGGCCACGGCGTTCAGCAGCAGGATGATCATGCCCGTGTTGCCGTTCGGCGTGCTGAAGTCGTCGGTGTGGTCGGTGCTGAGGAAGGCGAAGCTGATGCCGAGGACCACCACGGAGGCGGCGAAGACCCACCAGTCGACGGCCCTGCGGGTCACGATCGCCGCGCGCAGCGTCGCCACCCACGCCAGGAAGCCGATGCTGAGGATCGGCACGGCCACGAAGATCACGCGCAGCACGACCAGCACCCCGGTCGAGGGTCGCTTCGGCGGTGGCGGCGCGTAGCCGTGGCCTTGCATGGCTGCTCCTGTAGGCCTGATGGGGACGGACGTGGGTGCCGAGTCCGAGCGTATAGGCCGACAAGGACAACGGGTCCGGCTTGTACCGAACCGTTGTCGTGCCGATCCGATCCCGGTGGTGGCGCGTGACCTCAGCCGGGCGCCACCGTCCCGTCCGTCAGCCCGTCGTACATCCCGCGCACGAGCTGGTCGCCGAGCCGGTTCGCGCGCCTGAGCGCCCGCTCGAACTCGTCTAGTGCGCGGAAACGCGCGCCGTAACGCCGTTGTTCGTCGAGCGCGAGCCGGGGCAGCTGGAGCCGGCGCACATCCAGACGCGTGGCCGTGGACGCGTAGCTGCTGGCCTGGCGGTTGTTGGCGGTGCCGCGCAGGAACCCGGCGAGGAACCAGGGGTCGAGCGCCGTGGGATCGGGGCGCAGGAGCACGAGGTTGCGCCCCAGGGCGGCGCCCCGCGTGGCGTCGTCGATCACGCGCGCCACCGCGCCCCCGCCGAGCACCGGCACGACCACGTCGCCCGGCTCGGTCAGCACCGCCTCCTCGTCGCTCTCGGGCAGCGACCCGGACGGCCCGGTGCCGGCGAGGACGTCGTGGTCGGTGAGCACGGGCACGCGCGCGTGGCCGCCGTTCCCGCCGGTGCGCAGCACCAGGGCTCCCCCGCGCGCGAGTTCGCCGACGGTGGTGAAGGGCCAGCGGGGCGCGGGCGGCGCGGGGTCGGCG
>NZ_WVUG01000655.1 GCF_017614965.1 Streptomyces griseorubiginosus | reverse complement strand
CTAGTGCTGTGACCGCGTTGGTTCGCCGGGTTGGTCAGGCCACGCTGGTGAGGGGGCGTCCGCCCCATCGGATGCCCTTCTCGCTTCGGATGCGGGCGCGTTCCTTGCGTTCGGCGGCGAGGACGTCGCGGTGGCGGGTGTTGGCGTTGCGCCACCGAAGGTAGGCGTGCAGGGCCCGGGTCTGCACGGTGTGGTTGGGGTGGTTGGAGTTGGCGATGGTGAACTGCCGCAGCGGTCCGAAGTGGGCCTCGATCGGGTTGGCCCACGAGGCGTAGGTCGGGGTGAAGCACAACTCGACCTTGTGCTTCTTTGCCCAGCGGCGGATGTCGGCGCCCTTGTGGGCGGACAGATTGTCCATGATCACGTAGATCGGGGCGTCGTCGGGCCGGGCGGCGCGGATCGACTTCAGCGCGGCCAGCGTGTTCACGGCGCCCTTCCTGCGGCGGTTGATGCCCCACAATGTGTCGTCACCGACCGAGTAGCAGCCGTGGAAATACCGGACTCCATGGGTGCGGTGGTAGGTCGCCGGCAGCCGGTCGGGATGTCCTTGTTCGGCCCAGCCCGCGCCCGCGGTGGGCCGGATCCCGAGCGGACCGAACTCGTCGTAGGCGAAGACCCGGTCCGGGAAGCGGTCCAGGACCTCCTCGATGCGGTCGAGCTTGGTGTCGCGCTCGGGGTCCGGGGACTCCTTCCAGGTCTTGGTGCGCTGGAAGGTGATGCCGCGGCGGGCGAGCAGGCACCGTAACGCCTCGCGGCCGATATGGATCATACGGCCGTGCACTTTGCGCAGGTAGGCGACGAGCTTGCGCAGCGACCAGCGGGTGAAGGGCTGGCCGAGTTTGACCGGGCGGGTGGTGGCCGTCGCGATGACGAAATCCTCGTCGTCAGGCTTGAGTTGGCGGGGACGGCCTCCCGCCCATTGAGGGTCCAGGCAGGCCAGGCCGATCTCGTTGAACCGGTGGATCACGTCTCGGACGGTGTCCTCGTCGGCCTGGACCAGCTGGGCGATCACCGGCACCCGGTTCCCGCCGGCCGAGGCCAGCAGCATCATCGCCCGCCGGTAGCGCACCGTGCTGGTGCTGCCCCGACGCACGATCTGCTGCAGCTTCTGCCCCTCCTGGTCGGTCAGTCTGCGCACACGGACGGGCTCGGCCACCGCGCCTCCAGCGATCGGATCGGACGTCACTCCACATCCAACCGCCACGACCACCAACCCGGCGAACCAACGCGGTCACAGCACTAG
>NZ_WVUG01000654.1 GCF_017614965.1 Streptomyces griseorubiginosus | reverse complement strand
GGCGGGGGGCACGGGGGCGCCCGACGGCAGCCCGGGCGGATCCGGCGCCGGGGCGCGGTCCGTGCCCGGCGCTGAGGGCGCCGTGGGTCCCGGGGGCCATGGCGCCGGTGTCGGGGCGCCCGGCCTCGCCGGAGGCGCCCGTGCCGGTGGCCAGGGCACGCCCGGTGCCTCCGGGGGGCCCGCGTTCGGGCCGTCGTCCTCGGCCGCCGCGGCCGCTCCCGCCGTACCGGCCGCATCCAGTGGTCCCGGGTTCGGCGCGGGCAAGGCCGCCGCCGAGCGGGCCGCGGCCGCCGCTCCGGCCGCCCTCTCCGGCCCCCAGCAGCCCGCTCCCGCGGTCCCGCAGCAGCCGGGCGCCGCCCAGCCCGCGCCCGTCGGTCAGCCCGGAGCCGACCAGTCGGCCCCGGCCGCCCCCATGACCAGCGGTCCCGGCGGGGGTCAGCCCTCCTGGGCGCAGCAAGTGCACCGGCTGGCCGGGGGCTCCGAGGGCGAGCAGCCCGTCGTGCCCTGGAAGCCGCCCGTCGAGGACGTGTTCCAGGCCGCCGCCCGGCGTCAGTCGGCCGCGCGGCCCGCCCCGCTCGGCAAGCGGCTGCTGGCGCGGATCGTCGACAACCTCGTCATCGGCGCCGTCACCGCCGTCGCCGCCGTCCCCCTCGGCACCAAGGCGATCGACCACGTCAACGACAAGATCGACGCGGCCAGGCTCAGCGGCCGGACCGTCACCGTCTGGCTCCTGGACGGCACGACCTCCGTCTACCTCGGCATCGTCCTCGCCGTCCTGCTCGTCTTCGGCGTCCTCTACGAGGCCCTGCCCACCGCCCGCTGGGGCCGCACCCTCGGCAAGCGGCTGCTCGGCCTGGAGGTCCGCGACATCGAGGCGCACGAGCCGCCCGGCTTCGGTGCCGCCCTGCGCCGCTGGCTCGTCTACAGCGTCCCCGGCGTCCTCGGCATCGGTGTCGTCGGTGTCCTGTGGTGCCTGTTCGACCGCCCCTGGCACCAGTGCTGGCACGACAAGGCGGCCCGTACGTTCGTCGCCGGGTGACCGACTACGCCGTACGGCGTAGCTGATTTCGTACCCCGGACGGCCGTCCGCCGGATGCAAAGCCGCGGGGTTCGCGGTCCACTCGGGCCATGAGCAGCGAACCCCCCGGCTCCGGCGCCCAGCCGCCGGACGACGACCCGTTCAGGAAGCAGCCCCCGCCCGGAGCGCCCGGAACGCCGGGAGCGGGCTCGGGCTCGCCCTACGACTCCCCCCAGCCC
>NZ_WVUG01000653.1 GCF_017614965.1 Streptomyces griseorubiginosus | reverse complement strand
CGTCTGACCGACACAGGGGCCTGTCAGGTCGCCGCCGGAAGGCGGCGCCGCGGAAGGCCGGCTTCGTGACGCGGACAGCGTCGCTGAGGCGAAGGCGGCGGCGCGGGGCGGGCGGGAAGAGCACGCCGGCCGACAGACGGGCCGTCGGGTCGCCTGGCGGAAGGCAGCGCCGTTCAGGCGAAACCGGTCGGGTGGGCGCGTGGCGGGGCGCCGGGGTGTCGACAAGTGACCCCGTGACGCTCCCCCTGATCCCGCCCATGCTCGCCACGCCGGGCAAGCTGCCGCCGCTCGCCCAGGACGCCCGCTGGGCCTATGAGACCAAGCAGGACGGCCAGCGCGTGGTCGCCTATCTCGAAGGGGACGGGAGTGTGCTGCTGCGCGCCCGGTCCGGGGAGGACATCACCGCCGCCTATCCCGAGCTCCGGCCACTCGGCACGGCGCTGGGGAGGACTGCGGCGGTACTGGACGGGGAGGTACTGGCGCTGGACGAACGGGGGCGTGCCGACTTCCAGTTGCTGCAGTCCCGGATGGGCCTGGCGCACGCGCCCGGCAAGGCGGCACGGCAGGCGACGAAGGTCCCCGTCCATCTCGTCCTCTTCGACGTGATGCACCTGGCCGGGCAGGATCTCACCGGGCTCCCCTACACCCGGCGGCGCGGGCTGCTGGAGGAGCTCGGTCTCGGCGGGGCCCACTGGTCCACGCCCACCGCGCTCGTCGGCCACGGCGAGGAGGCCCTGCGGGCCACCGTCGAGCACGGACTGGAAGGTCTGGTCTGCAAACGGCTGGACTCGGTGTACGAGGCCGGGGTGCGGTCGCGGGCCTGGATCAAGATCCGAAACATGCGCAGCGAGGACGTGCTGGTGGGCGGGTGGCTGCCGGGCAAGGGACGGTTGCAGGGGCTGCCGGGGGCCGTCCTCGTCGGGCAGCGGGCGGCGGGGCGGCTGCGGTATGTGGGCGGCGTGGGGACCGGCTGGAGCGAGGCCGAGCGGGTCCGGCTGGCCGAGTTGTTGCGGGCCGCGGAGACCGACGTGTGCCCGTTCGATCCGGTGCCGCATGTGGCGGGCGCGCACTGGGTGGTACCGCGGCTGGTCGGGGAGGTCCGGTTCAGCACCCGTACCCGGGCGGGCATGCTGCGCCAGCCGTCCTGGATGCGGCTGCGGCCCGATCTCGCGCCGGAGGATTCTGCGGCCGACCTGCCGGACGACCTCACCTGACCATCCGTCACCGCACACCGCCGACCCTGACCGCCCGCCACCGCCCTTCGAC
>NZ_WVUG01000652.1 GCF_017614965.1 Streptomyces griseorubiginosus | reverse complement strand
AAGTAGTCCAGCAGGACAGGATGGCGGACCTCGAGGGCCAGCGTGCGGTCCTTGTTGGCCGGGATGAAGGCGACGGCGCGGTCGATGACGACGAGGCGTTCGGTGACCTGGTCGAGGGTGCGTGCCTCGGCGTCCCCCCGCAGTTGCTCGTAGCGGGCGATCACGGCGGGGGAGTGGCGCTGGGTGTGCTGGTAGAGGGTCCGGATACGGCCGCCCCGGTCCAGCAGGGCCTGGTCGCGGGCGAGGCTGCGGGCGAGGCGAGTGGCGGGACTGCGGCCGTCGTAGGGCTGAATGGCGAGCAGTTCCCTGGAGGCGTCCCTCATCGCGGTGGTGATGGCCTCGTTGATGCGGTCGACTCCGCCGAGGACGCCGATGGCGGGCGAATCCACCGGTGCGGTGCTCCGCCCGTCGATCCGCATGAGCGGTTCGAACGTCTCGGCCAGTCGCTGCTCGCGGCGGCGTTCCTCGGCGATGCGGTCCGCCGCGCCGCGCAGCAGGCGGTGCAGGGCCACCGCCGGTGCGACGGGCTCCAGCCGGCCGGGGTCCGTGACGGCGGGGTGCAGCAGGCCGAAGTCCACGAGGCAGGGCGCCGCGTCGGCGTCCGCGCCGCTCACATGCCCTTCGCGCAGCGCGCGGCCGTACAGCTCCCGGCCCGCGTCGCACAGTTCCTCGGGGCCGTGTCGGTGTGTCCCTCCGTCACGCATCGGGCTCCTGTTTCAGGAGCCCCGACTGCGCTATGAGGAACCCGAGTTGGGCCCGGCTGCCGCTGCCCAGAGCTGTCGCGAGCTTGGCGATGTGGGCGCGGCACGTACGCACGTTCATCCCCAGGCGCCGGGCGATCGCCTCGTCGACATGCCCCTCGACCAGGAGCTTGGCGATGGAGTGCTGGATCTCTGTGATGCCGTCCGGGGCGGTCTCGTACGGGGCGCCGGCGCTCAACGGGACCGCCCGCGCCCACATGAACTCGAAGACCTTGATCAGATAGCGGACCAGCCCGGGATGACGGAGCTCCAGGGCCACCTCCCCGTCGTCACGGGTCGGGATGAA
>NZ_WVUG01000651.1 GCF_017614965.1 Streptomyces griseorubiginosus | reverse complement strand
GTCGGGGTGGGCTGGCCGTCCAGGGTGACGCCCAGGCGCAGGGTGCGGTCCACCCAGGCCATGCCCTCCTGGCGGTAGTTGCGCAGCCACCAGAACCAGCCCATGTCCAGGGCCAGGGCACCGGCCTCCTCCTCGGCCCCTTCGTCGAGGGCACGGTCGAGAGCCGCCCGGATGTTGTCCAGCTCGGTCTCCAGGCGGTGGATCCACGGGAGTTGGTCGGCTGAACGCAGGCGCGGCTCCGCCTCCGCCACCAGCGCCCGCACCCACGCGCGGTGCCGCCGTTCGGCTTCCGCGCGCAGCTCGGGGACCTCGGCGGCGTGCTCGACGGCGTACTCGTGGATGGTCTCCAGCATGCGGTAGCGCATGGTGCCGGAGCCGCCCTCCTCGTACGGCGTCTCGTACGGGGTGGCCACGATCAGGGACTTGTCGACGAGCGCCCCCACGAGGTCGGCCGCGGGACCCGTGCAGACTGCCTCCGCCGCGGTGAGGTCCCAGCCGCCGGCGAAGACGGAGACCTCACGCAGGACCGTGCGCTCCCGCTCGTCGAGCAGCTCCCAGGACCAGTCCACGACCGCGCGCAGGGTCTGCTGGCGGGGCAGGACCGTGCGGCTTCCGGAGGTCAGGAGGCGGAAGCGGTCGTCGAGGCGGTCGGCGATCTGCCTGGGGGTGAGCAGCCTCAACCGGGCCGCGGCCAGCTCGATGGCGAGCGGCAGCCCGTCCAGGCGGCGGCAGATCTCCTGTACGGCCTCGCGGTCGCGGAGCACGGCCGCCGCGTCGGGGCGGACGGCGGACGCGCGCTCCTCGAAGAGGCGGTGGGCCTGGTCGGGGACGAGGGGTTCGACCGGGCGCACCGACTCGCCGGGAACGCCCAGGGGTTCACGGCTGGTGGCGAGGATCGTGAGCCCGGGGCAGCGGGTGAGCAGGGTCTCGGCGAGGGCGGCCACCGCTTCGATGACATGTTCGCAGTTGTCAAGGATCAGGAGCTGGCTGCGCTGGGCGCAGTGCTCGACGAGCAGGGCGACGGGGTCGTCCTGCGGGGCCGTCAGCTCGGTGGTCATCAGCACGGTCTCGCGCAGACCGAGCGCGCTGACCACCGCGCCTGGCACCGCCTCCGGCCGGTCGAGCGGTGCCAGTTCGACCAGCCAGGCCTGCGGGAGCCCGGCGGCGGCTTCCTCGGCGAGGCGGGTCTTTCCGGAGCCGCCCGGTCCGGTGAGGGTGACCAGTCTTGCCCTGTGCAATTCGGAACGGATGGCGTCGAGCTCTGGTTCCCGCCCCACGAAAGAGGTAAGCCGCGGACGAAGGTTGCCGGTGCGGGTGGGGGGTTGGGGG
>NZ_WVUG01000650.1 GCF_017614965.1 Streptomyces griseorubiginosus | reverse complement strand
CTAGCGCGTGTTTTGAAAGTCGGCTCCCTTCCTCGTCCCGTGCCGTGATGATCTGTATGTGGGGCGAGGGGATCTTTCTGACGAGCAGTGGGCGGTGCTGGAGCCGTTGTTGCCGGTCGCGGTGTTGGGCCGGCCGTCGCTGGGTCGGCGGAAGCTGATAGACGGGATCCGGTGGCGGGTGCGGACTGGTGCTCCGTGGCGGGATCTGCCGTCGGAATACGGGCCGTGGCAGACGGTCTACGGACTCTTCCGCCGCTGGCAACGTGACGGCACCTGGCCTGTGCTGCTGACCGGATTACAGGCCCGGGCGGATGCGGCAGGGCTGATCACGTGGGAGGTCAACGTCGACTCCACGATCTGCCGGGCTCATCAGCACGCCGCAGGCGCCCGCCGCGACGGCCAGGCCCAGAAGGAGCCGCCCGGCGGAACCCGCACGGAGCCTGACGACCACGGTCTGGGCCGGTCCCGGGGAGGCTTCACCACCAAGATCCATCTGGCCTGCGAGCAAGGCCAACGGCCGCTGTCTTTGCTGGTCACCGCAGGTCAGCGTGGTGACAGTCCTCAGTTCGCCGCCGTCCTGGAAGGTATCCGAGTTCCCCGCACCGGACCCGGCCGTCCCCGCGTCCGCCCACTGCGGGTTCGAGGCGACAAGGCGTACTCCTCCCGCGCCAACCGGGCCTACCTACGCAAGCGGGGAATCCGGTGCACGATCCCGGAGCCCGCCGACCAGGCAGCCAACCGCAAACGGCGCGGGAAGGCCGGCGGGCGGCCTCCGGCGTTCGACCGCGAGGATTACAAGGCCCGGCACGCGGTCGAGTGCGGGATCAACCGGCTCAAGCGCAACCGAGCGGTCGCCACCAGGTTCGACAAACTCGCCGTCCGCTTCGAAGCCACTGTCCTGATCGCCGCGATCGGCGAATGGTTATGACCGGCCTGAGCTGTCGGTTCCACGTGCCATGCTGACCGCGACCAGGGTGCACCGGGCGAGGGAGAGGCAACGATGGGGGCTCAGTACTACGGCGCCGACAGCGAGAACGGTGACCGCATCGAGGATCCCTCTGAGGATGCGCTGTTCATGATGATCAGCGACCTCAACGACTCCGACAACACCTTCGTGGTCGTCCAGCCTGACGAGGATGATCCAGTGTGGTTCGCCTCAGTGGCCGTCCTGGACGAAGGCGGCTACGAGGTAGTCCGCCGTGACACCTCCCGCAACGAGCACGAGGTCACCACGGCGACGAGCATCAACGACATCGCCCGCGACCTCACCATCTGGATGGCCGCCCGCGGCTTCCCCGGACGGCCAACCAGACAGGTCACCGACTTCTAAAACACGCCCTAG
>NZ_WVUG01000064.1 GCF_017614965.1 Streptomyces griseorubiginosus | reverse complement strand
GGTGTCTCCCGTGAGGAGGCGGGGCGGGTCATCCGCGGCTCCCGGTCGAAGATCAGCCGCATGGAGGCCGGGCGGCACGGGTTCAAGCTGCGCGACGTGGCCGATCTGCTCACCCTCTACGGCGTCACGGACGAGGCGGAGCGAGCCACCCTGCTGACGCTGGCCGAGGCGGCCAACACCCCCGCGTGGTGGCAGGACTACCACGACGTGGTGCCCGCCTGGTCGCAGACCTACCTCGCGGCGGAACAGGCGGCGGCCCTCATCCGCTGCTACGAAGTCCAGCGCGTCCCGGCCCTGTTGCAGACCCGCGACTACGCCCGTGCCGCCATCCGGCTCGCCCACGCTGACGCCTCCGAGGACGAGATCGACCGGCGGCTCGCCCTACGGATGACCCGGCAGCGGATCCTCGACGGCCGGTCGGCGACCCGGCTCTGGGCCGTCATCGACGAGGCGGCCCTGCGCCGCCCGGTCGGCGGCCTCCCGACGATGCGCGCCCAGCTCAGGCATCTCATCGAGATGTGCCGGCACCCGCGGGTCTCCGTCCAGGTCCTGCCGTTCCTCGCCGGCGGTCACTCCGCGGAGAGCGGACCCATGACCATCGTGCGGCTGCCCGGCAGCGAGTTGCCCGACGTGGTCCACCTCGAACGACTCGCCACCGCGCTCTATCCCGACCGGCCCGCCGACGTCGAGTGCTACTGGGACGCCATGAACCGCCTGGTGGTGGAGGCCGAATCGCCGGAGGAGACGCCGACGATCCTCCACCGCATCCTCCAGGAGACCTGACCCGGCGGGCGCCTCGGCCGTCAGGGCTTGCGGGCGACACCGCCGTACTGGTGCACCTCCGCGGGCAGACCCCAGGCGCCGTCGTCGGGGCGCCAGCGCGAACACGAGGCCACGCCCGGTTCGAGCAGTTCCAGGCCGTCGAAGTAGCGGGCGATCTGCTCGGGGCTGCGGAGGATGTAGGGGATCGATCCGCCCTCGTTGTACTGCCGGATCGCCTCGAGGTAGGCCTTGCTGGTGTCGGTGCTGTCGTACTGCACCAGGAAGCTGCCCGACGGCAGCCCGGCCACCAGCCGGCGGACGATCGAGCACGCCTCGTCGTGGTCCTCGATGTGGCCCAGGATGCCCATCAGCATGAGGGCGACCGGCTTGTCGAAGTCCAGCGTCTTCGCGGCCTCCCGCAGGATCGTCTCCGGATCGCGCAGGTCGGCGTCGACGTAGTTGGTGACGCCCTCCGGGGTGCTGGTGAGCAGGGCCCGCGCGTGGGCCAGGACCAAGGGGTCGTTGTCGACGTAGACGATCCGGGACTCCGGGGCCACCCGCTGGGCGATCTGGTGGGTGTTGTCCACGTTGGGCAGCCCGGTTCCTATGTCCAGGAACTGTCGGACGCCCTCCTCTCCGGCCAGGTGGCGGACGGCGCGGGCGAGGAAGTAACGGGCGGCGCGGGCACCGGTCTCGATACCGGGGAAGATCTCCCGGAACGCGTCACCGGCCACCCGGTCTACTTCGTAGTTGTCCTTCCCTCCCAGCCAGTAGTTCCAGATCCGGGCCGACTGCGGCACAGAGGTGTCGATCTTGGGCAGCGGCTCTCGCTCGGAGTTCTCCGCCTGATCAGCCATGGACGCTCCTGTGGGTACGGGATGGTGGAACCACGGATGGTCGAACGCCGGTCGTCGACGTCCACGTTATTCTCCCAGGCGCGGATCATGTGAATCATCCGGCCCAATCACCTTGACCTGTTTGTTTGTTGACGTCGGGTCAGTCCAGTGGGCGCGGTGGTGTCCGAGGGGACCGTGGCGCTTGTTTTGCCGGCTCTTGCATTGCCCGCCCCTTCACCCCCACCTAGCCTGACCCGCGGAGCCGTGGGAAGGACCGGCATGCTGAAGACCGTCCGGGAACAGGCAACAGGTCTCACCAGGGATCAGCGCAACGCCTTCGTCGCCGCCTACCTGGGCTGGGCGATGGACGCCTTCGACTACTGCCTGGTGGTCCTCGTCTACAGCGAGATCGCCGACGATTTCGACGTCTCCCTCACCGACATGGCGTTCCTGACCACCGCCACCCTGGTGATGCGGCCGGTCGGTGCCTTCCTCTTCGGCCTGTGGGCCGACCGCCGGGGCCGCCGGCTGCCGCTCATGGTGGACGTCGTCTTCTACTCGGTCGTCGGCTTCGCCTGCGCCTTCGCCCCCAACTACGCCGTGCTGCTGGTGCTGCGTCTGCTGTACGGCATCGGCATGGGCGGCGAGTGGGGCCTGGGCGCGGCGCTCGCCATGGAGAAGATCCCGGCGCAGCGGCGCGGATTCTGGTCGGGGCTGCTGCAGAGCGGCTACTCGCTGGGCTATCTGCTCGCCGCCGTGGCCTTCCTCGGCATCGAACCGGCCTTCGGCTGGCGGGGGTTGTTCGCCTTCAGTCTGGTGCCCGCCCTGGTCGCCCTCTGGGTGCGCACCCGGGTGGAGGAGAGCGAGGTGTGGGAGAAGAGCGTCGCCGTCAACCGCACCCCCGCCCACCAGGTCTTCAGGAACCCGGCGGTGCTGAAGCGCTTCGTGTACCTGGTCGCGCTGATGACCGCCTTCAACTGGATGTCGCACGGCACCCAGGACGTCTACCCGACCTTCGTGAAGAAGGGCCTCGGCCTGTCCGCGGACACCTCCATCGCCATCGCGATCGTCTACAACGTCGGCGCCATCATCGGGGGCGCCCTGCTCGGCGCCCTGTCCGAGCAGCTGGGACGCCGCCGCACGATCATGATCGCGGCGACCGGGGGCCTGGTCGTCGTGCCCTTCTTCGTGCTGTCCACCACCGTCGGCTGGCTGATGCTCTCCTCCTTCCTGATGCAGGTCTGCGTCCAGGGAGCCTGGGGCGTCATCCCCGCGCATCTGACCGAGATGAGCCCCGACGCCATCCGCGGCTTCTATCCCGGCGTCACCTACCAGCTCGGCAACCTCATCGCCGCCCTCAACCTGCCGATCCAGGAGGCCATCGCCGAGCGGCACGGCTATCCGCCGGCGATCGCCTGGACCGTGGTCCCGGCGCTGGCCGCGGTGGTCGTGCTGAGCGCCGTCGGCAAGGAGGCCAAGGGCATCCGCTTCGGCACCACGGGCACTCATGCCCCGAGCACCGCGGCGGCCGACAGTGGGTAGCCGTCCGACGCCGTGGCTGTTTGAACCGGGCCGGTCGCTGCGGAGAGCATGACGGGGTCGAAAGACTCCGAGAGATTGGTTGGTCCATGAGCGAGGGCTCTCTGCGCGCCGTCACCGTCGAGCGCACCGGTCCGGGCCGGTTCACCGCGACGAACGCCCACGGCGCCACGATCGACTTCGGTACCGGAGACGGTACGGACTTCACCCCCGTCGAGCTGCTGCTCGCCGCGCTCGGCGGCTGCACCGCGGTCGACGTGGACGTGGCCACCAGCCGGCACGCGGAGCCCGAGGCGTTCACCGTCACCGTGAGCGGCAACAAGGTCGGCGACGAGCTGGGCAACCGGATGACCGACCTCGAGGTCAGATTCTCGGTCACCTTCCCGGACGGCGCCTTGGGCGACCGGGCCCGCGCGATCCTGCCCCGCGCGGTCGGCGTCTCCCACGACCGCCTGTGCACCGTCAGCCGCACCGTCGAGCTCGGAACTCCGGTCATGGCGGTGGTCGAGGACGCCTAGACCCTTCAAAAGGACCCGGCTCGCTGCGTGCCGGTGACAAGCGTGTCGTCGCGTGCTGCGTTGTTGTGAGCACTTCCGGATCGTGTGGGTGTCGCGGTCCTACGGTCCGGCTATGAAGACGAGTCGGAGAACAGGAAGGACATGGCGCGGCGCCGCGCTGGCGGCGTTGCTGACCGCGGGCGCGCTCACCGCCGCGGCCCCGCGGGCCCAGGGGGACGGTGCGGCCCGGACCGAGACGGCCGTGGCGTCGACGCACCCGGCCGACGGTGTCGTGGAGACGGTGGTGCGGGTGAAGCTGCCGCTGCCGCAGTCGTTCGGTGCCCGCCCGGAGGCCTGCGACTGGCTGTCGTACCTGCGCTACCGCTCCGCCGACGGGCCGAGCCGGCCGGCCGACGCGGACCGGATCCTGGTGGCCCAGCCGGGCATCCTGGAGGGCACCGGAGCGTTCGACAGCGTCGCCCGCGACACCGTCGCACGGGCCGCGGAAGAGGGGCGGCACATCGAGTTCTGGGCCCTGGACCGCCGCTCGAACTGTCTGGAGGACCGCACGGGCATCGCCTCCGGCGACGAGCACACGGCCGTCGACTACTACTACCGCGGCAAGCAGGTCGCCGGCCGCACCTTCGCCGGGTACGTCGGCAACGGGCAGCTCGGCTGGCTGGCCAAGCTCGGCATCCGGCAGACCGTGCGGGACGAGTACGACCTGCTCACCGCCGAGTTGCCCGACCGGACGCTGCGGGGGAGCAAGGTGCTGTGCGGCGGGCACTCCCTGGGCGGGGTGATCACCGGCTACTTCGCGGCCGCCGACTTCGACGGCGATCCGGCGACCACGGCGGACGCCGGACAGAACCAGTGCGCCGGGTACTTCGCGCTCGACACCACGATCTCCACGTCCCTCGCCGACCTCGGCGGCAGCGTGCCGGGCGACACCAACCTGCCCGACGTAGGCATCGGTTACACCGCCGTGCAGGCCGGACTCGACAGCGGGGTGCTGCCCCGCTCGCTGTCCGCGCCCGTGCTCCTCAACCCCGAGACCATGACCCTGCTCGGCATCGCCGGACTGGGCGCGGTGAAGGCCCCCGACGCGGAGGCGGACCTGCCCTCCTATCTGCCGTCCGACGTCAACATCGAAGCCACCAACCGCTTCCTGTTCTCCCGGGACACCGCCACCTTCCTCACCGGCTCACCGGCCGTGAAGGACTTCCGGCTCACCAACGACGCCGTGCTCGGCGCGCTGCTGGACGACAACTCCGTACCGCTGGCGTTCCTGCAGAGCAGCGTCGGCTTCTTCGACGGCGGGCCGATCGCGGACAAGAACTTCCCGGCAGCCAACGGCAGTTCGTCGCAGCCGCAGCTGTTCGGCGTCGAGTACAAGGCCATTCCCGCCGAGCCGCACGGACCGCTGTACACCTGGCGCGACTACGACCGTGTCGGCGCCGCCGACGACCCCGGACACCGCTCCGCCGACGGCACCCCCTTCACCAGCGCCGCCAAGGAGGTCACCGACATCCGGGAGCTGGCCCGCAGCCTGGCCGAGCAGCCGCTGGACTTCACCGAGCAGTACTTCCCCACCAAGCTGGTCACCGACATCGAGCTCGCCGGCTCCCCGCAGATCAAGCAACTCGTCGTGCACCCCGACGGGTTGAAGGCGAACCCCACGCTCACCGTCCTCGCCGGCGACGGGCTCCTGGCGGGCCGCGTCCCGGCCGGCCTGCACCCGGTGGTCGCCCCCGGCTACCAGCACCTCGACGTGCTGACCGCGGCGCCCGTGCAGAACGACGGCAGGCCCGAGGTGGTGTCCACCAGCCTCGCGGGCTTCGCCGCGGAGCCCCAGTAGGGATCCCCCGAAAAAGCACACATCCGATCGGCCCGGGAGGAGAACCTCCCGGGCCGATCGGCGTCGGCCCGCCCTCGCTCAGACCTTGCCCGCGGCGAAGGTGGCCGCCGCGTCCGCGTCGGCGGTGTAGCCGAGGTGGGCCAGGACGTCGCCGCCGCCGTTCTCGCAGATGGGGTCGCCCTTGGCGCAGAAGTCGATGGTGCGGCTCTGGTAGGTGCCGGTGACGCTCTTGCCGAGGGCCCGGATCGGGTTTCCGAACAGGAGCACCGCGGCGACTCGCGGTTCGACCGCCGCGGGGAGGGCCGCCACGATGGGGCTGCCGACCACCGCTCCGGCGCTGCTGATGCCGATCGAGTTGTCGACGACATTCGCTCCCTGCGAATAGCCGACAAGAACGAAACGCTGATTCGGGCAGGCGGCGGCCTGCGCGTCGACGTGGTTCACCAGATCGGCGTTTCCCTGGGCGGCCGATGTCAGGGAAAGGTCGGCCGGGTAATTCACCGCATAGCTGGAGAGGCTTTTGCCCGTCAGTTTCTTCTGCAGCGCGGAGTACACCGGGTCACCGACGATCAGGCCGAGCGTGCCCGGTTCGAAGGTGCCGCGAGCGGCCACGACGTCGATGTCCGAGCAGGTGGCGGCGGAAGCGGCTGGCTGCGAGAGAGTGGCCAGTCCGGCCCCGCCGGCCAACGAGAGCGCGGCGAGACACGAGCGAATACGCATGGGGATCCTTTGCGGGTCGGGCGCGTGCAGCGCCTAGGGAAAAGGACGATCCCGAAGGTATTCGCGTTTTCTGACGAGGTGTTATGGACGGTGATTCAGGAATGCGCGCTGTTTTTGTTCTGAGGTGAGTCCGCCGCGGAAAGCCGGGAGCCGGTGGCCGCCGAACGCAGGGCGACGATCAGATTCAGGCGGGCGTCGGGGTCGTGCAGGGCGTCCCCGAAGAGCTTCTCCAACTGGCGCAGACGGTAGCGGACCGTCTGCGGGTGGACGTGGAGGCGGGCGGCCACGTCCGGGACGTTGCTGCCGCTGAGGAGCCAGGCCAGCAAGGTCTCGGCGAGACGCGGGCGCTGCCCCTCGGACGCGGCCTCCAGCGGGGCCAGGGCCTGCGCCTCCAGCTGGGCGAGCAGCGGCTCGTCGGCGTGCAGCAGCAGCGTCGAGAGATGGTCGGCGCAGCGCACCACGCCCTGCCGGGGAAGCACCCCGCGGCCCATCAGCCCCAGCGCCCGTGTCGCCCAGCGCAGCGACTGCGCGGCCTCGGTCACCGCGACCGTCGGCCCGATCGCCGCCGGGCGTCCGCGCAGGCCCAGGACGAAGGACCGGCCGCCGAACCGGCCGGAGCCCTCCGGGTCGGGCACGAGCACCCGGGGCGGCCGGGCCTCCATGTCCGCCAGCGCGCCCGGCATCCCCGGCGGCTGATCCGCCGGGTGCGGCTCCGCCGTGGCCGCGAGCGCCACCACCGCGACCCGCGCGGGCACCCGCCAGCGTGCGCCGTGCGCCAGGTCCTGCACGGCCTCCAGGGCCACCGGCCCCTCGCCGAGCAGCAGATCGAGCAGCCGCCTGCGCCGCCGCTCCAGCTCGTGCGTGCTGCGCGACTGCGCCTCTGAGTACCCGGCGGCGGCCGCCTCGGCGACCTCGTGCACGGTACGGAACGCCAGCTCGCCCAGCGCGGCCACCACCGTCGAGTCCAGCCCGAGCTCCTCCGCCGTACGTCCCATCAGCCGCCAGGCATGCAGGCCGCCGACCCGTAAGGCGGACTGCAACGCGTCCAGGCTGCGGCCCTCCAACGCCTCTCCGCGGCCGAGTTCGTAGTACGTCGCCGCGATCGCCGCTCCCTGTCCGCGCGGGTCGGCGATGTGGTCGACGAAGAGGGTCAGCGCCTGCACGACCCCGGCCCGGAGGTTCTCCCGGTAGGCGCCGTCGGCGGGACGCGCGTACTCGGGGACCTGTCTGCGGACCTCCTCCTCCACCTCGTCGGCGACGCGCTCCAGCTGGCCGCGCAGCAACTCGGCGAGTTCGGGCGGAACATGGGTGGCGGCGGGGTCGGTGGGAACGCCGCGGGGTGTGGGGACGGCCACGACGGACACTCCTTTCACCCGGAGACGGCTCACCCACGGGCCGTTGCCCGTGGGACGAGAGGGGCGCCCGTTGGACGGGCGTCCCCTGCGCTCCGTTCCGTGCCCCGGCTGCGCCGACATCACTCCGGAACTCCCAGCGCACCGGCGAGCATCGGCCACGAGGCGGCGAACTCCGCCTTCCAGTAGGCCCAGCTGTGGCCTCCTCCCGCGTAGTAGTGCGCGGTGACCGGGATGCCCAGCAGGGCGAGGGCGTTGGTGAACAGGTGCGCCGAGGGCCACAGGAGGCTCTCCAGTGCCTGGGGCAGCCAGTCACCCACGCCTCCGCCCGTGACACCGCTGCCCTGCGACACGTACAGCGGTGTTCCGCGCAGCCCGGTGGCGCGGGCGCGCGGATTGAAGTCGCGCCAGACCAGCGCGTCGAGGATCGGATTGCCCCACAGCGAGTCCGGCGTCAGGTTCTCGCGGGCCACGATCGCGTCCACCAGGGGCGGCACACCGATCGCCGTGGTGTCCAGGATGCCGCTGTAGGAGGCGGCCGCCTTGAACGCGCCGGGATGCCGCGCCGCGTGCGCCATCGCCCCGTAACCCCCGGTGGAGACGCCCGCGACGGCCCGCACGCCGGACGCCCGGTAGTCGCGGGCCAGCATGGCCGGAACCTCCTGCAACTGGAAGGTCTCGTAGTCCGGACCGCCGCGCCAGACGCTCGGGATGCCCGTGGGGCCCGCGTCCGGCATGGCCACGATCAGCTCACGGCCCTCGGTGAACGCCACGATGTCCGTCTCCCGCGTCCAGGAGGTGTAGTCGTCGTGGGCGCCGTGGAGGAGATAGAGGACGGGGTAGGTCCGGGCGGTCTGCGTGGCGAAGTCCGACGGCAGGATCAGCCGGACCGGCGCGCTGCGGCCGAGCGCGGCGGAGGAGACGGACACATCGAAGGTGCGCGGCCCCACCTGGGTCGCGGCCCGGGCGGATCCGGTGGCGGCCGTGACGCCGAACAGGGCGGCCAGTCCCGTGACGGCCGCGGCCCTGGTGACGGCACGGCGGGACATTCCGGCGGGGTGGTGCGGCATGGCGGCTCCTCAGTCCGGTTGGGCGGGTCTCGCGAGGACCTGCCGCAGATGTGCGGCGATCTCGTCGACGTGCGGCGGGTCGAGCAGCGACAGATGGTGTCCCGGGACCTCGACCACCGTCAGGTCCGGGCACACCGCGTCCCAGCCGAGGGCGGCGTCGTCCCGTTCGTAGGCGGGGTCGCGCACGGTGTGCGGGGCGGGCTCGGTGGCCCGGTACAGCACCACCGGCCCGTCGTAAGGACCGGGGCGGTGGGCCTCGCCGACCCTCAGGTCGAGATAGGAGGCGCGCTGGTGCTCCAGCGCGGCGGCCGGCACGTCGGCGGCCTCCCGCAGCACCCGCAGCACCGTGTCGATGCGCTCGCCGTCGTCATCCATCGCCACCAACTCGTCGTACCGCAAAGGGAGCCGGACTCCGTAGGTGTCGGCGACGTGCCGGGCGAACCCGGTGAGGTGCGCGCGGATCCGGTCGGCCGGGGTGACACCGGGGCGGGGGAGCGGCCGTACGGAGTCGATGAGCGCGACGAGCTCCACCTCCCGTCCGTCGGCGGCGAGTTGGCGTGCCGTCTCCTGGGCGAGGAACCCGCCGAAGGACCAACCGGCCAGCACACAGGGGCCGCTGGGGTGCTCGGCGGTGATCGTCTCGGCGTAACGGCTGGCCCTCTCCCGGACGGTACGGGCGTCCTCGATCCGCTCCAGCGCGTGCACCGGGCGGTCGTCCCCGAGCCGTTCGGCGAGTGCCCGGTAGACGCCGGCGGGGGCGCCGGCCGCGGGGAACAGGAACAGGGGCGATTCGCCCGGCACGGACTGCCGGACGCGGTCGGCCACGTCCGCGACCGTTACGGCTCCCAGCAGATCACGCAGCGGGAGTTCGACCCGGAACTCCCGCTCCAGGGCGGTGCGGATGCGGACGGCCATCAGGGAGTCCAGGCCGAGGTCGGCGAGGGCCGTGGCCGGGGTGATGCGGGCTGCCGGATGGCCGGTGACGGCGGCGATGTGCCGGCCGAGTCGCGCGGCGACGGAGGCGGACGTGTCCCCGGAAGGCGCGGTGGGCTCCGTCCATCGGTCGCTCGCCGGCGCCGTGGCGGGTGTCCGGCCGTCCGTCCACCAGTAGCGTGCGTGCCGCCAGCGCGGCGCGGGCAGGTCGATGACCCGGCCGGGCGGCGGGGGCAGGGGCAGGCCCGCGGCGTACAGGGCGCCCAACTCCCCGAGAAACGCGGCGGATCCGTCCGCGTCGCGCCGCAGGGTGCCGACGGCGAGGGCGTCGGGCACATTGTCCGTGACGGACCGCGCCAGCACCGGGTGCGGTGAGACCTCGACGAACACGCCGTGGCCGTCGGCCGCGGCAGCCGCGAGCGCCCGGTCCAGACGCACGGGCCGACGCAGGTTGGCGGCCCAGTGTGCCGCGTCGAAGGCGCAGTCGCCGCGCGGGTCGTCGAGGACGGTGGAGTACACCGGGATGCGGGGAGGCCGGCCGCGCACGTCGGACAGGGCGTCGGCCAGGTCCGGCAGCAGTGGATCGACCTGGGGTGAGTGCCCGGCGCCGACCACCCGCATGGACCGGGCGACCCGCCCCTGCTTCTCCAGCCGTCCCACCAGCCGGGCGACGGCGGGCTCCGCACCGGTGACCACCTTCTGCCGGGGCGAGGAGTGGACGGCCACCTGTACGCCTGGGAAGTCCCGCTCCAGCAGGGCGAGTTCGTCGTCGTCGATGTCGACGACGGCCATCGCGCCGCCCTCCAGCCTGCTGAGGAGCCGCGCCCGTACGGCGATCACCCGGGCGGCGTCCGGCACGTCCAGCGCGCCGGCGCAGACGGCGGCGGCCACCTCGCCCATGGAGTGGCCGATGACCCCGACCGGTTCCACCCCGTGGGAACGCCACAGTTCGGCGAGGGCCAACTGGATCCCGAACAGGGCCGGTTGGGCGACCTCCAGGCGGTCGAGACCGTTCCCGGAGATCAACTGGTCGCGGAGGGAGAACCCGAACTCGCCGGCCGACTGCGCGTCGAGCTTCTCGACGGCCGCCGCGAAGCCCGGGTCCTCGCTCAGCAGCCGGCGCCCCATGCCGGCCCACTGGCTGCCGTACCCGGAGAACACCCACACCGGACCCCGCCCCACGCGGTCGCGGTCACCGGTGATCAGCCGCTCATGCCCCTGCCCTCGGGCCAACGCGCCCAGCGCGTCCGCAAGTTCGTCCGGGCCGTGTGCGGCGACGGCGGCCCGTACGGGACCGCGCCCCGCCCGTCCCGCCAGGGTGCGCGCCACATCGGCCGGGCGCGCTCTGCCGCCCTCCGGCGAACGGAGCCACGCGGCGAGCCGGCCCGCCGTGTAGCGGACCCGCTCGGTGTCGACGTCGGACAGCAGGTACAGATGGGCGGCGGACTCCTGGGCCGGGAGGGAGTCGACCGGCCACTCCTCCAGCACCGCGTGGGCGTTGGTGCCCCCGAAGCCGAAACCGGAGACCCCCGCCGTCGCGGTGCCGCCGTAGCGCGGCCACGGCTCGGGCTCGGTCACCACGCGCAGCCGGGGGTCCGTGAGCGCGCTGCCGTCCGAGCAGTGCAGCGAGGGCGGGATGCTGTCGTGGTAGAGGGCGAGGACCGTCTTCACCACTCCCGCGATGCCCGCCGCGGACTCCAGATGACCGAGGTTGCCCTTGACCGAACCGAGCAGCAACGGCTGGTCGGGATCCCGGTCCGCGCCCAGGACGGCGCCCAGCGCCCCCGCCTCGATCGGGTCGCCGAGCGGAGTGCCGGTGCCGTGCGCCTCGACGTAGTCGATCCGGGCCGGTACCAGGTCGGCTCGCCCATAGGCCGTCGCCAACAGGGCTTGTTGAGCTGCCGGGTTGGGTGCCAGCAGCCCGTTGGAGCGGCCGTCGGAGTTCACGGCCGTGGCCCGGACGACGGCCAGGACGCGGTCGCCGTCCCGTTCGGCGTCGGACAGCCGCTTCAAGAGGACGGCCGCGCAGCCCTCACCCCGCCCGATGCCGTCGGCCGACGGGGAGAACGGCTTGCAGCGGCCGTCCGGCGCCAGCGCGCCCGCCCGCTCGAACGCGACGCCGACGACAGGTGACAGCAGCGCGTTGACCCCGGCGGCGATCGCCGTGTCGCACTCACCGGTGCGCAGGCCGGCACAGGCGTGGTGCAGGGCGACCAGGGAGGACGAACAGGCCGTGTCCACCGCCATGGTGGGACCGCGGGTGTCCAGGACGTACGCCAGTCGTCCCGCCGTCACGCTCAGGGCCGCGCCCGCCGGGGCCCAGGGATCGACGGCGGCCGGGTCGGCGCCCGTGAGCCTGCCGTACTCGGGGACCGAGACGCCGACGAAGACGCCCGTCGCCGTGCCGGCCAGGGAGGACACCGGGACGGCGGCGTGGTCGAGGGTCTCGTGCACGACCTCCAGCAGGATCCGCTGCTGCGGGTCCATCACCGCGGCCTCGCGCGGTGTGATCCGGAAGAAGTCGGCGTCGAACCCGGCGATGTCGTCGAGGTAGCCCCCGTACGCGGGCGCGTCCGCGGGCGGGAAGGCCGTGAAGTCCCGCCAGCGGTCCTCGGGGACGCGGCCGATGGCGTCCACGCCGTCGCACAGCAGTCGCCAGTAGTCGGCCGGGCCGCGCACTCCGCCGGGCAGCCGGCAGCCGACGCCGATGACCGCGACCGGTTCGTCCAGCACCGGGGAAGGGGTCACAACCGGGGTCTCCTGCGGGGCTGTTCGGCACAGGTGGGCCACGAGAGCGTCCCCGGTCGGCGCCTCCCACAGCAGGGTCGGCGGCAGCTCACGGCCCACCAGCCGGGACAGCTCCCCGGCCAGCACCACGGCGTCCCGGGAGGCCATGCCGAGGTCGGCCAGCGGCCGGTCCATCGGCACGTCGGCGGCGGTGCTGCCGGTCCAGGCGGCCACCCGTTCCGCGATCAGGCGGCGCAGCACGCCCTCGTCGGCGGCGCTCACCGAGCGGTCCCGGCCGCGTAGGCGCCCTCCAGATACCGGGTCCGGGTCAGCGCCCGGGACACCTTGCCGCTGGACGTCCGGGGCACCGTGCCCGGCGCGACCAGCACGACGTCCGCCAGCCGCAGCCCGTGCCGTGAGGAGACCGCCGAACGCACGGCCCGTACCAGGCCCGGCAGGTCGATGTCGGCGAGGGTCGTGGTCCGCGCGTGTTCGGCGACGACGACCACCCGCTCACCCGCCCCGCCGGGCACGCCGAAGGCGGCGAGCCGGTCGCGCCGCACCGCCGGATGCGTGTCCTGGACGGTGGCCTCCACGTCCTGCGGGTAGTGGTTGCGGCCGTCGACGACGATCAGGTCCTTCAGCCGCCCGGTGACGATCAACCGGCCGTCCAGCACGGTTCCCAGGTCGCCGGTGCGCAGCCAGCCGCCCGGTGCGGCCCCGGCGAGGGCGGCACCGAAGACGCGCCGGGTCTGCGCCTCGTTGTTCCAGTAACCGCGCCCCACGTTCGGGCCCCGCACCCAGATCTCGCCGACCTCCCCCTCGGACAGCGCGGCACGCGAGACCGGGTCGACGATCCGCACCTGCTGCCCGGCCGGGGTGCCGCAGCCGGCCAGCAGCACGGCTCTGGGGTCGTCCGGCCGGGCGGGCAGCGCCTTGCCGTTGGCCAGCGCGTCCCGGTCGAGGGCGAACCGGGCGAGCGGCTCGCCGGGCCGGGCGGCGCTGACGAAGACGGTCGCCTCGGCCAGCCCGTACGACGGACAGTGGACGCCGGCGTTCAGCCCCTGGGCGGCGAAGGCCGCGTGGAAGCGGTCGGCGGTGCCGGGCCGTACCGGTTCGCTGCCGTTGATCAGCGCGGCGATGCCGTCCAGCCGCAGATCCGCCTTCTGCGCGTCGGTGACGGCGGAGGCGCAGTAGTCGTAGGCGAAGTTGGGCGCGGCGCTCACCGCGCGCGGATGAGCGGTCAACAGCCTGAGCCAGCGCGCCGGTTCGTGCAGGAAGGCGGCCGGGTCCATCAGGACGGAGAGCAGGCCTCTTACGGCGGGGGCCGCGACGCTCAGCACGAGGCCCATGTCGTGGTAGAGCGGCAGCCAGCCCACGCAGGTCACCGGGTGCGTGTCGGCGCCGTAGGCGCTCAGGGCCTGCTGGGCGTTGGCGACGACATTGGCGTGGGTGATCTCCACGCCGGCCGGGGTGCGGGTGGAGCCGGAGGTGTACTGCAGGTACGCGGTCGCCTCCGGGTCCGCCTCCGGTGCCCGCCAGTCCTCGGCGGTGGCGTCGGGAACCTGGTCGGCCGCGATGACCGGGACCTCCGCGCGCTCGCAGAAGTCCGTCACCTCCGCCAGCACCCGGCTCGTGGTCAGCACGGCTGCGGGCCGGGCGTCGGCCAGGACCGCGACGAGCCGGTCACCGTGCCCGGGAAGACCCGGCGGATACAGCGGTACGGCGACCAGCCCGGCGGTGAGCGCGGCGAGGAACCCGGTGATGTAGTCCGTGCCCTGCGGGCACAGCAGCGCGACCCGTTCACCGGGTCCGGCCTCCTGGGCGAGCCGGGCGGCCAGGGCCCGGACGCGGGCTTCCAGGCGGCGCCAGGTCAGGGTGCGGTGCACGCCGCGCGACCCGGGGGCGGGGTGCTCGACGAAGGTGAACGCCCTGCGGTCGGGGGTCGTTTCGGCCCAGTGCCGCACGTACTCGGGCAGAGTCCGGTACGCGGGCGCGAGCGGGGGGCGGCGGCTGTCCATCGGGCGTGGCTCCTCACATCGCTGTCGGTGGGGGCGGAGCGGGGTGGTGCGAAGGACGCGGAGAGTTCTCGCGGGCACGCGGCCGATTCAGAGCGGTCAGAGCTGTCAGAGCCCCCGCGCTGCCAGTGCGGTCACAGCGGGATGTTGCCGTGCCGGCGCTGGGGCATCGGGGCGCGCTTGCCGCGCAGGGTGCGCAGGGCGCGGCAGATGTGGGCGCGGGTCTCGTGCGGGGCGATCACCGCGTCGACGTAGCCGCGTTCGGCGGCCGGATAGGGGGTCCCGTGGGTGGTCTCGTACGCGGCGACGAGACGGGCGCGCAGGGCCTCGGGGTCGTCGGCGGCGGCCAGTTCACGCCGGTGCAGCACGCCGACGGCGCCCTCCGCGCCCATGACGGCGATACGGGCCGTGGGCCAGGCGAGGTTGACGTCGGCGCCGAGGTGCTTGGAGCCCATCACGGCGTATCCGCCGCCGTACGCCTTGCGCACGACCACGGTGACCTTCGGGACGGTCGCCTCGGCGTAGGCGTACAGGAGTTTGGCACCCCGCCGGATGATGCCGGCCCGCTCCTGGCCGACGCCGGAGAGATAGCCGGGGACGTCGGCGAAGGTCAGCAGGGGGATGCCGAACGCGTCGCAGAACCGTACGAAACGCGCCGCCTTCTCGGAGGCGTCGATGTCCAGGACACCGGCGGAGTGCAGCGGCTGGTTGGCGACGATCCCGACGGTGGCGCCCTCGACCCGGCCCAGCGCGCAGACGATGTTGGGTGCGAACAGCTCCTGGACGTACAGGAGTTCACCGTCGTCGACGACCGCCTGCAGGATCTCGCGCATGTCGTAGGCCCGGCCGGTGCGGTCCGGGACCACCTCGTCGAGGAGACCGCCGTCGGCGACGGCGCCGGGCGCGTACTCCGGGGGCCGCTCGAGGTTGTTGGCGGGCAGGTACGACAGCAGGTCGCGCACGGTGTCGAGGGCGTCCTCCTCGTCGGCGGCGAGGAAGTGGGCATTGCCGTTGACGGTGTTGCTGGCCCGTGCGCCGCCCAACTCCTCGGCGGTGGTGCGCTCTCCGGTGACCGCCTCGATCACGTCCGGGCCGGTGACGAACATGTGCGAGGCGCCGTCCACCATCACGGTGAAGTCGGTGATGGCGGGGGAGTAGGCGGCGCCGCCGGCGCACGGGCCGAGGATGACCGAGATCTGCGGGATCACGCCGGAGGCCTGCACATTGCGGCGCACCAGCTCGGCGTAGAGCGCGAGCGAGGCGACGCCCTCCTGGATGCGGGCGCCGCCGGAGTCGTTGAGGCCGATGACCGGACAGCCGGTCTTCAGCGCGAGGTCCATCAGGGCCACCACCTTCTCGCCGAAGGCCTCGCCCATGCTGCCGCCGAAGACCGTGGAGTCCTGGGCGAACACGCAGACGGTCCGTCCGTCGACCGTTCCGCACCCGGTGACGACCCCGTCTCCGTAGGGGCGCTGTGCGCCGTCGCCGGTGGGCCGGGCGCGGACGAAGAGGCCGGTCTCGGTGAAGGAGCCCTCGTCGAGCAGCCGCCCGATCCGCTCCCGCGCGCCGAGCGCGCCCCGTCTTCTGGGTACACCGGTGATCGTCGCCTGGGCCCGGCGGTCCTCGAGGTCCGCGATGCGCCGGGCGGTGCGGTCCGCCGTGGGTGCCGTCGGCGCGGTCGCCGTCGCCGGTGCCGTCCTGCTCGCTCGGGATGTCGTCGCCTCTCGCGTCACAGCCACCTCCGAAGTTGCTTTCGAATATGGCAGTGAAATGGGTGCGGGATTGGACGATCCCTGTTCTGTTTGCGGGAGTTGAGTCCCGGGGGAGGGAAGGTTCGTCCTGAGGTGACAACGCGTCGGCGTCAGGCGGTCGTACGGGCCCGGTGACGGCGTACCGCGTCGCGGTTGGCGCAGCGCTGGGAGCAGTAGCGCTGCCGGCCGGTGCGGGAGGTGTCGGCGAAGATCGTGGCGCACTCGGTCACGGCGCAGCGGCGCAGCCGGTGCATGCCGCGGCCCGCCAGATGCAGGGCGGTGCCGACGGAGATCAGGGACAACAGCAGTGATCCGAGGGGCAGTTCGCGGTCGCGATAGTGCACGTGCCAGCCGCTCCCGGCGTGGTTGGTCAGCCGCGGATACGCGGCGGCCGTCGCCAGCATGGCGTTGAGCAGTTCGGCGCGCTCGCCCTCGTCCTCGGCGTCGACGACCTTCTCCCAGGCGTCCAGCGCCTCCTCCGCGCGGGCCAGGTCGTGCGGGGTGACCGGGCGCTCCAGCACCAGCCCCGCGGTCCGGCAGCGGTCCGCGAGCTCCTCGGCGTCGGCGGGGCGCCGGTTGGCGAGATCCGCGGCGAGCTTCACGGCATCCTCGCCGTAAGGGTTGAGATGCATAAGACCATTACAGCAGTCTGGTCGGCATGGGACAACGCCCGGACAACGCATCGGCCGTACGGCAGGCCGTGGAGTACGACCTCGTGGAGCTGCTGCGGCTGCGCGCCCTGCTCTTCGAGGACCTCGGCGGAGACTTCTTCAACCCGGCCTCGGCGGACGGCGGTTGGCTGGACGCCCTGGCCGTGGTCCTCAAGGAACAGCTGACCGACGACACCGTGCGCGTCCTCGTGGTGGACGGCGACGACGGCGGACTCGCGGCCTGCGGCATCGGCACGATCGAACAACGCCTGCCCGGACCTCATCTGACCAACGGCCGCATCGGCCACGTCATCGGTGTGATCACCGACCCGTCCCACCGGCGCCGCGGCCACAGCCGCGCGATCATGCGCGCCCTGCAGGACTGGTTCCGCGACCGCGAAGCGTCCCGCGTCGACCTGCACGCCTCCCGGGAAGGCGAACCCCTCTACCGCTCCCTGGGCTTCACCGACCACCCCGACCCGGCCCTGTACTGGCGCCCATGAGCCGGGCTCCCCGGCGCGCCCTGTGACGGGAGTGGTCTCCGCTCAGTCGCCTCCCTTGAGCAGGCGTCGGGGGTTGTCGACCCTGAAGGCGTACGCGGCGGCTCCGCCCAGGCCGAAGCCGGGGTGGTGCGGGGGCTCGGCGTAGGGGCGGTCCGAGCCCTGGACGATCGCGTCCACGCCCAGGGCGCGGACGATCGACTCGACCGCGCGGGGGCCGTAGGAGGACGTCTCGACGAACACCTTCGGGTCGACCCCGGTCTCTCCGTCGCCGCGGGCGGCGAAGCGTTCGCCGTGGAGCGGGGCGAGGCCTGCGAGGAGGGCGAAGCAGACGCGGAGGCGAGGGTGGCGGGGGCGGCCGAAGGCGCGGAAGGCGAACCAGGCGGCATGCATCTGCTGGACGTAGGGGACCATGGCCGGCCACCAGCCGGGGCCGGCGGATCCGCCGGGTGCGGGGCCGGGGTGCACGAAGAGGGGCAGGTCACGCTCCTGAAGCAGGTCGAGCAGCGGGGCGCAGCGCGCGTAGCCGGACGCGTCGGCGAGGGCGTCGGCCGGCAGCTGGAGGCCGACGAAGCCCTGGTCGAGGTCCTTGGCGGTGGCGGCCGCGTCGACGTCCCGTACGCAGGCCGCGGCCCACGCTCCGAACGGCTCGGGCAGCGCGGCCGCGCCCTCGTGGTAGGCGTCGAGCAGGGGCCGTGCCTGGGCCGCCGGCAGCCACTCCACACCGATCGGCGTGGACAGGGAGACCAGCGCCCGGCCGAGGCCGTCGGCTGCGGCCAGCTCCGCACGCCGGGCGATGTCGTGGTCGCCGGGCCGGACCGCGAAGGGCGGCTCGCCCTCCAGGTGGAGTGTCCAGCCGTCCAGGTACGGCGGCTCGCGACGCGCGCGCAGGGCCGCCACCAGCGACGGGGTCCACAGATGCTGGTGCACGTCAACAGTGGTCATGACGCTCCTCCCGCCAAGGCCCAGTGTCCTCCTGACCTGGCCGCTGGGACCGCTCGGCCCCGTTGTTAGGCTGAGCCGTGATCGGTTTCCCACCGCCCGGCCGGAACGCCCGATGAGCGCCGTCGATACCTTCCCCCTCGGCGCCTCCACCACGCTCGCCGAACTCGCCGACGATCCGCATCCCCGCCTCGCGCTGCTGCGGGCGCACGAGCCGGTGTCCTGGCTGCCCGAATTGGACGGCTGGCTGGTCACCCGCCGCGACCTCGCCCTGAGCGTCATGCGGGACGGCACGACCTTCACCGTCGACGACCCTCGCTTCTCCACCGCCCAGGTCGTCGGCCCCAGCATGCTCTCCCTGGACGGCGCCGACCACACCCGCCACCGCGACCCCTTCGCCGCCCCCTTCCGCCCCCGGGCGGTGCGCGACGGCTTCGCCGCCTTCATCGAGGAGGAGACCGACCGGCTGATCAGCGCCCTCCAACCCGCGGGCGCCGGCGAACTGCGCCGCGCCTTCGCCGGACCTCTGGCGGTCGCCGTCGTCACCCAGGCCCTCGGACTGGCCGGTACGACCACGGAAACGGTCCTGACCTGGTACGACGCCATCGTGCGGGCGGTCTCGGACATCACCGCCGGACTGGACCCGGGCACCTCCGGCGCCCAGGCCTACGCGCAGCTGCGGGGCGCCGTCGAGGCCACCGTCGCCGACCCGGACACGTCCTCGCTGCTCGCTGCCGCCGCCGGACGGCTGACGGTGCCCGAGGTGGCCTCCAACGCGGCCGTGCTGATGTTCGGCGGCATCGAGACCACCGAGGCGATGATCACCAACGCGCTGCTCCACCTGCTCGGCGACCCCGGTCAACTCGCCCTGGTGAAGGACGACTTCGACCTGCTGGACGGCGCGATCGAGGAGTCGCTGCGCCTGGAGCCCGGTGCGGCCGTCGTGGACCGCTACGCCACCCGCGACACCGTCCTCGGCCCGGCCACCGTCCGCCGCGGCGACCTGGTCACCGTCTCGCTGGCCGGCGCCAACCGCGACCCGGCCGTCTTCCCCGATCCCGACCGCTTCGACGTCCGCCGCCCCGAGGCCCGCCTGCAACTGGCCTTCGCCCACGGACCCCACCACTGCCTCGCCGCCCACCTCGCCCGTCTGGAGACCCGCATCGCCCTCCAGCGCCTGCTGGAACGACTCCCCGCCCTCCGCCTCGACCCGGACCGCCCCGCGAGCCCGCACGGCCTGGTCTTCCGCAAGCCGCCCACCCTGCACGTGCTGTGGTCGTGACACGCTGAGGCGACCGCGGCACGCACCCACCCGGAACCGACAGGAGCTCCCCGTGACGTTCGACATCACCGCCCTCCGCTCCCAGTTCCCGGCCCTGGCCGCCGGCGTCGCCCACTTCGACGGACCCGGCGGCACCCAGACCCCCGAGCCGGTCATCCGGGCGATCGCCGACGCACTCGGGAACCCCCTGTCCAACCGCGGCCACACCGCGCCCGGCGAGCGCAACGCCGAGAGCATCGTCACCGAGGCCCGCCGGGCCCTGGCCGACCTGCTGGGAGCGCATCCGTCCGGCATCGTCTTCGGCCGCAGCGCCACACAGCTGACGTACGACTTCTCCCGGACCCTCGCCAAGACCTGGGCGCCCGGCGACGAGGTCGTCGTCACCCGGCTCGACCACGACGCCAACATCCGCCCCTGGGTGCAGGCCGCGGCCCAGGCCGGTGCCACCGTGCGCTGGGCCGACTTCGACCCGGCCACCGGTGAGCTGACCGTCGACGACGTCCGGGCCGTGCTGTCCGGGCGCACCCGGCTGGTCGCCGTCACCGCCGCCTCCAACCTGATCGGCACCCGCCCCGCGGTCCCCGAGATCGCCCGACTGGCGCACGAGGCCGGTGCGTTGGCCTACGTCGACGGCGTCCACCACACCGCCCACTCGCTGGTGGACCTGGAGTCGCTCGGCGCCGACTTCTACGTCTGCTCGCCCTACAAGTTCCTCGGCCCGCACCACGGAGTCCTCGCCGCCCGGCCGGAGTTGCTCGAGACCCTGCGGCCGGACAAGCTGCTGCCGTCCACCGACGCGGTCCCCGAGCGCTTCGAACTGGGCACCCTGCCCTACGAGTTCCTCGCGGGCACCCGGGCGGCGGTCGACTTCCTCGCCGGCCTCGACACCGCTGTCGAGGGAGGCCGACGCGAGCGCCTGGCCGCCGCCTACACCGCCCTGGAGGCGCACGAACACGTCCTGCGCACCCAGATCGACAAGGGTCTCGCCGCCCTCGACGGCGTCGTCGTGCACTCCAGGGCCGCCGACCGCACCCCCACCGTGCTGCTGACCTTCGAACGGCACAGCACGGTGGACGCCTACGCCTTCCTCGCCGAGCGCGGCGTCCACGCCCCCTCGGGCTCCTTCTACGCCATCGAGGCCTCCCGCCGCCTGGGCCTCGGCGACACCGGCGGCCTGCGCGTGGGGCTCGCGCCGTACAACAGCGCGGAGGACGTCGACCGGCTGCTGACCGGGCTGTCCGACTTTCTCGCGCGGTAGTCCCGTCAGGACTGCCCGCCACGCTCCAACGGGATCCTGTCGCCGGCCTCGACCGCGACCGGCAGACGGTTCTCGGCCGGAGGCAGCGGGCAGGTGGCCAGATCCGTGTAGGCGCAGGGCAGGTTGGCGGCGCGGTTGAAGTCGACCGTCACCCCGCCTTCGGCGTCGGGGGCGGCGATCTGCAGGGCGCGGTTGGCCGCGTACGTGGTCACGCCGGAGGTCTCGTCGGTGAACAGCACCATCAGCGCGCCGGGCTCCCCGCCGTTGAAGGCGGTGAGCCGGTACGCGCTGCCGTCCAGCTCGAACTCGACCTGTCCAGGTGAGTCGTACACGTGCTCGAGGCCCTCGACGGCGGCACCCACGGTCACCGGGCGCGGCGCGTCGAAGGGCAGGAAGCGGCCGGTGAGGGCCCAGCGCGGGTCGGGCTCGTAGGCGGGCGTGAAGGTGAAGGCCGTACGCAGCGCGTTCTCGGGGTGGCGGGGCCGCAGGATGTCGTGGCCGCCGCGCCTCGCGACCTCGATCACCGCGTCGCCCCAGCCGACGTAGACGCTCGCGCGTTCGGCGAGTACGCCGAAGTCGTGACGGCCGCGCACGACCTGCCCGTCCACCGTCACCTCCTCGCCCTCGTCGAGTTCGACGACCACGCCGTCGCCCGTGGCGGCCCAGGCGCCCGGCGCGTCCTCGAAGCGGGTGGGTTCCTCGGTCAGCCAGCGGAGGCTGGTGATCGCGAGGAAGCCGTGCGGGGCGGAGAGCACGGCCTCCTTCCGCCGGTGCCACTCCTCCCACTCCTGGACGAAGCTGACGCGGTCGACGTCTTGGACGGTCATGATGGTTCCCTCTCGCTGCACGGGCTCGTGCCGGGTGCAACCGTCGCGCCGGGGCAGGTCATCCTGGCTGATGTTGCAATCGTATGAAATGGGCGTCAGTCGGATCCCCCGCGGGCGTTGTAGACCGTGACCTTGCCGGCGTCGATGGCCTCGCGGTAGCCGCGGAACACCGCGATCGCCTCGTCGCGGAGCACGTCCCCCGTGACCTTGATCCCGCGCGCCTCGAACTGCTCGGCCCAGTCGTCGGGCAGGGGCCCCTCGTCGAAGGTGGTGAGCTGCTCGAGTTCGGGCCCCGCGCCCGCCACGACCAGCCCACGCACCCCGGACCACAGTGCCGCCCCGTAACACTGCACGCACGGACGCCAGTTGACGACCAGCTCATGGGACGGCAGGCCCTCGGCGCCGAGATCCCAGCCGCCGATCGCGGTCTGGGCCAGCGCGAGCGCGAGGACCTCGGCGTGGGCGCTGGAGACGTCGGAGGCGAGGACGACGTTCACCCCGACCGACACGATCCGGCCGGTGTCCTCCTCGGCCACGAGCGCCGCGAACGGGCCGCCGTCGCCCTCACGCCAGGTGCGGTCGGCCAGCCGGTGCACGAGCCGCATGCGGTCCTCACGACCGGGGACGACGGCGGGCACGTCCGCCAGCTCCTCCTCGATCCAGGCAGGCAGCGAGAGGCGGTACTCGCCGGCGATGTCGATCATGCCGTGACTTTCTGTCCGGGGCGGTCGGTACCGCCGTGACGACGGGACACAGGGTGCCGGGTCCCCCTCTCCGGCCGTTCGAGGCGCCCGGCCGTGAATCGGTGGCGCGATCACCGTCACCCTGCGCGCTCGACCTCGTACGGTTTGTTGCGTGCGAGGTGGCGGTTACGCCAGGGTGTTCTGTCATGGACCGTGACTGGAGCCCCACCTTCCGTCCGACCCGCCGTCAACTCCTCGCCGCCGCAGGCGCCGTGCCCCTCGTGGGCGTGGCCCCCGCGGCGGTGGCACGACAGCGCACCGGCGCCCCCTCCCTGACCTTCACCCGGGCCACCAACGGCTCGGCGACCCTCTCCGGTGACCAACTGGTCGCCGAGGTGCAGGGCACCCTGTGGTCCCTGCCCCGCACCGGCGGTACGGCCCATCCCCTCACACCGGCCGACCTGGAGCCCAACCGGCCCACCCACGCACCGGACGGCGAGCTCATCGCCTTCTGCGCCTACCGGGACGGCGGATTCCATCTCTGGACCGTCCGCCCCGACGGCTCCGACCTGCGGCGTCGCACCGAAGGGCCCTGGGACGACCGCGGCCCGGCCTGGTCGCCCGACGGCACCCGGCTCGCCTTCTCCTCCGAACGCGGCGGCGACCCGGTCGCCGGCAGCCCGTACCGCATCCACGTCCTCGACCTGCGCACCGGCCGCATCACCCGCGTCACCGGCCTGACCGGCCAGGACGGCCCCCTCCAGGACGGAGCGTGGGAGGACTTCGACCCCACCTGGACACCGGACGGCACCCACATCCTGTTCGTCCGCGCGAAGACCGTCACCACCTCCCTCGGGCTCACCGTGGAGGCCCGGACGATCGCCGCCGTCCGGGCCGACGGCCAGGACGCGGTCGCCGTCCGGTACACCGAGCCCGCGGCCGCCCAGGTCATGACCCCCGCCGTGGCCCGGGACGGCCGCCTCGCCCACCTGCGCACGACCGCCGCCCCGAACGCCTCCTGCGCCCTCGTCGTCGACGGCCACCCGGTCGCGCTCAGCGGCGACCTCGCGCCGGTGCCCCCACGCTGGACGCCCCGGGGCGAGCTGCTCCTCACCGTCGACGGCGCCTTCACCCTCGTACGACCGGACAGCCCGGCGCACCCGGAGACCCTGCCCTTCGAGGGCACCCTGCCGGTGCGGCGGCCGCGGTACCCGACCAAGAGCTACGACCTGGGGGAGGGGCGGGCCCGTCCCGTGCGTGGCATTCATCTGCCGGCGCTCTCACCCGACGGCCGGCAGATCGCCTTTGCCGCCCTCAACTCGCTCTGGATCGCTGCGAGTTCGGGCGGGCGTCCACCGCGGCGACTGCACACGGCCTCCTCCACCCGCTATCTGCTGTCCCCTTCGTGGGCGCCGGACGGGCGGTCGCTCGTGTACGCCGACGACCGCGACGGGCTGCTCGGCGTCCACCGGCACGATCCGGCCACCGGCGAGGAGACCGTCCTCGCGACCGGGGGCCGGGTGCATCCGGCACTGTCGCCCGACGGGCAGCGGCTCGCCTGCCTCGACATGACCGGCCGGCTCCTCGTCCGCGACCTGGCCTCCGGCGAGGAACGCGTCCTGGCCGCGCCGCTGGGCGCCGGTGGACTGCCCGGCCGCCCCAGCTGGTCGCCGGACGGCCGCCACCTCGCCCTGTGCGACCGCAACCGGCTCAACTCCCGTTTCCGGGAGGGCTACAACCTCCTCCGGATCGTCGACACCACCAACGGCGCGGACCGTCTGCACGCGGTGGCGCCCCACACCTCCGTCTCCGACCGCTACGACTCAGGACCGGTCTGGTCGCCCGACGGTCGCTGGATGGCGGTGATCGTGGAGTCCGCGCTGTGTCTGCTGCCGGTCGACCCAGACGGCACCCCGAACGGCGAACTCCGCACCCTCACCACCGAACCGGCGGACCACCCCTCCTGGTCCGCCGACTCCACCACCCTGCTCTACCTCTCCGCCGGACGCCTTCGTCTCATCGGTGTCGACGGCGGCCCCGCCCGCACCGTGCGCGTCCCCCTCGACGCGCCCAGACCCACACCGGCCGACCTCGTGGTGCACGCCGGGCGCCTGTGGGACGGCACCGGCGAGACGACCCGCGAGGACGTGGACATCGTGGTGAGCGGCGGACGCGTCGCCGCGGTCGAGCCGCACCGGTCAGGACGACGGGAGGCGCTCCGCCGGATCGACGCCTCCGGCCGCACCGTCATTCCCGGCCTGTGGGACACCCACACCCACCCCTGGCAGAGCACCTACGGCGGCCGCCAGACCGTCGGCCAGCTCACCTACGGCATCACCACGGCCGTCTCGCTGGGCGGCTTCGCCTACGAACAGGCGCGGCTGCGCGAGGCGGTGGCCACCGGACAGCTCGCCGGGCCCCGGCTGCTGACCACCGGCGAACTCCTCGACGGGGCCCGTGTCGCCTACAGCATGGGCCGCGCCCACCGGACCAGGGAGGGACTGCTGCGCTCCCTGGAGCGGGGCGAGGCGCTGGACTGGGACTTCGTGAAGACGTATGTGCGGGCGCCGGCCTGGGTGATGGCGGAAGCGGCCCGTTTCGCCCACGAGCGGCTCGGTGTCCGCGCGGGAAGTCATCTGCTCTCGCCCGGCGTCGAGGTCGGCCAGGACCTGACGACCCATCTGCAGGCCACCCAGCGCGCCGAGTTCGGACATGCCGTCACCGCGACGGGCCGCGCCCACCAGGACGTCGTGGAGATCTACACCGCGCGCGGGGTGCGCTTCTCGATGATCGCCACCCCCTTCACCGCCGTCCCCCTGCTCGGAGCGGACCCCGCCCTCGCCGACGACCCCCGGGTCACGGTGGTGATGCCGCCGTGGGACTCGGCGACCGTCAAGCAGTCTGCCGGGGTCGCGCCCACCGCGGCCCAACTCGCCACCCTGCGCACGGAGACCGACGTCTACCGGCGGATCCTGGCCGCCGGTGGACTCGTCGCGCTCGGCACGGACCAGCCGCTCGTCCCCGTCGGCCTCTCCCTCCACCTCGGCCTGCGCGCCCTGCACCGCGGCGGTCTCTCCCCGGCCCAGGCCCTGCGCACCGCGACCGTCCTGCCCGCCCGGCTCTTCGGCCTCGACCGGGACCTCGGCACCGTGGAGGAGGGCAGGCTGGCGGACCTCACCGTCGTCGACGGCGACCCGTTCACCGACTTCGACACCCTCGTGCGTACCGTCGCGGTACTGAGGGGCGGAGTGCCCTACACCACCGAGGAGTTGACCGCCGCCTTCGAGCCGGCCGCCCGGAGCACGGCCGAAGCCGAGGAGGACTGGCTCGCGATGGGAAGACTGATGCGCAGGGACGCCTGCTGCGACGCCCGTTGAGCCGCAGGCCTCAAGGGGCCGCCGAGGCCGCCCACCCGTCGTCGCCGTCGGCTCAGCCAGGCCGCGCGGTGTCCGAGGCCGTGTGCAGGCCATGTCGGACTCGGCGCCGCTGTGCCGAGGCGCAGCGCGCGTGCTGCTCGGCGAGCGGACAGGCGTCCGGTGGGCTGAGGACGGCCGTCGTCTCCCTGACGCAGACGACGCCGGCCGACTGGTCCTGCCGCCTGGGGGGCTTTGAGCGCACGGGTTCTCCGGAGGACCCGTGGGCACTATGCCCCGGCCGCGAGCCGGAGCATGACCTTGCTGCTGCCGCTCGCCGGGTCGGCGGCCACGGCGAGGGCTTCGGCGGCCCGCTCCAGCGGGAAGCGGTGGGTGATCAACGGCGTCAGGTCCAGGCCGTCCCGCAGGGCGCGCAGCGCGTCGTCGAGCTCCTCCACGAAACGGTACGAGCCGACCCACGTGATCTCCCGGGTGACCAGGTCACCGAGGGCGGCGGGCGCGGCCGTGCCCGGCAGGTTGCCGACCTGGACGAGGGTGCCGCCGCGTGCCGTGGCCCGCAGCACGGGTCCGAGCGCGGCCGGGGCGCCGGACGCCTCGAAGACGACGTCCACGTCCTCGGGCAGCGCCTGCCCGGCGGACACGTCCCGCGTGTCGTCGGCGCCCATGGCCCGGGCGACCGCGAGGGAGGAGGGTGTCAGGTCGGCGGCGATGACCGCGCCCACCCCCCGATGCCGGGCGGCGGCGACGACCAGGGAGCCGATCGGACCGCAGCCGTTGACCAGCACGGTACGTCCCCGCAGGTCGGGGACGCGGCCGACGGCGTGCAGGGCGACGGCCAACGGCTCGGCCAGCGCCCCCTGTTGGGTGTCCACGTTGTCCGGGAGCGGACGGATCTGGGCGGCCGGGACCGCCCGGTACTCGCTGAACCCGCCGTCGGTGTGCGGGTCGAAGGCGGCCGAGCCGAAGTAGCGGACGCGGGGATGGAGGTTGGTGCGGCCGGCGATGCGCTCGGGAAGTCCGCCGTCTCCGACGAGTTGGGCGGGGTGCACGGTGACCGGCTGTCCCTCGGTGAACTCCGTGACGCCTCGGCCGAGTTCGGCGATTCGTCCCGCGAACTCATGGCCCAGGACAAGGGGGTGGGTGAGCGCGGCGGTGCCGGAGGCCCCCGTCTTCCAGTAGGCGATGTCGGAGCCGCAGATCCCGCCCCACTCCAGCGCCAGCAGCACCTCGCCCGGACCGGGCACGGGCCGTTCCCGTTCGTCGATGCGCAGATCACCGGGACCGTGCACGACGACGGCCCGCATCCGGTCCGCTGCGACCAGGGTGTTCATACGGCGTCCTCCAGGTCACCGGGGTGGAGCGGGGGGTCAGAGCTCGACGCGGCCGGCGCGCAGGGCGGGGAGCCGGTCGGTGATCGCGGTGGTGAGGGTGTCGTCGTCCGCCAGGTCCGCGGCTCCGGCGCCCCGCAACAGGGCCGGCACCGGTTCCGGAGCGGCATGCAACGCCCAGGCGGCGAGGGCGAGTTCGAGGACCGGTGTCCGGGCGCCGCGGGCGCGCAGCTCGCGCAGCGCGGGCAGCCAGCGCTCCCTGACCTTCAGCGGGCCGTCGGTGGCGATCTGCCGCAGCAGGTGCCGCATGGCGGGGTTGCGGAACCGCAGGACGAGATCGTCGGCGTAGGCCAGCGGATTCGGACCGCCGGCGGGGAGCGTCGGGGCGACCTCGGCGCACAGGGCCCGCACCAGACGCTCGCCCCAGTCGGTCGCCATGGTCTCGGCGACGGTGGTCAGCCCGGCGGCGGCACCCAGGTAGGCGAGAGCCGAGTGGGAGCCGTTCAGCATGCGCAGCTTGGTGAGTTGATACGGCGTCACGTCGGGAACGAACAGGGCGCCGTCCCGCTCCCAGGGCGGCCGGGGCGCGGCGAAGGAGTCCTCCAGGACCCACTGCCGGTACGGCTCGGCGGTGACGGCCAGCGCGTCGGGCATCCCGAGCGCTTCCCGGGCCGCCGCCAGATCGGCCTCCCCGGTCGCGGGCACGATCCGGTCCACGACCGTCGCGGGGAAGGCCACGGTCTCGGCCATCCGGTCCAGGATCGCCGCGCGGTCGGGCCAGCTCGACGTCCGCACGAAGTCGTGCACGACCCGCGCCGACGCGGCCCCGTTGTCCGCCGTGTTGTCGCAGGACACGACACTGATCGGCGGGGCGCCTGCCCGCATCCGGGCCGCCAGTCCGGCGGCCAGCCGTCCCACCACCGTGGTGAGGGGCCCCGCGGGGTCCGCCGCGAGGTCGGCGGCGACGCCGACGGCGTCCGTGTCCAGCCCGCCGGTCAGCGGCGACCGGTGATAGCCCTTCTCGGTCACCGTCAGCGTCACGACCGTCACCTCGGGGTCGGTGAGCAGGGCGTCGACGGCCTTGGCGTCCGGGCCCATGGCCAGCGCGCCGACGATCGAGCCGACGATCCGCGTGCGGTTGCCCTCCGGCCGCCGCTCGGTGAGGGAGTACAGACAGTCCTGCTCCCGCAGGGCGGCCACCACGTCCGTCGAGTGGGGTGCCACGGCGGTGATGCCCCAGGGTTCGCCGGCGTGCTCGGTGTAGACGGCCTGGTGCGCGCGGTGGAAGGCGCCGAGGCCGAAGTGGACGACACCGGTGCGCAGGTGGGCCGGGTCGACCGAGGGGCGCAGTTCGGCGGGGAGGCGGGAGACCGTCGTACGGTTCAGTGGCGCGCTCACCAGTCGTGCACCGAGCCGTCGAGGCGGCGCGCGACCGGGAGATAGCGCCGCTGGTAGGGGAAGCGCTCGGCGGCCTTGTCGTCGTACTCGACGCCGAGCCCCGGCTCCTCGGAGGGGTGCAGCATGCCGTCGGCGAAGGTGACGCCCGTGTGGAACACCTCGGCGGTCTCGGCGGGGTGCCCCATGTACTCCTGGATGCCGAAGTTCGGTACGGCGAGGTCCAGATGGACGGCCGCGGCCATGCTGACGGGGGAGAGGTCGGTCGCCCCGTGAGAGCCGGTGCGCACCTGGTGGAGGGCGGCGAGGTCGAAGATGCGGCGCAGGTGCGTGATGCCGCCCGCGTGCACGACGGTCGTGCGGACGTAGTCGATGAGCTGCTGGGTGATCAGGTGCTGGACGTCCCAGATCGAGTTCATCACCTCGCCCACCGCGATGGGTGTGGTGGTGTGCTCGCGGATGAGCCGGAAGGACTCCTGGTTCTCGGCCGGGGTGGGGTCCTCCATCCAGAACAGCCGGCATCCCTCGACACTCCTGCCGAAGCGTGCCGCCTCGATCGGGGTCAGCCGGTGGTGCACGTCGTGCAGGAGGTGGAAGCCGAAGCCGAAGCGCTCGCGCACGGCCTCCAGACAGGAGGGCGCGAAAGCGAGGTAGGCCTCGGTGTCCCAGGGCTGCTCCTCGGGCAGGTCGGTGGCGGCGGGCTCGTACACCGCGCCCTTGCGCACGCCGTACGACGCCCCGACCCCGGGCACCGCGGCCTGTGCGCGGACGGCCCGGTAGCCCAGCTCCAGAAAGCGCTGGACGTCGTCCAGCAGGGAGGGCACGTCGGTGCCGCTGGCGTGGGAGTAGACGAGGACGCCGTCGCGGGAGCGGCCGCCGAGCAACTGGTAGACGGGCAGCCCGGCCACCTTGCCCTTGATGTCCCACAGGGCGGTGTCCACGGCGGAGATCGCGGTCATGGTCACCGGGCCGCGCCGCCAGTAGGCGCCCTTGTAGAGGTACTGCCACATGTCCTCGATGCGGGCCGGGTCCCGGCCGATCAGCAGCGGGACCACGTGGTCCGAGAGATAGCTCGCGACGGCCAGCTCGCGTCCGTTGAGGGTCGCGTCGCCGAGTCCGGTGACCCCGTCGCTGGTGGTGACGCGCAACGTGACGAAGGTGCGCCCGGGGGACGCGACGAGCACCTCGGCCCGCTCGATCGTGCTCACTTGCGGCTCCCATCCTGTCGTACAGTACTTGTATACAAGCATCTGTCGCGCAGGCGGGCAATAGCCTCCCCGTCGCGCTTCAGGGCCCGGAGCGCTACGTAGGATGTGCACATGGCTCCATCGAACGGGCGGCGGACGAGTCGGCGCGACATCTATCTCAGGCTGCGTCAGATGGTCCTGACCCTTGAGCTCGCCCCGGGCGCCGCCCTCTCGGAGAACGAGCTCGCCGCGTCCCTCGGCGTCAGCCGCACCCCGGTGCGGGAGAGCCTGATCCTGCTGGCCCAGGAGGGGCTGGTGCAGGTCTTCCCGAAGATCGGGTCGTTCGTGTCCCGGGTGGACCCGGCGCAGGTCGCCGACGCGCAGTTCCTGCGGGAGGCCGTGGAACTCGCCTCCCTGGAGGACCTGCCCGAACAGCTCGACGCCGAGCTCGTCGAGGAGCTGCGCGACAACCTCCGGCGGCAGCGCGGCACGGGCCTGGACCTGGAGGGGTTCTTCGCCCTGGACGAGGCCTTCCACCAGGGCCTGATGCGGCTGAGCGGGCACGGCAACGTGTGGACCACGGTCGCCGCCGCCAAGGGACACCTCGACCGGGCCCGGCGGCTCGGCCTGCACGAGAACGAGTCACCGGCCGTCTTCGCCGACCAGCACCACGAGATCCTTGCCGCGGTCGTCGGCGGTGACATCGCCCTCGCCCGCACCGCCCTGCGCGCCCATCTGCGGGCCGTTTTCGACGACATCGAGCGCATCCGGGCGCATTCACCCGAACTCTTCGCCACCGGCACCCCGAGCGTCCCGGTGCGCCGCAACGTCGTCGTCTGGGAGTGACCCCTTCCGCTCAGGACCCGATCTCCACCACCCGGGCCCAGGCGGGCGGCGAGGGAGGCACGTAGTCCGGGTCCTCCTCGGCCCACGAACCGCCCGACCGGGAGAACAGCCCCACCACGGTCCGGCACGCCGGGCGGGCCTCGGGCCACGGTGTCTGCCCGTCGGTCAGGGCCACGACGACATCGGGGCGCGGACGCGTCCGCAGCGCCGTGGCGAAGCCGGTGCGCAGATCCGTGCCCCCGCCGCCGAGCAGCGGGATTCCCTCGCCGCGGCACAGGGGGTGCGCGATCCGGGCCGCCGCGTCGCACGGCACCACCGTGACCAGGTCGCGCCTGCCGCCCACGGCACGGGAGATCGCGGCCACCTCCAGCAGGGCGCTGCCGAGTTCGGCGTCACTGACCGAACCGGACGTGTCGATGATCACCGACACCCGGGGCGGCCGCCGCCGCAGGCTGGGCAGGACCACCCCGGGCAGCCCCGCCGAGCGCCGCGCCGGCCGGCCGTACGAGTAGTCCTCGCCCGCACCGCCCCCGGACGCCGCCGACCGCACCGCGGCACCCAGCAACTCCCGCCACGGCTGCGGCGGATGGAACGCCTCCTCGGCCCACCGCCGCCAGCCGTCCGGCGTGTTGCCCGGGCGGCCCTTGATCCCCTGGGCCACCCGGTAGCGCACCCCGTCCTGTTCCTGCCGGCTCAGCGCGTGCGCCCCGTCGGGGCCCAGCTCCCACTCCCGTTCCCGTCCGTCGGCGCCGCTCCCGCAGTCCAGCCAGGCCATCTCCTGCAGCCGCGGACCGAGCCGGAACTGGCGCAGGTAGTCCTCCATGAGCTGTCCCTCGGGCAGCTGCAACAGCCCCGGGTGGGCGGCGCCCCGGGGCCAGGCCAGCCCGTCGCCGTAGATGTCGTCGTTGATCTCGAAGTCCGCGGCGATGTTCATGCGCAGCCGCTCGCCCGGTCCCGACAGTCCGAACTCCTTGGCGACCCGGTCGCTGCGCCCGTGATGGTCGCGCAGCAGATGCGACACCTCGTGCACCCACACCCCGGCCAGCTCCTCCACCGGCATCCGGTCCACGAACCCCGGTGACACATAGCACCGCCAGTACCGGTCCACGGACATCGTCGGCACCTGCCGGGACTCCACGGTGTGCAGCGCGAACAGGGCCGTCGCCAGATAGGGGCGGGCGCGGGCGGCCTGCAGCCGGGCCGCGTAGAGCTTGTCGAGATCCAGCGCCCCCGGCGCCCCCGTGGTCATCGCCGTACCGCCTTCGTCGCCACCGTGCGCGCCGCCGCCTGGTCCGCCCGCCGGGAGAGCGCCACCACCCCGGCCAACTGCTCGATGGACTCGGGCACTTCCCAGTCCTGCTGCCGCAGCGAGGCGAGCGTGGTCGCGGGGACGACGACCAGGTCGGGCGCGCCGGTCTCCACGGCCCGCACGAGCAGCGCCCACGCGGCGTCCCAGCGGGACCGGTCCGGTCGGGCGCGCACCGCCGCCACCACACCGTCCAACACGGCCTGACGCAGATCGCCCCGCTCGGGCAGGACGGCCCCCGCCGGGTCCGCGAGCAGCGCCTCCGGATCGGGGAGGTCCATCCGGTCCACGCTCGCCAGCAGCTCCAGCCCCGGCCCGTCACCCACCGTTCCGCGGACCAGCAGCGACAGCACGTCCCGCGAGGAACCGGCGGCGGTCGCGAACGCGATCAGCCGCAGCGTCATCTCCCAGCTGCGCGGCGACGGCCAGGCACCGCCCCGCCGGGTCTCGCTGCCCGGCAACTGGTGCACCAGCTTGGGCCGGGCGGCCAGCAGCCCGCACACCGCGCGCCGGGCGAAGTCCACGGCGTCGGCCAGCAGTCCGGGATCGAGCCGCGGCAGCGTCGCCACGGGCCAGGTGCCGCCCAGGCCGCGGACGACGACCTCGTGGTCGTGGGTCCACTGCAGGTGCACGAACCGGTTGGCCAGCGGCGGGCTCAGCTCCCAGCCGTCGGCCGCCGAGGAACGCGGGTTGGCGGCGGCCACGATCCTTACGCCGGGCGGCAGTTGGAGCGCCCCGATGCGCCGCTCCAGCACCAGCCGGAGCAGCGCGGCCTGCACGGCGGGCGGCGCGGTGGACAGCTCGTCCAGGAACAGCAGTCCGCGCCCGGCCCGTACCAGCCGCACGGCCCAGTCCGGCGGGGCCATCGGCACGCCCTGCTCGGCGGGATCGTCGCCGACGATGGGCAGTCCGGAGAAGTCGGAGGGCTCGTGCACGCTGGCGATCACCGTGGTGAGCGGGAGGTCCAGGGCGGCGGCGAGTTGGGTCAGGGCGGCGGTCTTGCCGATCCCCGGCTCACCCCACAGCAGGACCGGCAGATCGGCGGCGACGGCCAGGGTCAGGGCCTCCAGCTGGATGTCGGGCCGGGGTTCGGTGGTGTTCGCACGCAGGAGAGTCAACAGCTCGTCGGCGACGTCGAGTTGGGCGGTGGTGGAAGACGGCATGGATGATCACCTTTTCAAGTCGGGTCGGCATCGTGGGAGAGCTCGGCGAAGTCCGGGACGGTGTCCCGGTTCAGCGGAACAGGCAGTCGCGCGGGTGCGAGCGATAGGTGCCCGGGCGGGACACACGCGGGCGCACCCATCCGGGTGGCGGACCGATGAGCCCCGCTCGGTAGAGGCCGTACGTGATCCGCCGCCGCGCCGCGTCCTCCAGCGCGTCGCGCAACGCGCCCTCGCGCAGCACCGCGTCCGGGCCCAACAGGCCCTCCACGACGGCCAGCGCGCCGGAGGTGTCGCCGTGGTCGAGGCGTTCGCGGACGCCGGCGAGACAGTCGGGGCGGCGGTGGGCCCGGTCGATGGCCTGGAGGCAGGGCAGCGGCGTGCCGGTCAGCGCGGCCAGCAGCTCCTCGCGGTGGATCTCGGCCGAGTCGTGGTCCAGCGGCGCCAGCACGCCGTCGACGAGGCCGATACGGTGCCGGGCTCCCCGGCACTCCACGACGTGCGCCCGGCCGGTCCACTCCTCGGGAGCGGCCGGGGTGACGGGTGCCCGCTCCGGTACGAGCGCCCGGGCGACGAGCGGATGCAGCCGACCGGCGTCGATCGCACCGGCTCGGACCAGCTCGAGGTCGGGCAGCACCCAGGTCGCGGCGTCGGGCAGGACCGGCAGCGCCGAACCACCGCCTCGGGCAACCTCCGCGACACGCCAACCGGAAGACCCGGCACCGTCCGCCTCCGTGACCACGCGCAGCACCAGCCGGCACCGACGCGCAATCCGCACCACGACGGCCCCCGCCCCCGGGTCCC
>NZ_WVUG01000649.1 GCF_017614965.1 Streptomyces griseorubiginosus | reverse complement strand
GGGGTGGCCCGGACACGGGGTTCAGTTGTCTGGTTCGGGGGCGGACATCGATACCGGCCTCGTGATGAACCCCGGGAACGGTTCGCTGTGTCAGATGCCCGCCGCCGACGAGAGGTCTCGTTTGATCGACGTCAGGAGTTCCGTCGCCCTGGCGCGGGCCGTCGGGAGGTCCGCGTGGTTCTGCACGGGGATCACCACCTCGAGGTAGCACTTCAGTTTGGGTTCCGTGCCGCTCGGGCGGACGATGACGCGGGCGCCGGTGAGGGTGTAGCGGAGGCCGTCGGTGGGGGGCAGTGTGTCGGTGCCTCGAGTGAGGTCCTCCGCCTTGGTGACGGGCAGGCCGGCGAGTTCGGTGGGCGGCTGTTCGCGCAGGCGGCGCATCGCGTCCGCGATGAGGGAGAGGTCCTGGACGCGGACGCTGAGCTGGTCGGTCGCGTGCAGACCGTGCTCCACGGCGAGGTCGTCGAGGAGGTCGAGGAGGGTACGGTTCTGCTCCTTGAGGACCGAGGCCAGTTCCGTGATCAGGAGGGCCGCCGTGATGCCGTCCTTGTCCCGTACGCCGTCCGGGTCCACGCAGTAGCCGAGGGCCTCCTCGTAGCCGTAGCGCAGGCCCTCCACGCGGGCGATCCACTTGAAGCCGGTCAGGGTCTCCTCGTAGGGGAGGTTCGCCTTCTCGGCGATGCGGCCCAGGAGGGACGAGGAGACGATCGACTCGGCGAAGGTGCCCTGTGCTCCGCGGCGGACCAGGTGGGCGGCGAGGAGGGCGCCGACCTCGTCGCCCCGGAGCATGCGCCAGTCCGTGCCGGTGTTCACCGCCACCGCGCAGCGGTCCGCGTCGGGGTCGTTGGCGATGACCAGGTCAGGGGTCGGGGTCGTTGCGCGGGCTTTCGCGAAGGCGAGGTCCATGGCGCCGGGCTCTTCCGGGTTGGGGAAGGCGACGGTCGGGAAGTCGGGGTCGGGGTCGGCCTGCTCGGCGACGAGGGTCGGTTCGGGGAAGCCGGCCCTCGCGAAGGCGGCGAGGAGGGTGTCCTTGCCGACGCCGTGCATCGCCGTGTAGACCGTGCGGGCGGTGCGGGGGGAGGTGGGGGACAGGACGGCGTCCGTGCGGGCGAGGTAGGCCGACAGGACCGTGTCGTCGAGGGTCTCCCAGCCGGTGTCGGGGCGGTTGACGTCCTTGAGGGACGTGATCGCCTGGATCTCCGCCGCGATCTCCGCGTCCGCGGGCGGGACGATCTGGGAGCCGTCGCCGAGGTAGACCTTGTAGCCGTTGTCGCGGGGCGGGTTGTGGCTGGCGGTGACCTCTACGCCTGCGGCCGCGCCCAGGTGCCTTATGGCGAAGGCCAGGACCTGTCTCTTA
>NZ_WVUG01000648.1 GCF_017614965.1 Streptomyces griseorubiginosus | reverse complement strand
CCCCCGCACAGCCGACAAGTCAGCGCCCACAGAAACCCCACGCCGCCGCCCACAGAAACCCCGTCACCCCCGCCGAGACCTCACGCGAACTCCCGCGGCAGCCTCACGTGGACTCCCGTACCACCAGTCGGCACGGCACCGTGTGAACGCCCGGCACCGGCCCCGAGTCGATGGCCTCCAGCAGCTTCAGCGCGGCGATCCGGCCGATCTCCGTGAGGTTCATGTCGATCGTGGTGAGCGGCGGGCGGCAGGCCAGCGCCATGGTGTCCCAGTTGTCGTAGCCGACGACGGCGATCCGTCCGGGCACCTCGATGCCGCGCTCGCGCAGCGCGTCCGCCACCCCGCGCGCGATCTGGTCGTTGCCGCAGAAGAAGGCGTCGGTGTCGGGTGCCATACGCAGGACCGCGTCGGCGGCGCGGCGCCCCCACGCCTCGCTCCACTCGCCGAAGTGGACGCGCCCGCCGGCGAGCTCCAGCGAGGAGCGGGCGAGCAGGTCGAGGGCGTGACGGGCGCGGTCGCGGGCCGCGGCATGGTGTTCCGGGCCGGTGACATGGGCGATACGGGTGCGCCCGGTGGCCATCAGGTGCTCGACGGCGAGACGGGCGCCGCCCCGGTCGTCGGAGGCGACGGAGGTGTCGGCGGGGTCGGTGGACGGGGAGAGCGCGTAGACGATAGGGATGCCGTCGACGCCCTGCAGGGACGGCCGCGGGTCGGTGCGGCGGCCGGTGACGATGATGCCGTCCACCCGCCGGTCCATGAGATTGCGCAGATGGTGCTGTTCCCGGATGGTGTCGCCCCGGGTGTCGCACAGGAGCACGGAGATCTTCCCGGCGCCGAGCGCGTCCTCGGCGCCGAGCAGCACGGGCGTGCTGAAGCGCCCGATGCCGTCGGTCGTCATCAGACCGACCGTCCAGCTGCGCCCGGTGTGCAGGCTCTGCGCGTGCTGGTTGGGCCGGAAGCCGAGCTCCTCCACGGCGTCGAGCACCCGCTGCCGGGTCTCCGGGCGCATCCTGCCGCTACCGCTGAGCGCCTTGGAGGCCGTGCCCACGCTGACACCGGCGAGCGCGGCGACGTCGGCGAGCTTCGCCCGGCCTGCAGAGGGGGAACGCGGAGCGGCTTCGGTCACGAGCAATCCTTTTCTCAATCGTCGTCCCTCTCGGGTTCGGCGCCGTCCATGGTGTCAGGCGGCCCGCTGGAGTGCCAGTCCGTGAGCAACCAGAGAAACACTGCGCAGACCTCTTGACCGGGATCCCCCGACTGCCCTCTACTCATCGGCGAGGAAAACGGTTGCGCACACCGTTGCCCAGCCCCGGTCGCTCCCCCGCCTTCGACCTCTCGGAGAGCCATGCCCCGCACCAACTC
>NZ_WVUG01000647.1 GCF_017614965.1 Streptomyces griseorubiginosus | reverse complement strand
CTCCCCGGCCCCGTCTGCTGCCAATCCCCCCACCTCCCTGGACGCTTGCGGCGAAATTTCCAGAAGTCTTCCGGAAAGCGGGCGTCCGTGGGAGGGGATGTCACCCCCGGATCCGGGTCGGGTCAATGCCGTCACTTCAGTACGCGAGGGTAACTACGGTCCGTGATCGGGGCCGGACATGCGGAGGGGCCGGCTCGCGGTTCAGGTCCGCGACCGGCCCCGGATGTCACCGGACGGCTCGGTGTCGCCCGGGCTCGCCTCAGGCGGCGGTCATCACCTGGCTGCGGTGCGGGGCGATGATCTGGCCGTCGGGCAGGAGCTCACCGGTGTCCTCGAAGAGCAGAACGCCGTTGCACAGCAGGCTCCACCCCTGCTCCGGGTGGTGCGCCACGAGGCGGGCGGATTCCCGGTCGGCGGAGTCGGCTGAAGGGCACGGCGGCTGGTGCTGGCACATTGGTGGGATCTTTCGCTGGGTCGTCGTGTGTGTGATGGCTGTCGTGTCTGTCACGCGGCTTGACGTGTCGTCCATGGCCGCCCCCCGTTGTGATAATTCGGTCCAGTCCAGTGTTGCCCCACGGACGTCAATCCGCAGGCATTTCGACGCACCACTTCTTCACAGGTTGATGACGCATCCGATGGGCGGACGGTTCACTCCAACTGCACTGTCACTTCGGGTGGTTCACGGTGGTCGGATAGGGCTAGTCCGTCCAGGCCGGAAGGCGTTTCTCGGCTCTTACGAGCAGTCAATTGCTCGTACGAGCGGAATGCGGAGCCGAACAGCGTCGTACCCCGTCACCGGGAATGCGGCGACGGGGTACGGGCGGGTCGGCGGAAGGGGATGTCAGGCGATCTGGCCGAGCAGCGGAACCGCAGTCACCCGATGGCTCAGCACGGGAAGCAGCTCGGCGACGCGGAGCGGGCGGTGGGCCGCGATGCCGGGCGGCGCGGGCGCGAGCGGGACGAGCAGGTCGGTCGGGGCGGGGTGGCCGGTGGAGGCGTCGGCGGTGCAGTCGCCGTGCAGCCAGAGCGTGAGCATGTACAGGCTCGGTACCGACAGCAGGCGTGGCTGGTACGACTGTTTCATGGTCTCGGCCTGGCGCAGCGCGCGCTCGGTGGAGGCGATGTAGGGCCCTTCGAAGAAGTGTGAGAAGGCCCAGCCGTCCGCGGTCAGCATGGTCTCCGCCGCGGCCACCGCGCGGTCGCCGCAGCGGATGAGGAAGCGCCACCCGGCGAGCCGGGTGACGGAGGCGCCGTCCTGGGCCGGCTGGTCGAGGACATGGACGGGCAGCGGGAGTTCGGGGGTGGCGGGCCCCTGTGCTCGCAGCAGGGAGGGCGTTCGGGCCTCGCGGACCGCGGTGGGCGAACCGAGTGCGGTGAGGAC
>NZ_WVUG01000646.1 GCF_017614965.1 Streptomyces griseorubiginosus | reverse complement strand
TCCTCCTCCGCCTCGGCATCCGCCGCGGCGGCGAAGGGCTTGATGTCGTTGACGAACTCGGTCTCGATCCAGCGGGTGTGGACCGTGAACGGCTCCTCGGAGCCGGTCAGCTCCGGGGCGAAGGCCGGATCGGTGACCACCTTGCGGTGGAAGGGGATCGCGGTGGCCATGCCCTCGACCCGGAACTCCTCCAGCGCGCGGGCGGCCCGCTGGAGGGCCTCCTTGCGGGTGCGGCCGGTGACGATCAGCTTGGCCAGCAGGGAGTCCCAGGCCGGGCCGATGACCGAGCCGGACTCCACGCCCGCGTCCAGGCGCACGCCCGGACCGGAGGGCGCCTCGAAGGTGGTGACGGTGCCGGGGGCGGGCAGGAAGTTGCGGCCCGGGTCCTCGCCGTTGATGCGGAACTCGAAGGAGTGACCGCGCAGCTGCGGGTCGCCGTAGCCGAGTTCCTCGCCGTCGGCGATGCGGAACATCTCCCGCACCAGGTCGATGCCCGCGACCTCCTCGGTCACCGGGTGCTCGACCTGCAGCCGGGTGTTGACCTCCAGGAAGGAGATCGTGCCGTCCTGGCCGACCAGGAACTCACAGGTGCCGGCGCCCTCGTAGGAGGCCTCCTTCAGGATGGCCTTGGAGGCCCGGTACAGCTCGGCGACCTGCTCGTCGGTCAGGAACGGCGCGGGCGCCTCCTCGACCAGCTTCTGGTGGCGGCGCTGCAGGGAGCAGTCGCGGGTGGAGACCACGACCACGTTGCCGTGCTTGTCGGCCAGGCACTGGGTCTCCACGTGCCGGGGGCGGTCCAGGTAGCGCTCCACGAAGCACTCGCCGCGGCCGAAGGCGGCCACCGCCTCACGCACCGCGGAGTCGTACAGCTCGGGGACCTCTTCGAGGGTGCGGGCGACCTTGAGGCCGCGGCCGCCGCCGCCGAAGGCGGCCTTGATGGCGATGGGCAGGCCGTGCTCCTCGGCGAAGGCCACGACCTCCTCGGCGCCGGAGACCGGGTCGGGGGTGCCGGCCACCAGCGGCGCGCCGGCGCGCTGGGCGATGTGGCGGGCGGCGACCTTGTCGCCGAGGTCGCGGATGGCCTGCGGTGGCGGGCCGATCCAGATCAGGCCCGCGTCCAGCACCGCCTGCGCGAAGTCGGCGTTCTCCGACAAAAAGCCGTAGCCCGGATGGACGGCGTCCGCGCCCGACTCCCGGGCGGCGTTCAGGATCTTGTCGATGACCAGGTAGCTGGTGGCCGGAGTGTCACCGCCCAGGGCGAACGCCTCATCCGCGGCGCGGACATGCAGAGCGTCCCGGTCCGGGTCGGCGTAGACGGCCACGCTCGCGATGCCGGCGTCCCGACAGGCCCGGGCCACGCGGACAGCGATTTCGCCACGGTTGGCGA
>NZ_WVUG01000645.1 GCF_017614965.1 Streptomyces griseorubiginosus | reverse complement strand
GGGCGGGACCGTTCGGCTGGGCTCGGGGCGTCGGCGCCCTCGGTGGCGCGATGGCTGGGAGACATCCGGACGTACTTCCCGTCCTCCGTCGTCCAGGTGATGCAGCGCGACGCCATCGACCGGCTCGGGCTGTCCACGCTGCTGCTGGAGCCGGAGATGCTGGAGGCGGTGGAGGCGGACGTGCACCTCGTCGGCACGCTGCTGTCCCTCAACAAGGCCATGCCGGAGACGACGAAGGAGACGGCGCGGGCGGTCGTGCGCAAGGTCGTCGACGATCTGGAGAAGCGGCTCGCGACCCGCACCAGGGCCACGCTCACCGGCGCCCTCGACCGCAGCGCCCGGATCAACCGGCCGCGCCACCACGACATCGACTGGAACCGCACCATCGCGGCCAACCTCAAGCACTACCTCCCCGAGTACCGCACGATCGTGCCCGAGCGGCTCATCGGATACGGGCGGGCGTCGCAGTCGGTGAAGAAGGAGGTCGTCCTCTGCATCGACCAGTCCGGCTCGATGGCGGCGTCCGTGGTCTACGCGTCGGTGTTCGGGGCGGTGCTCGCGTCCATGCGGTCGATCGACACACGGCTCGTCGTCTTCGACACGGCCGTCGTCGACCTCACCGACCAGCTCGACGACCCGGTGGACGTCCTGTTCGGCACCCAGCTCGGCGGCGGTACGGACATCAACCGGGCGCTCGCCTACTGCCAGTCGCAGATCACCCGGCCCGCCGAGACGGTGGTCGTGCTGATCAGCGACCTGTATGAGGGCGGGATACGCGACGAGATGCTCAAGCGGGTCGCCGCGATGAAGGCGTCCGGGGTGCAGTTCGTGGCGCTGCTCGCGCTGTCGGACGAAGGGGCGCCGGCGTACGACAGGGAGCACGCGGCCGCGCTCGCCGCGCTGGGGGCACCGGCGTTCGCCTGCACGCCCGATCTCTTCCCCGAGGTGATGGCTGCGGCGATCGAGAAGCGGCCCCTGCCGATACCGGAGGCGGGATGACGGCGGGCCTGGGCGTCGAGGTGTCCGCTGACGATTTGTCGACCAGTCGTCATCAGACTCCGAGCAGCAAAAGGGACATGACTACCCATCGGTAACGGAGGGCTTGCGCAACCTCCGGACAGGCGTGCAAGTATCGACGCCTTCTCGACCGAGACCGTTCCGCAGCACGGGAGGATCGACCCCCTCTTGACCTGGCCACCAGCCTTGCCCGGCGCCGTTCTGCGCGTGATGCGCACGGCGTTCGCCCGGCGTGCGCTGCAAGTGGCGCTGCTGGCGGGCGGGTTGATCGCACTCGGTTTCCTCTGCGGGGAGCGGGCGCACGCGGCGGAGGGGGTGCCGGTGACGTCCGCACGGCCGGCCGGGCCGCTCGCTGCGGTGAATGGCGTGCGGG
>NZ_WVUG01000644.1 GCF_017614965.1 Streptomyces griseorubiginosus | reverse complement strand
GGGTCAACCGTCGGCCCGTGCCCCCGCTCCCGCACCGCCGCCGCGCCCCGCCGGCGTCGAGCGAACGCGCCGGTCACGGTCCCCTCACCCCCACCATCTCCTCCGGCGACGCCACAGCCTCCTCGCGAACCTCGAAGGGCAGCCCGTGCAGCGCCGGTGGCTTCGCCACGACGGTGACGCGGACCTGGTCGCCTTCCCGGCTGACCGTGACCGACGCGTCGCGCGGGGCGGCTTCACGAACCACCTCGACGACCGCGCCGGCCGGGTCCTGACGGGCGGCCGCCCGTGCCCCGATGCGCGCCGCGTCCACACACTGGATCTGCGCGGCCACCACGAGCAGCCCCCACACCAGCGCCGTCACGAACATCACCAGCACGGGCAGCACCACGGCCGACTCCGCCGTCACGAACCCTCGGTCCGCGTCCCGCCGTTCACGTCCGGGCATCGAGCGCCCGCTTCACGATGGCCTGCAGCTCCGCGCTGACCGCCCCGCTCGTCACCACCTTGTAGAGGACCACCGCGAACGCCACCGCGGCCACGATCCCCATCGCGTATTCGGAGGTCACCATTCCCGCGTCCCTCCGCGCCGCGCGCACCCTGCACACCAGGGCGCGCAGCCGCGCCCGTACCGCCTTGCACATCTCAACCCCCGTGAGGTTCGTTCCTGTTGCTCGATTACTTGCACGACTGCTAGCTCGACTGCTTGCTCAACTGCTGCTTGCTGCTACCTGCTTGCTGTCCCGCCGTCAGCCACCACCTCCTCCCCCCAGCACTCCGCCCGCGAGCCCGATCACCACGGGCAGTACGCCGACCGCGATGAACGCGGGCAGAAAGCACAGCCCCACCGGCACGGTGACCATGACGGCCGCGCGTCTGGCTCGTTCGGTCGCGGCGCGGGCCCAGTCGGCGCGGGCCTCGGTCGCCAGCCGGGCCACCGGTGCGGCGGCCGGGAGACCGGACACGTCGGCCCGTTCCAGGAGCCGCGCCAGGGGCTGCGCACCCGGCAGAGCGCCCAACCTCCGCCACGCCTCCGCCGGTTCACCCCCGAGCCGTACCTCGGCCGCGCCCCGCGCCAACGCGTCACCGACCACTCCGCCCAGGGCCTCGCCCACCGCCTGCGCCGCGACCACCGGAGCGGCCCCCGCCGCGATGCAGGCCGCCAACAGATCGGAGGCGAGCGGCAGTTGCCCGACCGCCTTGGCCGCGTCGACCGCCTCCGCGACAGCGACCGCACCCTGCCGACGGCGCCACCCCCACAGCCCGGCTCCTGCGACCGACCCGACCGCGAATCCGGCCACTCCGCCGACCAGCACCCACCCGGCGACCACCACCGCGGCTACCGGCGCCCACCTCCGTGCGACCTCACCGACCTCGAACCGAGGCCCGCCCAC
>NZ_WVUG01000643.1 GCF_017614965.1 Streptomyces griseorubiginosus | reverse complement strand
GGGTCGGCGGGGTGGACTGGGTCGGCGGGGTGACAGGGGACAGGGAACGGATGGCGCCGTGCAGTCGTTCGAAGACCTCGCGGGGCATGGTGTCGACCCGGTCGAGGATCGCGGCGGCCCGCGGATCGGTGGCACGTGCCTCGCGCTTCTCCTCGTCGGTCAGCAACATCGTGCGCAGGGTGAGGATCTCGTCGATCTCGCCGGCGTCGTGCAGGTCGCCGGGGCTCTCCGGGGCCACCTGGGGGTGGTCGGGAAGGATGATCGGCGAGGCCAGCAGGACGTGCCCGACGGCGCCCGCGCCGGCGCGGGTCTCGCCTGCCGGTTCGCCGCCGAGGACGGGGAAGGCGAATTCGTTGCGGCACGCGTCCACGTGACCGCGCAGGTCCTCGGGCGGATCGATCAGTGAGGCGAACTCGACTCCGTCACCGCCCATGAGGGTGTGGGTGGCGATGAGCGCGCGGCGCAGTGCCTCGTCGCGTGACGCCCGCGGATCAGGTGCGGGGCCGGAGTTGACGGTGCGGACGCGCAGGCGGCAGAGGTTCTGCCCCAGCCGCTCGGCGCTGACGGTCGTGCTCGCCCGCAGCTCCTCGCGACGGCGCATCACCCGCCCGGCGTCTCCAGGCAGTGCCTCGATGTCCTCGACGGCCGCGGCTCCCGTCGGCACGGTGTGTTCGGTGTCGAGGAGGTCGTCCACCGGAATGACGATGTCCGCCTCGCACGGCACCGCCTCGTCGAAGGTCAGGTGCACCGTGCCGTCATCGGCGGTCAGCGACTCGACGGCGCGGTGTCCGCCATCGGCGTCGGCCGCCTCCACCTGCTTGCGCTGCATCTGCAGGTACCGAAGGCGCACCCTCAGCAGCGCGTCGGGCCGGCGGATCCTCAGCAGGCACTCGGTCTGCTGGTACCAGGAGTCGGCGGAGCCGGACACCCCGGGGACGACGGGGCCGTCCCGCTCCACCCAGTCCCTGGGGAACAGCACCCCGAACTGCCACCGGACGCGGTTCTTGCCCGACGACCGCCTGTACGGATACAGCAGGTAGCCCTCGTAGAGAACGGCGTCGGCCACGGCGCCCAGTTGCTCGAAGGCGTCGAGGGAGCGATCGGGAGAGGGATCCGTGGGGCCACTCGTGACAGCGGACGCCGCCATGCCGCCCACGACCGATCCGTCCGCCATCGCGCCTCCTCGACTCCAGGTGCAGCCCCATGCCTCCCACCAAGGTCACACCGCTCCCCCACCTCCGCCTCCTGCGGCACGGCGTTGTTGAGCCGTTGGAGGGACCACGCGGCGTGACCGGGTTGTCAAGGCGGCCAGGCGGCTGGCCTCGGAAGGGAAGGCGGGAGCGCGTTCGTGCGAGTGCGGCGGGACCGGAGCAGCCCTGCGGGTCGGCCGGCCTGGAGCGACGGCGGGCTGGTGGGGCC
>NZ_WVUG01000642.1 GCF_017614965.1 Streptomyces griseorubiginosus | reverse complement strand
GGGTCGCTTCGCGGGGCGTCGCGAAGGGTGATGCGGGGGCGTCAGGCGTCGGCGGGGGCACCTCGCGGCGCGGCCCCGGGGGCGGCCGGGACTTGTCCGGCGGCGGCTCTGCGCATCGCGGGGGCGAGAGCGAGGCTGAGGACGTCGTGGAGGAGACCGTGCGGGATGCCATCAGTGCTCCCGATGCCGAAGGTGTGCCGCGTCGTACCACCCGGCGCTTTCCGCTGTTCACGCGGGACACCGCGCGTCCCGAGGGCGGTGGCCGGGCCGCGCCCGGTGACGCTCCCGCGCCCGCGCGGCAGTGGCCGATCCTCGCCGTGCTCGGCGTCGTCGGGCTGGGCCTGCTGCTGACCGCATTCGACGCCTTCCGCTACGGCACCCTGCTGATCGGCTGCGCCCTGGTGGCCGGTGCCGTGCTGCGCTGGGTCCTGCCCGACGTCGGCATGCTCGCGGTCCGCTCCCGGTTCACCGACATCGTCACCTACGGCGGCCTCGGCCTGGCGATCGTGCTGCTGGCGCTGATGGTGCAGCCCAACCCCTGGCTGCAGATCCCGTTCCTCAAGGACACGCTGCACTTCACGGTGAGCAGCAGTTAGTCGGCAAGGAACCCGGCACGACGACGGCCCGTCCTCTCCCCCGAGCAAGGACGGGCCGTCGCGGGAACCACCCTCCTGCACGGCGAAGGGCCTGTTCAACGGCTGTCGGCGCGCTGTGGCACGGAAGTGACCGTTCCGGTACGCGCACGGCACCCGGGAACCATCGGTGAACCGGCGTCGTCACCTGCTCAGAACGATGCGGGAGGTGTGCGATGGGCGGCTGGCAGCCGCTGGCGGGGGACATGCCGCCGGAGGTGCGGCACTTCGTGGAGCAGTTGCGGCTCCTCAAGGACCGGACGGGGCTCAGTCTCGTCGCGCTCGGCTCCAGGACCGCGTACAGCAAGTCCTCCTGGCACCGCTATCTCAACGGCACCCAGCCTCCGCCCCGCCAGGCCGTGGCCGCGCTGTGCCGGATCGCGGGCCTGCCCGAGCCGGACGCCGAGCGCTTCGTCGTCCGCTGGGAACTGGCGGTCCAGGCCTGGCCCCGGCCGGCGAGACCCGCGGAGGACCAGGGGACGGGCGAGTACGAGGACGACCCCACGCTGCCCTGGTGGGACACCCCGGAACCGGCACCGTCCTCGGCCGGGGGGCGGCTGCTGAGGTACGCGGTGCTGCTGCTCGTCCTCACCGCGCTGATCGCGGTCGTGGGCGTGGTCGCCCTGGGATGAGGTGCCGTGGCCAGGGGAGCGTCCGGGACGAGTGGGGTTGTCCATGTGTGGCTGCTGTGTCGATGTATTGGCAAGTTTGCGTCTCTGACACGGGATTGTTCGAGGGGAGGGCTAGCGTGGGCGAGTCCGACCGCGGATGCACCCGTGCGCCCCCACTCCTGTCTCTTAT
>NZ_WVUG01000641.1 GCF_017614965.1 Streptomyces griseorubiginosus | reverse complement strand
GGACAGAACCGCGCCTGCGGCAACGGCCCAGCAAGGGACTTCAGATACGCCGTACCCCCCGCCGCCTCCGCCGGAAAGAACTTCATCTCCCGCACCCCACGCTCCAACAGCCCCACCACCTCCGAAGCCGTGGACACCCCCGGCAGGAAGGGCACCCCCGATCCCCGCATCGCCTCCAGCAGTACGTCCGTCCACCCCGGGCTCACGAGGAAACGAGCCCCGGCGGCCACCGATTCCTTCACCTGCTCCGGCGTGATCACGGTCCCGGCCCCGACGACCGCGTCCGGCACATCGGCGGCAATGGCCCGAATGGCATCGAGCGCGACCGGCGTCCGCAGGGTCACCTCGATCGCCGGTAGCCCCCCGGCGACCAGGGCCCGGGCGAGCGGTACGGCATCGGCGGCGTCCTCGATGACGACGACGGGGACGACGGGGGCGAGGTCCAGCACGGAGCCGGGCAGCGGGGAGGACAGGGGCGAGGACTGCGGCGAGGACTGCGGCGAGGTCATGACGTCATCGTGCCGCCGTAACGCAGTATGCGCAAAGCTCATTGCGCATGCTGCAACGCCTCGGGTTGATTGTTCTCAGTGCACCTCGTCCACCAGCACATCCAGCGTCCACGTCCGCCCAGCCCCCTTGGGCACCTCGACCTCCACCACATACCCCAGGTCCCGCAGCGCCTCCACCAGCTCCGCCGGCCCCTTCGGTGCGACCCCGGACGCCAGCAGACTCCGTACGATCCGCCCCTTGGTCGCCTTGTTGAAGTGGCTGACGACCTTCCGCGTGGGCGCGTGCAGCACCCGCACGCTGGCCGTCCTCCCAGCCACTTCCCCCTTGGGCTTCCAGACGGCGGCATAAGCGGAGGACCGCAGATCAAGCACGAGCCCACCCCCCGCGACCTCGGGCAGCACGTCCGCCATGGGCGCTCGCCAGTGCGCCCCCAGCGCCCCGAGCCCCGGCAGCTTGACGCCCATCGAGCAACGGTAGGAAGGAATACGGTCGTTGACCCGCACTGCACCCCACAACCCCGAGAAGACGAGCAGCGACCGCCCCGCCCGCCTCTTCGCGGCCGCGTCCAGCGAGCCCAGATCCAGGGCGTCGTACAGCACCCCGGTGTAGATCTCCCCGGCGGGCCGCGCCCCGGCCGTCATCAGCCCGGCGTTCTTGGCGACCTCGCCCCGCAGCCCCTCACTCAGTCCGAGCACCTCACACGCCTTGTCCTCGTCCCCGGCACACAGCTCCACCAGCTCACGGAGTACGGCCTCACGGGCGGCGGTCAGCCCCGGCAGCGACAGCGACTCCAACTTCAGCGGGGCAGCACGGCCGGACGAGACGGCCTTGCCTTCGGACGGGGGCAGCAGGACGAGCACGGACGATCTCCTTCTCTTGAGCTCCGCACAGCGTACGACCCCCGATCTGCATACCCTCGCTGTATGCCCC
>NZ_WVUG01000640.1 GCF_017614965.1 Streptomyces griseorubiginosus | reverse complement strand
TCCCTCCCCGGCGCCCTGTACGAGGCCGGTGTGGCCGTCGTCGTCGCCCTCACCTTCGCCCCCAACCTCATCGCCGACGTCCACCGCCTGCGCGCCGCCCGTCGTCTGCGCGGCCGCCCCGACAGCGGCATCCGGGGCCTCCTGCACGTCGGACTCCCGGTTCTGGAGGGCGCGTTCGAACGCTCCGTCGCCCTCGCCGCAGCCATGGACGCCCGCGGCTACGGCCGTACCGCCGCCGTTCCCGCCCCCGTCCGCCGTACGACCACCGCCCTCACCCTCGGCGGCCTGCTCGGCGTCTGCGCCGGAACGTACGGTCTCCTCACCGCCGAAGCCGGCACCTACGGCCTCCCCCTCCTCCTCGCCGGCCTCACCGCGGCCCTGACCGGTCTGCGCCTCGGCGGTCGCCGCAGCCCCCGTACGCGTTACCGGCCCGCCCGTTGGGACCTCCGCGCCGGGCTGGTCGCCTGCTCCGGTGCCGCGGTGGCCGCCCTTCTCACCCTCGCCGCCTCCACCGACCCCGCCGCGCTCCACCCCGGCGTCGTTCCGCTGACCGCTCCCACGCTCCCCCTCTGGCCCGCCGCGGCCGTCCTCCTGGGCCTCCTCCCCTCCCTCCTCGCTCCCAAGGAACCGTCATGATCCGCTTCGAGGACGTCTCCGTGACGTACGACGGCGCGACCGAACCGACCGTCCAGGGCGTGGACTTCGAGGTCCCGGAAGGTGAACTCGTCCTCCTGGTCGGCCCGTCCGGCACCGGCAAATCGACCATCCTCAACGCGGTCAGCGGCCTGGTCCCGCACTTCACCGGCGGCACCCTGCGTGGCCGGGTCACCGTGGCGGGCCGCGACACGCGCACGCACAAGCCGCGCGAACTCGCGGACGTGGTCGGCACGGTGGGGCAGGACCCGCTGTCTCACTTCGTGACGGACACGGTCGAGGACGAACTCGCCTACGGAATGGAGTCGTTGGGCCTCCCGGCCGAGGTGATGCGCCGCCGCGTCGAGGAAACCCTCGACCTCCTGGGGCTCGCCGATCTCCGTGCCCGCCCCATCTCCACGCTCTCCGGCGGCCAACAGCAACGCGTGGCCATCGGCTCGGTCCTCACTCCGCACCCCAAGGCGCTGGTCCTCGACGAACCGACCTCGGCGCTGGACCCGGCGGCGGCGGAGGAGGTCCTGGCGGTCCTCCAACGCCTGGTCCACGACCTCGGCACCACGGTCCTCCTGGCCGAACACCGCCTGGAACGGGTCATCCAGTACGCCGACCAGGTGGTGGTCCTCCCGGCCCTGGGCTCCCCACCCCAACTGGGCACCCCGGCCGAGATGATGGCGACCTCCCCGGTCTACCCACCTGTGGTGGAACTGGGCCGCCTGGCAGGCTGGACCCCCCTGCCCCTGACGGTCAGAGACGCCCGCCGCCAGGCAACCGACCTGCGCAACCGCCTGGCAAGACTTACGGACAGCCCCACTG
>NZ_WVUG01000063.1 GCF_017614965.1 Streptomyces griseorubiginosus | reverse complement strand
GTATAAGAGACAGCCGGGGAGGAGCGGGACCGTGAGTTCCTCGCGCCAGATGACACGGCTGCGGCCGCCCGGGCCCGGGCGTACCTCGATCTCCGCCCAGCCCTTCACCACCCGGCCGCGTTTCTCCAGGCGGACCAGGCCGGGTTCCTCGTCCGTCGGCGGGTGCCAGACCGTGACCTCCATGCGGTCCTCGAAGGCGAGGGGACCGAGGCCGGTACGGGCGACGATCACCGTGCCCTCATGGGTCGGTGGCGCGGTGAGCACGGTGACGCGGGTCAGGGGGACCACCTCGCCGTGCCGGGGCCACTCCGTGAGGCGGCGCCAGGCCTCGGGGAGGGGGAGCGGCGCGGTGCGTTCGAGGAGGATGTTGACCACGTGACGCATCGTAGGGAATCCGGGCTGCTCAGCGTGCTCTTCCGTGGCGCGTCACACACTTGGCGCAGTGAAGGGGCGCGGACGGCCACCCACGTGCCTGGAGCGCGCGACACCGCCGACGGCGCCGGCAGGACGACCCCTACCGCATCCGCACACCCGTACGGCACCCTGAGAGCCCGTCCCGCCGCCGCCCGGAAGGCGCCTCATGGACCGTCAACTGCGCCCAGGACTAGACGAGTTGCAACGCGATCCATATCCGCACTACGAGCGGGCCCGGCGCGCCGACGGCCTGACCCACCTCGCCGAACTCGACGCCTGGCTGGTCGCCCGGGACGCCGACGTCCGCGAAGTCCTGCGCAGGCCGCAGGACTTCTCGTCGGCCAACGCCCTCACCCCCGACGTGATGCCCTCGCCCGCGGCGTTCGCCGTCCTCGCCGGCGGCTTCGGCGGCCGGCCCGTGGTCGTCGGCACCGACGGCCCCCGGCACCAGGAACTGCGCGCACCGATCGTGCGCGGCCTGTCGCCGGCCCGGGTGGCCGCCGTCCTGCCGTACGCCGCCGAGCGCGCCGCCGCCCTGGTCGACGGGTTCGTGAAGGACGGGCACGTCGAGCTGATGTCGGCGTACGCGCAGCGGCTTCCCGGCGAGGTCATCGGCCGGGTCGTCGGTCTCGACCCCGCCGACGTCCCCGGCGTCGTGCACGGCGGACACCGCGCCGAGGAACTGCTGTTCCGCCCGCTGGCCGAGGACGAGCAGATCGCGGCCGCCGAGGACGTGGTCGCGATGCAGCGCACCCTGGAGCGGTACGTCCGGGCCCGGCACACCGAGCCCCGCGACGACCTGTGCACGGAACTCGTCAGGTCCGTCGTCCCGGAGGGTGAACCGACCCTGGAGCACCGGCACGAACTCGTCGCCCATCTGCAGAACCTGCTGCTCGCCGGTCACCTGACCACGACCGCGCTCGTCGGCACGACCGTCCTCCACCTGCTCCGCCACCCGGACCAGTGGGAACTGCTGTGCGCCGAGCCCGAGAGGATCCCCGCCGCCGTCGAGGAGGCCGCCCGCCACGACAGCGTCCTGCAGGGCTTCCGCCGGATCACCACCCGCCCGCTCACCCTCGCCGGCACCCAACTCCCGGCCGGGGCGACATTGTTCGTCGCCTTCGGCGCCGCCAACCGGGACGCCGCCCGCCATCCGGACCCGGACACGTTCGACATCACCCGCCCTCCGGTGCGCCATCTCGCCTTCGGGCTCGGCGTGCACGGCTGCCCCGGCGCCCAGCTGGCCCGCGAACAACTCAGGCTCACCCTGGAGGAGTTGACCCGCCGGCTGCCGGGCCTGCGGCTCGCGTCGGACCGTCCGGTGGTCATGCGGCCCACGATGATCCACCGCTCACCCCAGGCCCTGCACCTGACCTGGTGAGCGCCGCTGCGGGACTGTACACGGCGTGTACAGACGCCGTGCATAGTGGGTGATCGTGAGCCGGATCCAGGTATGCGAGCCCGCCACAGGGTTACTCGCGCCGACACGCAAGTGACGGCGCGAGTGAGGAGCGACCCATGAGCGGAAACCTGTGGCGCCGGGCCCTGGTCACCGGTGGAGCCGGGTTCGTCGGCTCCCACCTGTGCGGCAGCCTGCTGGAGACCGGCAGCGACGTGGTGTGCCTGGACAACCTCTGCACCGGATCACGGTCCAACGTGGCCGAACTCGAACAACGGCCCGGCTTCCGCTTCGTGCGCGCCGACGCCACCGACCCCGCCGCCGTACGCGCCCTGCCCGGCCGCTTCGACCTCGTCCTGCACTTCGCCTGCCCCGCCTCACCGGCCGACTACCTGCGGCTGCCGCTGGAGACCCTCGACGTCGGCAGCAGCGGCACCCGCAACGCCCTGGAGCGCGCCCGCGCCGACGGGGCCCGCTTCGTCCTCGCCTCCACCTCCGAGGTGTACGGCGACCCACTGGAGCATCCGCAGCACGAGGGGTACTGGGGCAACGTCAACCCCGTCGGCCCGCGCAGCGTCTACGACGAGTCCAAGCGGTTCGCCGAGGCCCTGGTCACCGCCCACCGCAAGGTGCACGGCACCGACACCGCCATCGTGCGGATCTTCAACACCTACGGCCCCCGGATGCGCACCGGCGACGGCCGCGCCGTCCCGGCCTTCGTCTCCCAGGCGCTGGACGGAGCCCCGCTCACCGTCGCCGGGGACGGCAGTCAGACCCGCTCCCTGTGCTACGTCGACGACACGGTCGACGGCGTGCTCGCGCTGGCCGCCTCCGGTGAGCGGGGGCCCGTCAACATCGGCGGCGGCGAGGAGATCACCATGCTCGACCTCGCCCGCCGGATCATCGACCTCACCGGATCCGCCTCCCGCGTCCGGTTCGTCGAGCGCCCCGCCGACGACCCCGCCCGCCGCCGCCCCGACACCCGGCTGGCCCGGGAACGGCTCGGCTGGCAGCCGAGGGTCGGGTGGGCCGAGGGGCTGGAGCGCACCATCGGCTGGTTCGCCCGGGCCGTCGCGGCCTGACCGGAGCGACCCAGCGTCGACCGCCGCCGTACAGATAGTGAAATATCAGCTTTTTGCGGGGCAAGTTGGCTCCAAGTGTTTGAGCCAACTGGCCTGCGGCACCCGCCCCCTCTGACGCCACCCGGACCTCGTGACGGAGCACCCCCCCATGCGCATCCTCGGCATCAACGCTTTGTTCCACGACCCGGCAGCAGCCCTCGTCGTCGACGGCCGCACGGTCGCCGCCGCCGAGGAGGAGCGATTCAGCCGCCGCAAGCACGGCAAGCGGCCCCTGCCCTTCTCCGCCTGGGAACTGCCCCAGCAGTCCGCTCGCTGGTGCCTGGAGCAGGCGGGCCTCGGGCCCGAGGACCTCGACGCCGTCGCCTACTCCTTCGACCCGAAGCTCGCCCGCCCCGCCGCTCAGATGGGCCTCGACGACCCCTGGGACCCGCTCCGGCTGGAGTACGCCCGCCGCGCCCCCGGCTTCCTCGCCGAGGCCCTGCCCGGACTCGACCCCGACCGGGTCGTCTTCGTCCCCCACCACGTCGCGCACGCCGCCTCCGCCGGGCCCGCCTCCCCGCACCCGGACAACGACGTGCTGGTCCTCGACGGCCGCGGCGAAAGCGCCTCCCACCTGGCCGGCCGCTACCGCGACGGCAAGCTCGACACCCTCGCCGCCCAGGGCCTGCCCGACTCCCTCGGCCTGGTCTACGAGGAGCTCACCGCCCACCTCGGCTTCCTGCGCAGCAGCGACGAGTACAAGGTGATGGCCCTCGCCTCCTACGGCACCCCCCGCTTCCTGCCCCAGCTCCGGCAGTACGTCCACCCCACCGGCCACGGCGGCTTCCGCGCCCACGGCGTCGACTGGGGCTCGCTCGCCCCGCCCCGCGCCAAGGACGAGCCATGGACCCGCGACCACGCCGACCTCGCCGCCAGCGCCCAGGCCGTGCTCGAGGAGGTCCTGCTCGAACTCGTCCACTGGCTGCACGGCGAGGCCGGCGGCGAGACGCTCACCATGGCGGGCGGGGTCGCCCTGAACTGCGTCGCCAACTCCAAGATCGCCGCGCGCGGCCCGTACCGGAACGTCTGGGTGCAGCCCGCCGCAGGCGACGCCGGGACCGCCCTCGGCGGCGCCCTGCACCTCGCGGCGAACGAGGGCGCCCCGCAGCCCATGCCCGGCCCCGCCCTCGGCCGCGGCTGGAGCGACGAGGAACTGCGCGCCTGGCTGGAGCGGGCCGCCGTACCCTACGAACGGCCCGACGACATCGCCGAGACGGTCGCCGAGGAACTCGCCCGGGACGGCGTCGTCGCCTGGTTCCAGGGCCGCAGCGAGTACGGGCCGCGGGCCCTCGGACACCGCTCCCTGCTCGCCCACCCGGGCCGCGCCGAGAACCTGGAGCGCCTCAACCACGTCAAGGGCCGCGAGGAGTTCCGCCCGGTCGCCCCCATGGTCGCCGCCGGCCGCGCCCACGAACTGTTCGCCGGACCGCTGCCGAGCCCGTACATGCTCTTCGTCCACGAGGTCGCGGCCGAGTGGCGCGAGCGGATCCCCGCCGTCGTGCACGTCGACGGCACCGCCCGCATCCAGACCGTCGACGAGCGCGACGAACCCCTCGTCGCGCGGATGCTGGCCGCCTTCGAACGGCGCACCGGGCTGCCCGTCGTCGTCAACACCAGCCTCAACACCGCCGGCCGGCCCATGGTCGACGACCCCCGCGACGCGCTGGAGTGCTTCGGCTCGGCGCCCGTGGACCTGCTGGCGCTCGGACCGTTCGCGGTCCGCCGGGGGAGGGCCTTCGGATGACCGCGTACGCCGTCGTGATCCCGACCCTCGTGAGGGACACCCTCGCCGACTGTCTCGCGGCGCTGGCCGCCGCGACCGGCCCGCGCCCCGCCGAGATCGTCCTGGTCGACGACCGCCCCGACGCCACCTCCGAACCCCTGGAACACCCGCTCGCCGTCCTGGGCGACCTGCGCGGCCGTACGACCGTGCTGCGCAGCCGCGGCCGGGGACCCGCCGCCGCCCGCAACACCGGACTGCGCGCGGTCGCCTCACCGTGGATCGCCTTCCTCGACGACGACGTCCAGGTCGGCCCGCACTGGTGCGAGCAGCTCGCCCAGGACCTCGCCGACGCGTCCCCGGACACGGCGGGCGTCCAGGGCGTCATCGCCGTACCGCTCGCCGCGCTCACCGGCGCCGGGACGGTGCTGATGTGGCGCGCCTACCGGGCCGGTGGACCGCGCGCCTGGGCCCTGCCGGGCGCGGTGGCGGCGACCGCTGCCTGGGCGGCGTATCTCGCCGGGCAGTTCACGTCCTTCGCACCGTGGTTGGCGCCCGCGGTGGTCGTGCTCACTGCCGCGGCACTGGCCCTTCTCCTGCTGGCACGTCCGGGCGGACGCCGGGCCGGCGGCAGACTGGCGCTCGGTGGTCTCGGCGCCGCGCTGGCGGCTCTTCTCCTGGCGCCGAGCGCGTGGGCGGTGCAGGTCTTCGCGCCGTCGTACAGCACCAGTGTGATGGGCGCGGTCGGTCCGTCGGGCACCGGCCGCGGTTTCGGGGCGGCCCGATTCGGACGCATGGCCTGGGCCGGCGGCGCGACGTCAAGGCAAGTGGCCCGCAGCGGCGCGTCCGGCGTTGCCCGGGCTGGGACCGCCGGTCGCATGGGCGGTTTCGGTGGCGCGGCCTCGGGCGGTGCGCTGACCCCCGCACAGCAGCGGCTGCTGGCCTACACGCGCGCCCATGACGGCTCGGCGGCCTATGTGTTCGCCACCACCAGCTGGAGCACGGCGTCGCCGTACATTCTGGCGGCCGGCGCGAAGGTCCTGCCGATCGGCGGCTTCAGCGGCCGGGTGCCGTCCCCGACCGAGAACCGGTTCCGCCACCTGGTCGACAGCGGCGAGGTGCGATACGTCCTGCTCGGTGGCGGACGGGGGAGGGGCGTCGGCGCCGTGCCGGGCGGCGCCGCACAGGGCGTCTCCGGTGACGGGACGGCGGCCGCACAGATCACCGCCTGGGTACAGGCCGGCTGCACCAAGGTCCCAGCCTCGGCGTACGGCGGCTCGGCTGCCACGGCCGGGAGCCCGGCCCTGTCGCGACGGGCCGCGATGACCACGGTCACCGGGCAGACCCTCTACCTGTGCGAGCCGGGCACATAGACCAAGCGCCCGGCCGCGCCCACAGCTGGGTGCGGCCGGGCCGATGGGGGGCCGCGTTTCCGAGACCATGCTCAACTCAGCCCTTGATCGGTCCGCCGTTGATGGCGACGCGACGGCCGTAGCGGGCGTAGGGGTAGTAGTCGTAGGTCGCGTGGTGCTGGACGCAGCGGTTGTCCCAGAAGACCAGCGTGCCCGGGGTCCAGCGGACGCGGCAGTGCAGGACCGGCCTGCGGGCGATGATGTCGAAGAGGACGTCGAGCAGGGCTCGGCTCTCGTCGGGCGAGAGCTGCGGGATGCGGCTGGTGTAGGCCTTGTTGACGTACAGGAGTTTGCGGTCGGTCTCGGGGTGCCGGGCGACGACCGGGTGTTCGCTCTTCGGGATGACGTAGTCCGGCGGCGGTGTGTAGCCGGCCAGGGCCTGCGCGCCGTCGTGTATCGCGGTCAGCGTGTCCAGCAGGGCACGCATCGCCGGGGAGAGCATGTCGTAGGCGAGGTGCATGTTGGCGAAGAGGGTGTCGCCGCCGCATCCCGGCTCCGGTGTCTCGGTGATGTAGAGCATCGACCCCAGTGACGGTTCGGCGTCGGCGGTGCCGTCCGCGTGCCAGCCGTTGCCGGCCACGTCCGCCGCGGCCGAGGTCGTACGGATCTCCAGGATGTACGGATCGCCCTCGGGCGGAGGCGGGTTGACGGGGCGCAGTTCGCCGAAGGCGGCGGCGAAGCGCTTGTGGTGCTCGGCGGTGATGCCCTGGTCGCGGAAGACGAGGACGTGGTGGTCACGGAAGGCGGCCCGGATGTCCTGCAGTTGCTCGGGCTGGATCTCCTTGGACAGGTCGACGCCGGAGACTTCCGCTCCCAGGACGGGAGTGATTCTTTCGACGGTGATCGTGCCGTAGGGGTGTGTGGGACGCGTGGTCACCGCTTCCAGTGCTTCGAGCTCGTACGACTCCATGTCGTCCTCCAGGGGCGCGGTGCGGATTTACAGGTCAGCGGTGCGGTGGGCAAGGGCATCCGGGGAGGACAGCGTGGCCCTGATGGCCGTGGCCACCGTGTCCACGTGGGGCGCGGCGACGATGCCGTAGTGGTCCGTGGGCAGATACCTGCGTACGGCGGACGGGGGCAGGCAGGTGTTCCACTGCCGCTCCGCCTCCGCGGGGTCCGCGGGGCTGGGCATACCCGGCGTGGGGTGTTCGGCCAACCAGAGACAGGTGGGGACGGAGACGAGCGGTCGTACGCGATGCTCCCCGAGGCTGCGCAGGTTCGCGCGGCAGCAACGGGCCAGCCTGTCGGCCTACGCCTGTGCGTGCTCGGTCGGCAACGAGGCGGCGCCGGCGCCGAGTTCGGCGGCGAACACCTTTTCCAGCCGGGATTCGTCATATGCGGACACCAGCGCTTCCGCCTGGGGCGGTGGCGGATCGAGGAGGTGGAGCGCTTGCGGTGGCCGGCCGGCCGCCTCGGCGAGGGCTGCCATCTCCATCGCCACACGGGCCCCGTAGGACCATCCGGCCAAATGGAGCCGGTGGTCGCGTCCTGGGCCGAAGTGGCCGCGCAGGGCCGCGTCGTAGTGATGGGCTCGTTCGGCCAGTGACCACGCGGGCATCCCGGCGTCACGGAGTGCCGGGTCGGCGATGAGGCACACCGTCGGGGCGGGGCCGAGGGCTGCCACGAGGGGGCGGTAGGCCTGGATGTCTCCGCCCACGGGGTGGATCAGGCACAGGACGGCCGGACCGGTTCCCTCCTGCCAGATGTCGAGGACGACGGTGGAGGTCGTTGCCGCCGTCTCCGCGGTGTGCTCGGTGGACGTGAGGGCCGCCTCGATGTGTTTGAGGATCTCCGTGAGGCTGACGCGGTGGCTGAAGGAGGCCAGGTCGAACTCGACGCCGTAGTCGTCCTCGATCTGGGCGATGAGGCTGATCAGGGTCAGCGAGTCGGCGCCCAGGTCGTAGAGGGAGTCCTCGGGGTCCAGTTCGTCCACGCCGAGCAGCTCCTTGATCACCCGGGCCATGGCGTCCGCCCGCTCTCCTGCACCCCCTGCGTGGGGGACTTCCTTGTGCGTGTCCGTCACGCGCGCCGGTGAGGTGCGATCCGTGGTTCCGGCAGGAGCGTAGAAGGCTCGGGAGGCCTCGATATCGGTTGTGGACACGAGGAGTTGAGGCAGTTGCAGGGCGAGGGCATGGCCGAAGACCGCTTTGCCCTCCTCCACGCTCAGGCCGACGGAGAGGTGGGCCTGATGGCGGCTGTCCGGGGCCGGGACCCTCGTCGCCATGCCGGTCTCCCGCCAGATGTCCCAGTCGATGCCGATCCTGACGGTCGTCTCCGCCCCGGTGGCCCGGTGGTGGGCGAAGCCGTCGAGGAGGCTCGCGCCTGCCGCGTAGTCGCTCTGGCCGACACCGCCGAGCACGGCGGACATCGAGGAGCAGTAGACAGCGATCTCCGGGCGGAAGACGCCGATGAGGTGTTCGACGACGAGTGCGCCCCTTTCGCGGACCGCCGCGGCCTCGCGCATCGCGGTGGCGTCACGTCGTACGAGCAGCCCGCCGTGTCCGAGACCGGCCGCGTGGACGACGGCGTCCAGCCGTGACGTGTGCTCGGCGACGGCCGCGGCCACGCCGTGAACGGACATGGTCGCGAGATCCGCCGGGATGAGGCCGATGCGGTCGGCCCACCCGCTCAGTTCCTCGGGCAGGCGCGGGTTTCTCGACAGCAACAGCACCTTGCCGCGGGTGTGTTCGAGCAGCCAGGCGGCGATGGCTCGGCCCATGCCGCCCGTGCCGCCGAGCACCAGATGGACGGTGTCGGGTGCGGACGGTACGCGGGCGTGCACACCCTCCGGCGCCGGTACGGGCACGGTGCCGGGCCGCCACCAGTAACCCTCCCGCAGGGCGAGCCGGCGGGGGAGGGCCGGTCCGTCCGGATGACCGGCCTCATGTGTCTCGGCGACGATCGAGGCCACGTGTCCGGCCCAGCGGGTGAGGTCGCCGTCGGGGAGGTCGAGCCAGTGGCCGTTCAGGGCCGACTCCTGATGGGAGACCTCGACGGGCCCGGCCAGGAGGGCGAGTTCGGGTCGTTCCACCGTTCCCGTCACGGGCCGGGCGCCGTACGACAGCCACCACACGCGTGGGGAGTCGCTGCGCCCGGCCAGCGCCTGGGCCAGGGCCGCCGTACTGTCCAGGCAGGCGTGACGGGCGCGTTCCAGGGTGCCGGGACCGACCGGCCCTGTCACGCCCAGGGGCAGGGCGTGCACCCACTCCATGTCGAGGGAGGTCGGGACACCGTCCTCGGACAGCGCATCGAGCAGTCGGCGCACAGATGCCGGATCGGCAGGGTCCACAGCGTAGGAGTCAGCTCCTGTGCGGGCGAAGGTGTCGGCCGGACGGACCCGTATCACTCGTGGTGCCACCGCTTTGAAGGCCGCGAGCGCTGCCGGCGGAGTGTCCTGGGACGTTACGACGATCACGGCGGACGCTCGCCGGTTCGGCACGGTGGTGTCCGCGACGGCGGCACGGCGCAGGCGCACCCAGTGCGGCTGGTGCAGCCAGTTCTCCCGGGGCAGCCGCCGGGGTGTGGCGGCCGGGGCCTCGCGCGGATTCTGAGATCGCCGGTCGAAGTCGTATGTCGCGAGACAGAAGGACGGGGGAGGGAAGTCCCAGGGCGCCGGAGCTGAGCCCGCGGCTCCCCAGTCGACCGGGCGTCCGGCGGCCCATTCCGCGGCGAGGTCGTGGGCCGTTCGGCCGGCCGCGGAGACCGGCACGGCGTCCGGGTCCGCGGTACCGGGCGGCACCGCTCCCGCAGCCACCGCGCGCAGCCAGTGCTCGGCCGCGGCGCCGTCCGTCACTGGTGCCGCGGCCCGCAGTTGGTGAACGACCCGCCCGGCCTGCAGATGGCGCAGCACCGACTCGTGGCGCTCCGGGTGCAGGTGGAGGTAGTCGGCGATACGAGCCGCGTCGGCGGCGAGGGCGTCCGGACTGGAGGCGGAGAGCACGAGGCAGTTGGGGACGTCGTGGGGTGCTGCCGGCTCGGGCGTGGTGGCCTGTTCGACGATGACGTGGGCGTTGGTGCCGCCGATGCCGAAGCTGCTGACAGCGGCCACCCGGTGGCGTCCCTCGGGCCAGGGTGTGGCTTCGGTCGGGATGTGGAAGGGAGTGGGGTCGGGGCCGATCTCCGGGTTGAAGGCACGGAAGTTGAGGTTGGGCGGGAGCGTGGCGTGGTGCACGGCGAGGACCGCGCGGACGAGGCCCACCACTCCGGCGGCCGCGCCGAGGTGGCCGAGCTGGCTCTTGACGGAGCTCAGAGCGCAGCGGCCGGATTCAGCGACGTCGAACGCCTGCCGCAGCGCCCCCACTTCGACCGGGTCGCCGAGCCGGGTACCGGTGCCGTGGGCCTCCACATAGCCGAGATCGGCGCCCGTGCGTCCGGCGCGGGACAGGGCGGTGCGGATCACCTCCCGCTGCCCTGCCAGGGACGGTGCGGTGTAACTCATCTTCTGCGCACCGTCGTTGTTGATCGCGGAGCCGGTGATGACTGCGTAGACGGTGTCGCCGTCACGCCGTGCCTGCCGCAGCGTCTTGAGGACCACCACGCCGACGCCGCTCGCGCCGACCGTGCCCGTGGCGTCGTCGCTGAAGGGACGGCAGTCGCCGTCCGCGGAGAAGATGTGCTGCGGACGATAGCGGTAGCCGCCGGTCAGCCCCGGATCGATGAGGACTCCTCCGGCCAGCACAACGTCGGCTTCGTCCTGCCGGAGCAGACCGGCGGCGAGGTGCACGGCGACCAGGGAGCTGGAGCAGGCCGTCTGGGCGCTGAAGGCCGGGCCGGTCAGCCCGAGATGGTAGGCGACCTTGGTGGCCAGGAAGTCCTTGTCGTGGTGCAGGGCGAGCTGGAAGCCGTCGGGCAGCCGGTCGGGGTCCGCCTCGCGCAGCAGGGACTGGAAGTACGTGTTCTCTCCCGCACCCGCCACCAGGCCCACCCGTGCGGCCGAGGTGTCCGCCACTCCGGCGTGTGCCAGGGCCTGCACGGCGGCCATCAGCAGGTGACGCTGCTGGGGGTCCATCAGCCGTGCCTCCTGGGGGCTGATGCCGAAGTGGCCCGGGTCGAAGTCGAGCATGCCGTCGAGCGTGCTGTGCACGCCGACCACTCCGTCCGGCGCTTCGACGCGGCGGATTCCGGTGCCGCCGGAGACCACCAGTTCCCAGAAGGCGGCCAGGTCCGGTGCGCCGGGCACCCGCACCGCCATACCGACGACCGCGATCGGCTCGCCGGGTGCCCAAGGCCTCTCGTTCTGCACGGACGGTGTGGTCCGGGGTCGGGGAGCGGTGAGGTGCCGGGCCAGGGAGCGGACGGTGACGTGCTCGAAGAGGTCCGCGACACTGAAGCGCAGACCCAGCGCCGTGGTGCAGCGCAGATGGAAGCGCATCAGGGCGAGACTGGAGGCACCTGCCTCGAAGAAGGTCTGGTCCGGTGCGATCACCGACCCGGTGACCTCCTCGAAGGCAGCGGTGAGGCGCTCCTCCTCGGCCGACAGGCCCGTGCGGGCGGCCGCCGAACGACGTAACTCCTTCCCCGGCGCCCCGAGCACGGCCTGCCGGTCGAGCTTGCCGCTGGGTGTGCGGGGCAGTCTCTCCAGCCTGCGGAATCGCTCCACACGTACGAACGACGGCAGCAGGGCGGACAGATGCGCGGTCAGCTCGTCGGCGGTCGGTGCTTCGCCACGGATCTCCAGACCGGCCGTCAGCCGGTCTCCGTCACGGGTGACGGCGGCGTTGACCACCGCCGGATGGCGCAGCAGGGCCGCCTCGACGGAACCGAGTTCGAGCCGGTGCCCGCTCAGTTTGATCTGCTGGTCGTCGCGGCCCGCGTAGTGCAGCAGACCCTCGCGGTCGAAGAACGCCCGGTCGCCGCTGCGGTAGAACAGGCTTGCGTCGCCGGGGAGTTGGACGAAGCGGGTGTCGTCGAGTTCCGGTTCGTCGAGGTAGCAGCGGGTGGTCATGGTGCCGCCGATCAGCAGCTCGCCGGTGCATCCGGCCGGGACGGCGTCGCCCTGGGCGTCCACCACCCGCAGGTCGGCCCCGGCCACCGGACGTCCGATGGCGGGCCGCTCGGGCCAGCGCCCGGGATCTCCCTCCAGGCACAGGGCGCTGACCACATGCGTCTCGGTCGGCCCGTAGTGGTTGAACAGCCGCGCGCCGGGGAGCCCGGCGAACCAGCGCCGGATGCTGTCGGTGCACACCAACTGCTCGCCCGCGGTGATCACTTCACGCAGCCGGGACGGATACTTGTCCAGGCGCACGGCGTACTCGGCGAGCAGTTGCAGGGCCACGTAGGGCATGAAGATCCGCTCGACGCCCGCGGACTCCAGCCGGTCCAGGAGCGCGGGCACGTCCTGACGCCACTCGGGACGGATGAGCCGGAGGCTGCCGCCGGTGCACAGGGTCCCGAAGATCTCCTGGAAGGACACGTCGAACGACAGCATCGAGAACTGCTGGGTGACGGCGGGCGCGGTCAGGCCGCCGGGACCTGACTGCCACCTGATCAGGTCGCACAGGGTGCGGTCCTGGATCTGTACACCCTTGGGGACGCCGGTGGAGCCGGAGGTGAACAGCGTGTACAGGGGGCGGGCGCCGCTGTGGGCCGGCGCGTCGGCCGTGCGTCGGGTGTTCCCGCCGTACGACGACACCCTGCCGTCGCCCGTTCGCGGCTGCGAGCCCGCCCCCGGTACGACGAGGTGGCGGGACACGCCGTCCGGGAGCAGCGTGTCCAGCGCCGGTGCGCTGTCCCGTGTGGTCAGGACGCACAGGGGGTCGATCCGTTCCAGGACGCGGCGCAGCATGTCGGCCGGGTAGGAGGGGTCGAGGGGGACGGCGGTGACGTTCAGCCTGGCCAGCGCCAGCAGCGCCACCACGTGGTCGGCGGACGGCTCCAGGTAAAGGGCCGCCCGGCACGGGCTGTCGTCGGCCGGGATCGGGTACCGGTCGGCCAGTTCCGCGGCGAGCGCTGCCGCACGGGCGTCGAGGGCCGCATAGCTCAGCATCTCGCCGTCGGCCGTGACGACGGCGGGGGCGTGCGGAGTGCGGGCGACCTGACGGCTGAAGCCTTCGGCGATCGTGGTGAAGCCGGGTTCGGGGGCGGGCCCGCGCCCGTGGCGCGGAAGGGAGTCCCGGTAGGGGAGGACGAGTTCACGGGCGGTACGGCGGCCACCGGACGCGAGCGCGTCCACGCCCCGCCGCAACAGCTCCGCCATCGCCTCGACGTCCTCGTCGGTGAACCGGTCCTCGGCGTACTCCCACAGCACGTCGAGCGCGTCCGCATGCTCGATCACGGAGACCGTCAGCGGGCACTTGGCCTCCGGTGCCGCCCACCACAGGGGGCGCTGGGTGCAGCCGGGCAGCCGCAACGCCCCGAAGTCGGTGTTCTCCAGGACGAACAGGAAGTCGAACGGTGTGGTGTCGCCGACGCCCTCCCAGCCGGTCAGCACGTCGGTGAACGCCACGTCCTGGCGGCCCAGCACCTGCCCGGTGTCGTTTCCGGTACGGGCGAGATGTGAGCGCAGATCCTCGCCGGGCGTGACGGTCAGGGGCAGCAGCACGGTGTTCGCCATCATGCCCGCGCTGTTCTCGAACTCGCGCACCGGTCGGCCCGCGACCGGGGCGGCGATGCGCGGGCGGACCAGGCCGGTCACGCCGTACAGGCACCAGCAGAACACGCTCAGCAGGACCTGGAACCGGGTCAGCCCGTACTCGGCGCACAGGTGGTCGACGTGGGCCCGCCGAACGACGTCGAGGGACGTGTGCAGCAGGCGTGCCCGGGGTGCCGTACTCGCGCCCTGCATGGGCAGCGCCTCCAGCGGCTCGTTCAAGCCGCGGTAGAACGCGAGGAGTTCATCGCGCTGGGTCCGGTAGACCGCGCTCGCGAAGCGGTCGCGCTGCCAGACGGCGAAGTCCAGTGGGGTCGGAGAGGGTGCCTCGGACCGGTCGCTTCCGGCGTAGTCGGCGGACAGGTCGTGCAGCAGGACGCTCAACGACCAGCCGTCCACGGCTATGTGGTGCAGGTGCACCAGGAGCGTGCCGCCGCCGTCACGCGGCAGCCAGCAGGCTCGGAGCATGCGGGGGACGGCGAGGTCGAAGGGTTCGGCGAAGAAGGTGTCGGCGAAGGCGTGCGCTTCTTCCTCCTCCCAGAGTCGGCGGGGACCTGGCTCGTGCCAGGGGTCGTACGGTTCGCCGACGGTCTGCTCCAGGCCCTCAGGGCCGAGGTGGAAGCCCGTCCGCAGCGAAGGGTGTCGTGCCACGAGGCTGCGCAGCGCCCGCCGCAGTGCGGTGGTGTCGACGGGCCCGTCCACGCGGAAGGCCTGGTTGACGGAGTACGCCCGGGAGTCGGGAGTGCGGCGCTGTATCAGCCACAGTCGCTGCTGTTCGCTGGTGGCGGGGGCCGAGCGGGCACCGGAGACCACCGGTGTCGGCAAGGCGCTCTCCTCGCCGGGGCCGGCTGTGTCGAGCGACCGGGCGACGGCGGCCAGGTCGCCGTGCAGGACGGCCGACTGGGTCAGCTCGCGGCCCCAGCGCTGACGTACGGCGAAACAGAACCGCAGTGCCTTCAGCGAGTCACCGCCGACGGCGATCCACCGGTCGCCGAGCCGGAGGCCGCTGGTGCCGAGTATCTCCTCGGCCAGTTCGACGACTTGGCGCTCCGTCTCCGTGGTGGCCGGGGCGCCGGAGTCGGAGGCGGCAGGCCGCCATGGCTGGGTGGCCTGCTCCAGCAGGGCGGTCTGGTCGACCTTGCCGTTGGCGTTGAGCGTGAGGTCGGCCACGAGATGGATCCGGTGGGGGCGCATATAGGCCGGCAGCTGTGCCGTCAGGTGGCCGTCGAACTCCTCGTAGGACAGTTCCTGGCCGAGGACGAGGAACGCCAGGAGTTCATTGGGCCCCTCCCGGCCCGCGGGGCGCGTGCACACATGGGCGTGCTGGACCGCCGGGTGCGTCAGGACGCGCCGTTCCACCTCGCCGGGCTCGATCCTGAAGCCACGGACCTTGACCTGGCGGTCGGTTCGGCCCACGTATTCCACCAGGCCCTCGCCGTCGGCACGAACGAGGTCACCGGTGCGGTAGTACGTCTCCTCGCCGCCGTCGAGCCACGGCAGGCGCACGAAGCGCCGCTCGGTCTCGTCGGGAAGGTTGCGGTATCCGACGGCGAGTCCGGCTCCGCTCAACAGGAGTTCGCCCACCTCACCCGGCGCGGCCACCCGCTCCTGCCCCGGTACGACCGTGACCGCACCGGTCTGCGGCAGGGGCCGGCCGATCGGCACCACGTCGCCGTCCAAGTCCCGCGGGATGGGATGGCACAGGGCGAAGGTGGTGGACTCCGTGGGTCCGTAGACGTTGAACAGGCGGGTGCCACTGTCGGGGTTGTCCCGGTACCAGCGGCGCATCACCTGTGCGTTCAGCTGCTCACCGCCCACCAGGACCTGTCCGGCCGCGGCGAAGCAGTCCGGCACAGCCGTGACCATCGCGTTGAACAGGGCCGTGGTGACGAAGACGGTGTCCACGCGCCCGTGCCGTAGTGCCGCGGCGAGCCGCTCGGGCGTCTGCACGTCCGCGTCGCTCAGGATCACGCAGCAGCCGCCGGTCAGCAGGGGCACCCAGACTTCGAAGCTCAGCGCGTCGAACGCGGGATTGGCCAGACAGGCATAGCGCAGGTCGGGCGCGATGCGGATGTAGCCGCGTTGGGCCAGACGCCGGACCCCGGCGTCGCGGACCTCGACCCCCTTCGGGCGTCCGGTCGTTCCGGAGGTGTAGAACAGGAAGGACACCTCGCCCGGGGCGGCCGGCGCCTCCAACGGGGCGGCAGCGTCCGGCGGTTCGGGCAGAAGCGTGTCCGCGACGAGCCCTTTGATGTCCGCCGGGAGCCCGGTGAAGCTCTCTGCCGTCTCATGCACCAGGGCGACCGCGCCGGAGTCCTGGAGCATGAAGTGACGGCGCTCGGCGGGGCTCTGTGTATCGAGGGGCACGACCTGCGCCCCCAGCCGCAGAATGCCCAGCATCACACAGACCAGCCGCCACGACCGCGGCAGCGCCACCGCCACGGCCTGCCCCGCGGTGACTCCCAGACGCCCCAGCTCCCGGGCGACGGTGGCGGCTCCCCCGTTCAACGCCGCGTAGTCGAGGTGGACTTCGCCGTCGACGACGGCCTCGGCGTGTGGCGTGCGCAGGGCACGGCGGTGAATCTCGAGCGCCAATCCGGCCGGATCGCCAGGGTCCTCGGACATGTCGGTGGGGGACGTTTCGACGCGCGGTTTCATCGTGCATCCTCCGACGTGCCTGAAGGGGCGTCCGGGCCGGGGACGGCGGCCAGCCGGTGCAGTTCGGCGGTGAGGACAGCTGCGACGCGGGGCAGTTCGTCGCTCTCCAACATGTCCCAGTGACCGCAGGCGACCGGCTCGACCGCGAACTCACCGTTGACGCGCTGCCGCCAGAACGCGCGTAGACGGGCGGCGGCATGCTCGACGTCCGTCTCTTCGTCCTCCACGGCCGTGGCCTGCAACAGCACGACACGGGCGGGGGACGCGGGGACGACGTAGTCGCGCCCCGTCTCACGATGGTGGTTGTAGACGGTCAGGTACCGGGTCACCTGCTCGTCGTCGATGCCCGGGTACATGCCGTTGAAGCGCACCAGCTTCTCCCGGAACTCCGCCATACCGACCGGCGTGATCGCGGCGCGCTGTTCGTCGTCCTGGGCGCCGTGGGTGTCGAGAAGGACCACGCTCACCTTCTCGTGTCCGGCCGTCACCAGCCGGCGGCCCATCTCGTACGCGATCAGACCGCCGTAGGAGAGCCCGCACAGCACCAGTGCCTCGTCGGTGCGGGGTGCGACCAGCCGCAGATACTCCTCGGCCATGGCCTCGACGCCGGGCAGGGTGGACTCACCGGGGTTGATGCCGGGAGCCTGGAGCCCCACGACGCCTATGTCGTCGGCCAGTTCGGCGGACAGGGGCAGGTAGCAGAAGGCGGTGCCGCCGGCGGGGTGCACGCACACCACGCGCTGCAGGCCGCCGCCCGCGCGGAATTCGACCAGGCTGCTGAGCTCGGCGGACTGCGCGGCGTCGCCGCCGTCGGCGCGCACGCGCTCGGCGAGCGCCTCGATGGTCGGGTGCAGCATGACGTCCCGGACGGGCAGGGTGAAGCCGAGCTCCTCCCGGACGGCGGATGCCATCTTGATCGCCGATATCGAAGTGCCGCCGAGCTCGAAGAAGTTGTCACCGATGCCGATGTCGGGGTGAAGCAGGATCCGCCGCCACACCCGGTACAGGGCCATTTCGACATGGTCGCGGGGCGCGGCCGTGTTGACCCGGCCCGTGTGGGCTGCCGCGGCGGCGCGCAGCACCGCCGTCCGGTCCACCTTGCCGCTGTTGTTCAACGGCAGTCGCGGGAACTCGGCAACGGCGGCGGGGATCATGTAGTCCGGCAGGCGGTCCTTGAGGGCCGCACGCCACTCGTACGGCATCCGCGTGCGCTCGGCGTCACATCCCACGCCGGCGACCAGGCGAGGACCACCCGGCGTGTCACGATCGGCCAGAACGACGGCCTCGCGCACCCCGGGGACCGCCAGCAGTGCCGCTTCGACCTCTCCCGGTTCGATGCGGAATCCGCGCAGCTTGAGCTGGTCGTCCCGGCGGCCGACGTATTCGGCGTTGCCGTCCGGCAGCCAGCGCGCCAAGTCGCCGGTGCGGTAGAGGCGTTCACCGGGGACGAAGGGGTCGGGCACGAAGAGTTCGTCGGTGAGGTCGGGGCGGTTGAGATAGCCGCGGGCCAGGCTCGCACCACCGAGGTAGACCTCTCCGGTGACTCCCACGGGTACCGGACGCATCCGGTCGTCGAGCAGGTACAGACGGGTGCCGCGCAGTGGTCGCCCGATGGGACACGACCGCTCGTAGGGCTGGGGGTCGGTGTACGCGGTGGAGTAGAGGGTGGCCTCGGTCGGGCCGTAGCCGAAGCAGATGCGCAGGCCGGGCAGCAGTTCACGCATGCGGTGCAGGGTGGTCTCCGGCAGGGACTCCACACCGGTGAGGAGCTGACGCAGGCTCGATCCGGCGAGGCGCGCGGCCGGGTCCTCGCCGATCCACTGGACGTAGGACGGGGGCAGGAACGCCTGGGTGACCTTGCGTTCGCGCATCCACTCCAGCAACGACCCGGGGTCTGCGCGGAGTTCGTCGGGGACCAGGTGGAGGACGGCGCCGGTGGTCAGCGGGACGAGGAGTTCGTGCACCGACGCGTCGAAGCCGATGCTGGACCAGGCCGACGAGGCCTCGCCCGGGGCGTCCCCCATGAGGTCGCGCCAGTGGTCGAAGAGATTGACGACGCTTCCGTGCGTCACCGCCACACCCTTGGGCCGGCCGGTCGATCCCGAGGTGTAGATGACGTAGGCGAGCCGCGCTGTGTCCGTGCCGATGGCCGGCGCATCGTCGTGGGCCCCCTCGGCTTCCACGCTCGCCAGACGCTCCCACGGGTGTCCGACGTCCGCGGCGTCCCCCTGGTCGGTCAGCACGAGGACCGGTGCCGCGTCGCCGACCATGGCCGCGAGCCGCTCCGGGGGCTGGGCGGGGTCGAGGGGCAGGTAAGCGGCTCCGGCCTTGAGGATCCCGAGCACACCGACGACGAGGTCGGTGGAGCGTCCGGCGTGCAGGCCCACCACACGGTCAGGGCCGGCACCGCGGGCGATCAGGGCGTGGGCGAGACGGTTGGCCCGGCGGTCGAGTGTCGCGTAGTCCAGCTCGACGTCACCGGCCACCACCGCACACTGGCCCGGTCGTTCACGGACCTGCGCGGTGAAGCGCTCCAGCACGCCCGCCGATGCCGGTCCGGTCACGGCGGGCCCGGTGCTGAAGGCGGCGAGGATCGCCCGCTGCTCGTCCTCGTCGAGCAGTGTCAGGTCGGCGATCTCTGCATCGGGCCGCTCGGTCATCAGCCGCAGCACGCGCAGGAATTGACGTACATACCGTTCGATGGTCGCCCGGTCGAAGAGCGCCACCGCGTAGTCGATCTCTCCGGTGAGTTGCCGGCCCTCGTCGGCCAGGGCCAGGACCATGTCGAACTTCGCGGGTACGTGGGCGGCGTCCTCTCGTAACTCGACCTCCAGACCTGGGAGTTCGAGTTCCTTCCGCATGGACGGGACCCAGGCGAACATCGTCTGGAACAGGGCCGTGCAGGCGGGGCTCCGCGGTGGGTTGACCAGTTCGACGACTCGCTCGAAGGGGAGGTCGACGTTCTTGAGGGCGTCACGGATCCGCTCGTTCACCCGCTTCAGGGCGTCCCTGACCGTGGGGGAGCCGGACAGGTCCGCGCGCAGGGCGAGGGTGTTGACGAAGAAGCCGATCAGACCCTCGACGTCCCCGCGTCGCCGGTTCGACGTGGGAGCGCCGACCACGATGTCGTCCTGCCCGGAGAGCAGGGACAGCAGCACGGACCAGCCGGTCAGGACGGTGGCATAGAGGGAGACATCGTTGTCGGACGACAGCGCGCGCAGGGCCAGCGTCAGGTCCTCGTCGACCGTCACGGCCAACCGGGCGCCGCGGAAGTCCTGTTCGGGCGGGCGGGGTCGATCGGTGGGAAGGGTGATCACGGCCGGGCTGCCGGCCAGCGCGGCGGTCCAGTAGTCGGCCTGTGAGGTGGGCTCGTCTCCCGACATCCACTGCCACTGCCACCGGGTGTAATCGCTGTACTGCCAGGTCAGTTCGGGCAGCGAGACGGCCCGCCCCCGCTGAAGGGCGTCGTACACCAGGCCCAGCTCCTTCAGCAGCAGGGACCGGGACCAGCCGTCGAAGATGATGTGATGTGCCGTCAGGATCAGCACGTGATGGGTCGGTCGGAGCGCGATCAGGCAGCCGCGCGCCATGGGTTCCTCGCCCAGGCGGAACGGGGTGCCCTCCACCTCCAGCCGTATACGTGTCAACCGTTCAGCCACGTCGGGCAGTTCGGTCAGGTCCTCGAAGGTCACCGGGAAACCCGTGTCCGGCGGATCGACCACCTGGAGAGCCGAGCCCTCGGCGGGGACCAGCCGGGTGCGCAGGGCCTCGTGCCGGGCCGCGAGCAGATGAAGCGCCTTGATGAGCAGGTCCCGGTCCAGCGGTCCCCGGATGTCGAAGGGCATCGGCTCGTTGTAGGCGGCGCTGGCGTCTCCGTCCATGCGCGCCATGACCCACAGACGCTCCTGCGCCAGCGACAAGGGCGCGGATTCTGTCTCTTCGCCGGAATGATTACTGACTGCGATTCGGGGTAAATTCACGGATTACCCTTCACGAGAAGAGAACGCGACGGACGTCGGTCGCGGTGTTACCGGAGTATCAGGCTGACGTCCGGAATACAGGCGTTGCAGCCCCAGCAGACGGGATCATTTTCCGTGATGCTAAATGTGCTCCGATTAAGCGGTCAACGGTGACCAATGCCACAACCAATAACCGAGGGAATCCCGTTTGCGCTCGGCAAACGACATTAAGGGGCTTGCATGAGATAGCGGACCACACGCGGCCAATGGTTCACTTCGGTCGTTCCTCGCCCTTTCCGTCGGGGACGGCGTAACCGGCCACGGAAGGCCATCGCACGGTGATCACCACGGAGTCCTCCTCGGCGAACCAGGAGTGGTCCACCCCCTGGCCCCAGACGACGTAGTCGCCCTGCCGCTCCAGAACCACGCTGCGTCCGGGGAACTCCAGACGAAAGCGTCCGGTGATGAGGACCAGCAGAGCTGTCCGCATCTCGCCCTTCACCCACTGCGCGCGTTGCTCACCGCGTGAATGGACGCCCCATTTCACCTCGACCGCGTCACTGTGCCGGGGATCGCCCTGCTCCTTGAAGTGCCCGAGCAGCCACCCCCGGTCCATTGCCGCGTCCTTGCCCGCACTGCCTACATACACACCGTCGTCCATGAACGCGAACGCTAGCAATCGACGGCGCGGTATCGGCGCTCGGAGTGCTCAACCGCGCACCCAAGACCGGTGCCGGTCACCGCGACCGTTCGACCAACCGATGTGCGGCCACCTCCGCTCCGTCAGTGCGGACACGGCTCCCCAGAACCTTCGCGCGCGCCCGGGTCTCCGGCGACAGAGCGCTCTTGAGCGCGATGCCCAGCGATTCGACGGTCGTGGCCGGAGCGTCGAGGGCCGCACCGAGGTCCAGTGCCGCCACCCGGCCGGCCCAGTACGGGTTGTCCGACAGCTGGAGCGGTATCACCACTTGCGGCGCGCCCGCCCGCGCCGCCGTCAGCGTGGTACCCGCGCCCCCGTGGTGGACCACAGCGGCCACCTTGCCGAACAGGCTCTGATGGCTGACCTCGCCGATGGTGAAGCAGTCGTCCCCGTCGTCGACGAGATCCAGGCCCGCCCAGCCACGGGACACGAGCACGCGGTACCCCAGAGCGCGGATCGCCTCGACGGCCATGCCCCCGACGCCCTCGGCCGGGGACATGCTGCCGAAGCCGACATAGACCGGCGGACCGCCCGCGTCCAGAAACCGCACCAGGTCCGCCGGGAGGGGGCGCTCGTCAGGGAGCGTCCAGGCGCCGGTCTGTACGACGTCGAGGCCGGGGGTCTGCGGCCACGGCCCCAGTACGGGATCGGCCGCGAGCCACGGGCGGTCGGTGAGGATGTGATCGCGCACGTTGTCCACCGGCGGCAGACCGAGCGCCGTCCGGTGGCGGTTGAGCGCGTCGCCGAACTGCGCGTTGACGTTCCGCGCGTCCGCCTCCCACAGGGTCCGGTTGTCGGCGGCCTCGGGCTCCGGCCAGCCCGGCCGCGGAGGCGGCGCATGGTGCGGCGACGGCAGGTGAACCGCCGCGTAGCTGACGTACACGTAGGGGATCCCCGCGGCCTCGGCCACGGATCGTGCGCCGACCTGCCCCAGGCCCGCCGCCACCACCACGTCGCATCCGTCGAAGGCCGCGGGGAAGGCGGCGAACTGGGTCTCGACCAACTCGTTCCGGTAGCGGGCCAGATCCGTCGCCGAGGGCAGGGCCTTGCCGCGCATCAACTCCCGGACGGGTGGCCCGACCGGCACGGACTCCACCCCGATACCCGCCAGCCGCTGGGCGAACTCCTCGGCCGGCGGGGCACACATCCGCACCGCCACGCCCAGCGCCCGTAACCGCACCGCGAGGGCCAGCAGCGGTTCAACATCGCCCCGTGTCCCGTAAGTGGACAACAGCACCCGCATGGAGAGTCCTCTTTCGTCGGGCCTACCGCGGTCGTCACCTCACCTCATCGCGCTTGATCGCTCCGGTCAACTCGACGATTTCGCCGCACAGTTGGACCTTCCGGAGTTACCGGGAACCGGCATCTCGGTGGCTGTGGTCGCGTGCCGGTGCAGGTGATGCCGGAGGTTCGGCGTCGGTCGGCCCTGGGCAGTCTGTGCTCGGCGAGTTGTGCAAGGTCACCCATCGTCCACACGACCGGAGTGCTACGCGATGCAGAGTTCGTCCCCATCCGTACCCGACGTCTCGGTCATCCTGCCCTGTGCCGGATACGGAACGCGTTTCGGGGCTCCCTATCCGAAGGAACTGCACTGTCTGGCTCCCGGGGTCACCGTGCTGGACCGCAGCCTGGAAGCCGTGGTGGAACTCGCCAAGAGCGGACTCAACGTGCGCCTGGTCGTCGTCTTCGCAACGCACAAGCTGGAGACGGTGAGTTATCTCGCCCGCTATGCCGACACCTTCCAGATGGTCTTCGTCTACCAGGACGAGTCGTTCGGACCCGGTCTCGACGGGGCGATCCGCTCCGCCCTGCCGATGACCCAGGGACCGGTGGCCCTCGTCCTGCCCGACATCGTTGTCGCCGGGTCGGACACCCCGGGCAAACTCCTCGACGCCTTACGGCACGTGGAGGTGGCGGGCTGGAGCGTGGTGGCCGCCGAGGAACGGGATCACGACACGCTGCGGCAGATGGGGGCGTTGGCCGTGGCCGAAGCGGGCGGGGTGCTGACCGTGGGGGCGGCCACCGACAAGCCGGCCGATCCCTCGGGCTTCAACGCGTTCTGGGGCATGGTGGCCGTCACCGAGAGCGAGGCGCACAAGCTGCCCGACGTCGTGGGCACCGGCACGAACCCGTTGGCCGGTGCGGTCGCTCTCATGGTCGAGGGGATCGTCAACTACAACACCCCCGCGGGCTGAGTCGTCCGTCGCGCAGCCAGGGCTTGGCAAGGGGTTACTCCGGCCGTACTGCCGGCTCCTGTTCGCTCTGATGGCCCACGCACAGGTCCAGGAAGGCAGGTTCCTTCGCCAGGCGGCGAGGCGGCCGAGAACCCGAATGGAAGATCGTTTCGTCTCCCTGATCGTGAAAGGCATGACAGGCCTCGAAGAGGCGGAACTCGTGCGTCGCGTCGCCGACGGTGACCGGGCGGCGTTCGACGAGTTGTACCGGCGTACCTCACCCTGGTTGGCGGTGCGGCTGCGCCGTCGCTGCGCGGACGAGGACGTCGTCGCCGACGTGCTCCAGGAGACCTATCTGGCGGTGTGGCGCGCGGCCGGCAGCTATGCGGGCTCCGTGACCGAGGGCAGTGCGGTCGGCTGGCTCTGGTCGATCGCTGCGAACCGACTCGTCGACGCCTTCCGTCGGCGCGCCCGCCAGGAGCGGGTGCCGGTCGTCGCCCTGCTCGAGACGACCGCTCCGGCCGCCGAGGACGAGGTGATGGCGACCCGCGTCGACCAGAACTTCGAACAGGCGCTGCTGCGGCTGCCGCCGGAGTTGCGGCAGGTACTGCAGGCCATGGTGCTGGACGACCTGTCGGTGCGACAGACGGCGGTGCTGCTCAGCGTGCCGGAGGGCACGGTCAAGACCCGCGCACGTCGGGCCCGGATCGCGCTGCGGGAGGCGCTGTCATGACTCATCCGTCCACCATGCTTCTGGCCCGCTACGCGGACGGCGGCCCGGGGCTCGACGACGCCGCGCTCTGGTCGATCGAGGTCCATCTCGACGTGTGCGCCGACTGCCGCGCGCAGCTGGCCGCCCACGCCTCCCCGGCCACGAGGGATCTGCTCGATCGTGTCGCCGTCTCGCTCGACCGGGCGCTCGAAGCGAGCCCGTCGCCGGCCCGTCGGCGTACCCGCGCAGGGGCCGTCCACCGGCGGTGGCTCGCCTGGACGCTGCTGCCATGGCTCGCGGTGACGGCCGCGGTGCTGGGCTGTGGCGTGCTCCTCGACGCCGCCGAACCGAGCCTGCCGTCGCTGGTGCTGCTGCTGGCTCCGGTGGCCCCGCTGCCCGGCGTCGCGGTGGCCTGGAGCCGCCGGACCGATCCGGCCTGGGAACTGATCGCCGCCACACCCGCGGCCGGCCTGGCCATGGTTCTGCGGCGGACACTGGCGGTGCTCCTCGTGGTGCTTCCGGCGTTGCTGATGGCGGGGGCGAGTACCGGAACCTCGCTGGCCCTCACCCTCCTGCCGTGCCTGGCGTTCACGGTGGCCACCCTTGTGCTCGGCGCCCTCATCGGGGTACAACGCGCGGCGATCGCCCTTGCGTTGACCTGGTGTGCGGCAGTCCTGCTGCCGAGCGTGGCGGCGCGTTCCCTGTCACCGGTACTGCAGCCGGGCAGCACCGCCGTCTGGGCGGCGACCACCGTGGCTCTCGCCGCGTTCACCCCGCTCGCTGCCTCCCCCTTCCGGCGCCTGCGCAGCGGCAACTGACCTTCCGTCAACCAGATCACAGGACCAACAGGAGAGACCCATGCGGGCGATGAGTGCTGCCGAAACGGCCCCCACCCTTCATCCTTGGCCAGTCCACGCGCAAGGCCTGCGGGTCCGGGCGGGCCGCCATCCGGCCGTCGACGGACTCGACTTGGCGCTGAGCGCCGGAGTGCATGGGGTGCTCGGCCCGAACGGCGCCGGCAAGACCACGCTGATGCGCGCGTTGTCCACCGTCGTCAAACCCGCCGCCGGCTCGTTGACGCTGCTCGGCGCGCAGGCCGACGGCCGTGCCGACCTGCGCGGGATACGCCGCAGACTGGGGTATCTGCCGCAGCAGTTCGGCTTCTACCCGCGGTTCACCGTCCGCGAGTTCGTTGCCTACATGGCCTGGCTCAAGGAAATGCCGAAGACCGCGATCCCCGACGCCGTGCAACGCGCGATCGACCGGGTGGGTTTGACGGCCAAGGCCGACAAGAAGATGAAGACACTGTCCGGCGGCATGGTGCGCCGGGCCGGCATCGCCCAGGCCATCGTGAACGACCCCGAGCTGCTGCTGCTCGACGAGCCGACCGTCGGACTCGACCCCGAACAGCGTCTCGACTTCCGCGACCTGCTGCGTGCCCTGGGCGCCGACAGCTGTGTGCTGGTCTCCACCCACCTCGTCGAGGATGTCGTCGCAGCCTGCACCGATGTCATCCTCATGAACGAAGGCCGACTTCTCTTCCAGGGCACCCCCGACGACCTGATCGCCCGAGGTGGGGACGGCGACGCGGGCGACAGCCCGGCGGAACGCGGCTACTCCGCCCTCCTGCGCCGGCACCGGAGCAACGCGTGAACCGTATCCTCGCCATCGAGTTCCGGCGGTCGGCCGCTCTCGGCGCAGCGTTCCTGATCACCGTCGCCGGTACGATCCTCCTCCAGGTGACCGCATCACGATGGTCCGCCGGGTGGATGGCGCTGGCCATGACGCAGCGCGAGTACCTCGCGCTGCTCTCGCCCCTCGCGATGGCCGCCGGTGCCTGGCAGTCCTATCGCGTGCACCGGGCCAACGTCGACGAACTGTTCGCCAGCGCGTCCCGCCCGCGACCGCAACGCATGGTGCCGATCCTGGTCACGACCGGCCTGGCGGTGATCGTCGCGTACCTGATCACGCTCCTCACGGCGGCACCACGGATCGCCGACACGGCACGCTACCTGCCGTCGGCCGCGTATGTCGTCGTAGCCGTCGGACTGGTCGCGATGATCGCCTCCGTCTGGCTCGGGCTGGCCGTCGGACGGCAGGTGCCGGCGCTCGCCACCGCGCCCGCGCTCGCCGTGACCGGCTTCGCGCTGCTCATCCTCGCCCCCCAAGCCCTCCCGGACGGCGGGATGACGGCGGCGTTCTCCCCGAGCATGGGAATGAGCGTCTTCAGCGACTACGACACCGTCGACGGCCAGGTCAGCGGTGCCCAGGGGCTGTGGATGGCCGCGATCGCGGGGGGCGCCGTCGTGCTCTTCGCCGTCCAGAACCGTAGGTTCGCGTTCGCCGCGCTGGTGCCGCTGGCCGTCGGGGCGACCGCCACGGCCCTGGTCGTGCCGACCGGCGATGCCTACGAGCGCGGGAGGCTCGACCCCGTCGCCCAGGAACTGGTGTGCACCGACGTAGCCCCACTGGTCTGCCTCAGCAGGGCCCACGAAGCGTTGCTGCCCGAGGTCGCCCCCAAGGCACGGCGTGCCTTGGCCCTCCTTTCGAGGACATCGGCCGTCGAGGCACACGAGGACACCAGCACACTCTTCCCGCCCACCTCACCGAAGTGGCGGGCCGACACCGTGCTGATGAGGATCACACTGGACCACCATGGTCGCCTCGCCCACCCGGGCCGGCTCGTACCGGCGATGCTCACAGGAGCGTTCACCGGCCGGGGCAACTGCGGTGACAGGGCGAACGTCCCGGTCGCCACCGCTGCGGCCTTCTGGCTGCTCGACCGGAGGCCGACCGCCGGTCCCGACGGCCTCGAATACGTCGACCCGGAGGCCGTCAAGCTCTGGACGGCACTGCGGACCCTGCCGCGGGCCGAGGCCGGGGCCCGGGTCACCGCTGTCTATCGGGCTGCCCAGAAGTGCCAGGTCACGACCGGTCTTCTGATCCGAGGTGCCCGATGAGAGGGCTGACGCTCTACGTCCGCTCACGCCAGGTGCCGGCGGCGCTGGGCGCGGCGACCGCGGGCACCGTCATCGCATGGCTGCTGGCAACCGTCTTCGGCGGCCAGGGCGAGGTCGGGCGGACCGTACTCGTGCTGACGGTCCTGCTCCTGGTCTCCGTCGTCACCACCACCCTCGGCGGCCCCGACGACACCCTGGACCGTACGGCGGCGAGGCCATGGGCAAGTCTGCGGATGTCCCACCTGGCAGCCGCCCTGACATGCGTACTCCTGCTCCTGCTGGTCACGCTGTTGACCGGCACGCGGTTCGGTCCCGTTGGATGTGTGTTCCGTGACGCGGCCGGCCTGCTGGGACTGACCGCCCTGGGGACGGCCGCGGTCGGCACCGCTCGGTCATGGTTCCTGCCTCTCGGGTGGACACTCGGCGCGGTGGTGTTCCCGGGCATGGGCATGGTGGGGGAGACGCTGACCTGGCAGACGCAGGCCTCCGACAGCCGACCGGCGGCCATGGTCGCGGCCCTTCTCGCCACCGCCGGAACCACCGCCTACGTCAGCCGAGGCCCACGCCACCGAACATCGCCGGAACCCGTCTGAGCAGGGCCCGGTCAAGGCGCCCGAAACACCGAGCCGCCAGAACTGCCTCTGGACTGACAGTGGTTGTCCCGCCGGGGTGGGCAGGAGCGGACTCCAGGCCTCCGGGCCTGTTCCAGGAGCAGGCGGGCCGCGTTCCTGCCGATCTCGCGCCCCGCCTGGTCGACTCGTCAGGGAGATCGGGCCGAGCGTGGCGAACGTGGTGTTGTCGTATCCCGCCACGGAGATGTCGCCGGGTGCCGACAGCCCGGCCTCGGCGACCGCCTCCAACCGGGCTCTTCTTCGGCCTGCTGTTCGGCTTCACGCTGCTCGCGGCGGTGACCGGCCTGGCCTGGGTACCCCGGCTGCCGAAGGCGTCAGGTCCCCGGCAGAACCCCGTGTCAACGCCTGAGCCCTCGCCGCTCACCGACGCCCTCCCGACCAGCAGACCGCTTCAGCCGCCTGACTCGTCGGCCTGCTCGCAACGATCGGGGGCAGTCGTCGACGTGGCCCTGGACGCTGTCGCCACCACGACGACATCGCCCGGGCCGCGCCGGAAGCCCGCGGTCGCCGCGGCGCCGTACCCGCCATGAGGAGGACCTCCGATGGTCATGCGTCCCCCGCCCTTCGACCGCGAACTCGTCCCTGAGCTCGAGGCGATCCGTGCCTGGCTGCCACCCACCGTGACGCCGGACATGATCGGGGCCGGACGGCGCACGGACGGACCGTTCCCGCCGCCGTCCAACGAGGAGCTGGCCTGCGGCGGCCGCTTCGAGGTCGAGGAGCGGACGGTCCCCGGTCCGCCGGGCGCGCCGGAGGTGCCCTTGCTGATCTGCCGGCCCACCACCGCGACCGCACCACGCCCGATCGTCTACAACATCCATGGCGGCGGGATGGTGGCGGGCTCCCACCGGCTGGGCCTACCGCTCGACTGGGCGGAGGCACTGGATCTGGTCGTGGTGTCCGTGGAGTACCGGCTCGCCCCCGAACACCCGCACCCGGCTCCCGTGGAGGACTGTTACGCGGGGTTGCTGTGGACGGCCGAGCACGCCAAGGAGATCGGCGGCGACCCTGACCGCGTCATCCTGGCGGGCGGCAGTGCCGGAGGAGGGCTCGCCGCGGCCGTGGCGCTGCTCGCCCGCGACCGCAACGGACCGCAGGCGATCGGGCAAGTACTGATGTCCCCCATGCTCGACGACCGCAACGACACCCCCTCGGCCCACCAGATGGCCGGCGTGGGCGTGTGGGACCGCACGTCCAACGAGACGGGGTGGGGAGCGCTGCTGGGCGAGGCGCGGGGTGGCGCCGACGTCTCCCCGTACGCGGCCCCCGCCCGCGCGGACGACCTGTCCGGGCTGCCGCCGGCCTTCATCGACGTCGGCTCGGCCGAGACCTTCCGAGACGAGGACGTCGCCTACGCCAGCCGCATCTGGCAGGCCGGCGGCATCGCCGAACTGCATGTATGGCCGGGCGGATTCCACGGTTTCGACGGCATGGTCCCGCAGGCCGCGCTCTCCCGGGACGCGAAAGCGGCACGACTGCGGTGGCTGCGCCGACTGCTGGGCGAGTGACCCCCTGGTCGTCCTCTGCCCGCGGCGGTCCGAAGGCGCTGCTCGGGTGCGCCGATGTCTGACCACCGCACCTCAATACCCCACGGTGAACCGTCTGTTGAGGTGTCGCGGGTTCTCGAGCTCGTCCACCAGGGCCACCGCGTAGTCCTCCCACGAGCTACGGCCTCGCCGTCCTCGCCGGTGATCGGCGGTCGAGGCCGGTGCGGTAGGTGCCGGTGCGGTCGCCGGAGGCGAAGTGCGCTTGAACTCCTCGGGAAAGCGGGCGAGTCGAAGAACCGCACACCGTCGCCGTTCAGAAGGCACGGCCACCCGCCACACCGGCACGAGCCCGGGTGCCTTCCGCCGCACTCACAATGCGGCCGAATCCCACGAGAGATCTTTCTCCAAGGTCACTACGATGTGACCGAAGACAACCGAGCGACCGGTGCACTGGGGGAGTGCCCCGTGTGCCGGTCGGGGTCGCCGATGCCAGGGTCCGCTCCCCGGGCTGCGGTGATCTTCCTGCCCCAGGAGGACCTTCCGCATGTTCCGACGTATTGGCACCGCGGTCGTCCGACATCCCGTCTGGACGATCGTGGCATGGCTGATCGCGGCGGTGGCCATCGTCGCCACCGCTCCAAGTCTGCCCTCGAACAGCGACGAGAGCAGTTTCCTGCCCAAGAGTTACGAGTCCATCAAGGCCGCGGACCTGCAGGAGAAGGCGTTCCCCAGCGCCTTCACCCCGTCCGCGATCGCGCTCTACCAGCGCACCGACGGCGGAAAGCTGACCGCCGAAGACAAGCAGGACGTCGCCCGGATCACCACCGAGCTGGGCAACAAGCACATCGACCAGGTGCAGAAGGTCGTCCCCGGCCAGCCGTCCAAGGACGGCAGGTATGACCTGACCCTGGTCCAGATGGACAGCAAGAACGCCGGCCAGCCCAAACAGGCCGACGCCGCCAAGGTGTTGCGCGACGACGTCAAACAGCTGGCGAAAGGCACCAATCTGGAGGTGAAGCTCGGCGGGTCGGCCGCACAGGCCCTCGACCAGCAGGACTCATCCAAGCGCGGTGAGGCGCTGATCGGCATCGGCACCTTCGTGATCATCCTGGTCACGCTGCTGATCATCTTCCGTGCGCCGATCCTCGCCATCCTGCCGCTGATCACCATCGGCCTGGTGTCGGCGATCGCCAACGGTCTGATCGCCTATGCCACCAAGCTGTTCGGTCTGCAGGCCAACAGCTCCATCTCGTCGATCCTGATCGTGGTGCTGTTCGGCGTGGGCACGGACTACTTCCTGTTCCTGATGTTCCGTTACCGAGAACGCCTGCGCGCCGGTGACGAACCCAAACAGGCCATGGTCAACGCGGTCGGCCGGGTCGGTGAGGCCATCGCGTCCGCCGCCGGCGCGGTCATCATCGCCTTCCTCGCGCTGGCGCTGTCCACGCTGGGCTTCCTCAAGCAGATGGGGCCGGCCCTGGCCATCGCGGTCACTGTCACGCTGATCGCCGGCCTGACCCTGATCCCGGCCGTGGTCTCGCTGATCGGGCCGAAGGTGTTCTGGCCCTCCAAGTCCTGGCGACGGGAGCCGGAGAACGCCCGGTTCGCGGCCCTGGGCCGGGGTGTGCAGCGCCGCCCGGCGCTGACGGCCGCCCTCTCGGGTCTCATCCTGCTGGCCCTGTCGTCCGGCATCCTCGGCTTCCACGCCACCTTCGACCTGGCCTCGGGCTCCATGCCCAAGACCAAGGAGTCGATGGTCGTCCAGGACCAGATGCAGAAGGCGTACTCCGCGGGTGCCGCCGCGCCGACCGACGTCTACCTGTCCAGCACCGACGGCAAGCCGCTGGACAAGTCCGGCTTCACCGCCTACGCGCAGAAGCTCGGCGCGGTGGACGGCGTCGCCTCCGCGCGGATGAACCAGTTGAACAAGGACGGCACCACCGCCGACTTCACGGTCACCCTCAAGTACGAGGCGTCCACGGACAAGGCGATCGACGCCGTCGGCGAGGTGCGCGACGTCGCCCACGCCAACGCGCCGGACGGCACCAAGGCACTCGTCGGTGGCATGTCCTCGATCTACAAGGACATCGACACGGCGGTCAACCACGACTACCGGACCGTCTTCCCCGTCGCCGCCGTTCTGATCATGGTCATCCTCGGGCTGCTGCTGCGCAGTGTCGTCGCGCCCTGGTACCTGATCGCCTCGGTGGGTCTGGGCTTCGGTGCCACCCTCGGTGCCACCGTGTGGATCTTCCAGGAGGCGCAGGGCAAGTCCGGCCTGATGTTCATGCTCCCGGTGATCATGTATCTGTTCGTGGTCGCGATCGGCACGGACTACAACATCCTCATGATCGCCCGGCTCAGGGAGGAGGCCCGCGAGGGCCGCGAACCCCGGGAGGCGGCCGGTATGGCACTCCGGCACGCCGGGCCGACGGTGGCCGCGGCCGGGTTCATCCTGGCGGCGACCTTCGCCACGATGATGCTGGCCGGCAACTCGCTGCTGACGGAGATGGGTTTCGCGGTCTCCTTCGGTATCGCGGTCGCCGCCTTCGTGATGGCGATGTTCTTCACGCCCAGCCTCACCGCCCTGATCGGACACGCGGCCTGGTGGCCGGGGCACGCCGACCGGGCGCAGGAAGGCGCCGTCCCGGACACCGGATCCCTCGATGCCGGACCGCAGTCCGCCGACAGTGGGGACACCGTCACCCGCGACCCGGCCGGACGCCGCAGCTAGCGGTCCGCCGACGGCACAACAGGTCTGCCGGGCCACCCGGCCCGGCAGACCCCGCTACACCCCGAGGGCCAGCTCCACGGTGTGGTGTCCCGTCCCCTCGGCGGGTACGACGGCTTCGGCCGGCCGCCCGTCCACCAGGCAGTCCAAGACCCGGCCGCCGCCCCCGCGCAGCGCGATGTCGAGCGTCATGCCCCGGTAGCGCAGCCCGCGCAGAGTCACCGCGCCCCACTCCGGCGGCAGACACGGTCGCAGTCGCAGGGCGTCCTCGGCGAAGTCCAGACCGAACAGGCCGTCGTGGATGAGGCGCAGATACGCCGTGACGGACCACGTCTGGTCGGGCTGCGACACGAAGTGCTCGGCCCGCCCGCTGCCGTCCTCCTGCCAGCCGCCGTCGACGGCACCCCTGACGGAGTCGTACAGCTCGTAGAAGCCGTCGCTCGACGTGACCAGCGTGGCGAGCTGTTCGACGGCCCGTGCGAACAGGTCGGTGCGGCCCGCGCTCGCGGCCGCGTTGCCGAACAGGCCGTGCACCATCGGCCACACCATGACGTTGTGCCGTCCCGGCCTGGCGTCGTCGAAGCGCGGGAAGTGCGGCCAGACGTTGACGACGCCGTGCGGCTGCCAGTGGATGTTCTCGAGGATCTGCCCCGCCCGCTGCCCATCGGCCAGCCCGCACAGCAGCGCGAGGGCGAGACCAGCCCCCTCTTGGGAGGCGTCGACCGTGCCGTCGTCTTTGAGGAGGTAGGCGTATGTCCCGGCGTCCGCACGCCACAGATGCCGGTCGACCGCCTGGCGCAGGCGTCGCGCGTCCGCCCGCAGGGACGTTGCCCGAGCCGGCTCGCCGAGGCTGTCGGCCATGTCCGCGAGCGCCGACTGGGCGCCGAAGTAGAGGCAGTTCGTCGACAAGCACAGCAGTCGCTCGGTGCCGGGATGGTCCAGTACGAAGGACGAGCGCACCCAGGCCGAGGCGGGCGGGCTGGGATAGCCGGAGATGCCGTCGTTCATGAAACCGGGCCCGCGGAAGAGTCCGTGGGAGGTGTCGAAGTCCAGAGCCGTGCGCACGGCGAGGGTGCGGTGGGCGGTCCGGTACGCGCGTGCCAGGAAGACGCGGTCGCCGGTGACCATGTAGTGGTGCCGGGCGGCCAGGATCCACACCACCTGGTCCCACCACTGGTCGTCCTGCTGCACCACGAGCCCGTCCGGGCCGCGGTCGACCACCGACCACAGCGTGTTGCGGCCGACGTCCGGCGCGAGCAGGCTCACCGCGTTCCACGCGTTGACGGCGGCGTCCCGGGTCCACCGCTGCGGCGCGGGATACCCGCCCCCGGCCCGTACGACCGTGCCGGGCGGGTAGGCCAGCAGCCCCGCCTTGTCGTAGACCGCCGGGTCGGCGGCGATGGTGTGGGTGTCGGCGAGAGCGGCCAGGGCCCTGGCGTACAGGCCGCCGAGCCTGCGCTGGGTGGTGGGGTCGCCGAAGGTGAGGGAGGGCATGGTGTAGCCGTTCCCCTCGGCCGTGGCCCGCGCACTCGCCGTGCCGAGGGCCGCCACCGCGGCCAGAAAGCTCCGCCGCGTCAGCCGCCCTCGGTCGATCCGTCTTCCCACCGGCATGCTCCGCCCTTCCCGAGCTCCCGGAGCCAGGATGACTCCGGGAGCTGTGGAACGAGCGAACCCCGTCGGCGGTCGCGGGATCAGGCGCTCGGGTCGAACGCGATTCCGGACGGCTTGGCCGAGGTCAGGTGCGCGGTGAAGTTGGCGTCCTTCAGGCCGAAGTTGGCGCTGCCGAAGTCGTACGCGCTCAGCTTGTCACGCAGGCCCGCTGGGTAGCCGTTCCAGCCCACCAGCGGCGGGTACTGCCAGGTGTGCTTGTCGTTCTCCGGCGGCTCGTCGTTCGTGTTGGCGAGACGGAAGTCGTGCGTGCCGATGCCGTCCTTGTGATAGACGATCTTGGCGTGGCTGCCGTCGAAACGGACCTCGGACGCCGCGTGCACCGTGAACGAACCGTGGTTCGACGTCGACACGTACTTGATCTGGCCGTCCTGCACCCAGACCACGACGTGCTCCCAGTCGTTGCGGTGCCCGCCGATGCTGCTGTTCGCGAGGGCCTGGTCCTTCTCGAAGTACAGGCCGTACATATAGGCGCACCAGCCGTTGTTGCACTTGTAGCGCGAGTAGCTGTTGGTGTTGTCCAGGTCGGAGGCGTCGTGGCAATCCCCGCTGAGCGAACCCGTGGGCTTGAGTCCGCCGTTGATGGTGCCGTCCGGGCCGATGGCCGGCGTCGGGTAGCAGCCGTCCGTGTCGTAGTCGAAGGCGGGCTGGTAGGTGAACTCGGCGGCCTCGGCGTTGGCGGGCAGCGCCTTGGGCGGTGCGGCGAAGGCGGCGGTGGGCACGGCGAGAACCAGCGCGGCCGAACCGGCCAGCCCGGTCAGCCATCTCCTGCGGTGTGCCTTCAGTTTCGGTGACGACACTGCGTCCTCCTCCTGGTCGGGGCGCAGCCCAACGGCTGTGGGGGGCAAGGGAGTTCAGCATCCCGGGTTTTCACTTCGGTCGAGTCCTCGACCAGCAGGGCGAATTCGTCGCCGCCGAGTCTGGCCACCAGCGGTGCGCTCGCTCTGGCGTACCCGGCCTCGTCGGCGCACCGCGTCAGCCGTTCGGCGACGGCGGCCAGCAGCC